>CACBRT010000095.1 GCA_902541695.1 uncultured Alphaproteobacteria bacterium | reverse complement strand
CATATCTGCAGTATGAAAACGAGCCATTTTACCAGTTATACCTTGAACAATAACCGGTGTATTTCTATCAATTAATATACTCATTATATTGTACCCTTATTAGGTTCTTTAACAGAATAACTCTGCCAAGCTTGGACTGAACGTTCTGCCGCATCCATTAATGTTGTCGCTCTAATAATTTGGAGACCTGACTCAGCCAGGATTTTTTGTCCTTCTTCTACATTAGTACCTGCCAATCGGACAATAACTGGCACATTCACCTGCACCTCTCGCAAAGCCTGAACCACACCCTCAGCAACCCAGTCACATCGGTTAATACCAGCAAAAATATTAACCAATACAGCCTGAACATTGTTATCAGACATTACCAAACGGAAAGCTTTTGTGACACGCTCAGGGGTAGCACCACCTCCAATATCAAGGAAATTAGCAGGCTCACCACCAGCCAATTTAATTGTATCCATTGTTGCCATAGCTAGACCTGCCCCATTGACGATGCACCCAATGTTACCTTCTAATCCGACATAACTCAGGCCTCTGTCAGCAGCACGGCTTTCCCTTGGATCTTCTTGGCTTTTATCACGTAATTCTGAGATATAGGGATGTCTAAAAAGTGCATTATCATCGAAAGTCATTTTCGCATCTAATGCAAGAATACGATTATCTTCGGTAACTACCAAAGGGTTTATTTCAACCATAGTTGCATCATACTCTCGGAATGCACGGTAGCAACCCTGCAAAGTCCTAACCATACTTTGAGTTAAAACTGGATCAATACCCAATTTAAAAGCAATTTGCCGACATTGAAAATCTTGTAATCCAACTGCTGGTTCAACTGTGGATCTTACAATGCTTTCAGGTTTGTTAGCAGAGATATCTTCAATCTCCATGCCTCCTTCAGCAGAGGAGACAATCATCACTCTTTGCGAAGATCTATCTAAAACAAACCCTAAGTAAATTTCCCTATTTATTTGCACACCACCTTCAACATATACTCGATAAACGCCTTTACCGTTAGAGTCCGTTTGATGCGTAACTAATTTACTTCCAAAAAGATTTTCACAAGTTTCCACAATCTCCGTATCACTATGACAAACCTTAACACCCCCAGCTTTTCCTCGACCACCTGCATGTACCTGTGCTTTGACAACCCAAGTATCACCTCCAAGCTCTCGAGCTCGATATGCGGCTTGTTCTGGACTGTATGCAAGAGCTCCTGGCGGCACACCTACACCGAACTTTGCTAAAATCTCTTTTGCCTGATATTCATGGATGTCCATCTTTATATCTCCAACTAAAACTTTTCAATTATTACTTCGGCGTGTTTTTAATCAACTAGCACAAGCATTTAAAAGTCAGGCCAATATTACTCCTTCGATGTTACACAGATCTGGGTTGCATCTAATTTTGTAGAGGATGTCTACTATTGGATATATATTTTTATTGAACATATCTACTCCTTGCGGCTGTATTAAGATTTATCTAGATCATTCAAGAAAATCAAATCTATAACTAGCTTTTGGATAACGTAAAGTAAAGTAATTTACCAAAACATAATTTAAATTATACAATTTTATTCAAAATAACCACATAAACTTATAAATTTAAAAAGAAAGGGAATCTACAACTAGGATTCAAAGTTAAAAGGAAGAAATAAAATAATGTACACTAAATAACTGAGTTTATTATTGACAGTGATCTTTTTTACCGCCAATGACCTCAATTAGATAAATTAATATGTAGGAGGAATTATAAAATGTCTTTTTTCCCAATTGAACAGGCACCAGCCCGACTAAATAGATCTGAACTAGCAGTGCCAGGATCTCAGTTAAATATGTTCCAAAAGGCAGCAGACTCAGATGTTGATATTATTTTCTTAGATTTAGAGGATGCAGTAGCCCCAGACGAAAAAGAGACAGCTCGTAAAAATATTATCAAAGCTCTAAATGAAATAGACTGGGGGAGGAAAACCATGTCTATTAGAATAAATGGACTTGATACTCACTACATGTATAGAGACGTAATTGAAA
>CACBRT010000094.1 GCA_902541695.1 uncultured Alphaproteobacteria bacterium | reverse complement strand
GATCAAATGCATGCATATTTCTTCCTGTAGGAAGTATTTCAGGAGAACGTATAATGTCTCCGCCAGGCACCGGTTTTATATATTTACCTTTGAGTGCATTAATTAACCCCTTAATTTCTGTATCAGCATTTAATAAATGATCAAAGTACTCACGATCCTTTTGGTCTTCTATTCCAGGAATTACACTTAGATAACTATCACGAGCATTATCAGAGGGTGGGGATCCTATTACATGTAGTCCCTCTGGAATAAGTGCCTCCTCTAATTCATATAACTTTGACTTTAACAATTCAAAATTATTATCAAATTTGATTTCTAGGGCCTCTGCTTGATCTTTGATCAGTTGTTTAAGATCAGACAAATTTTTTGTTCCATTATTTTCTTGTCTAAATTGTATCAAAGATTCTTTTAATTCTAAAAAGCCTTTATATAAACCAGCTTTAGATAAGGGTGGAGTTAGATGAGAAATAATAACAGCATTAGATCTTCGTTTGGCTAGAGACCCCTCACTTGGATTATTTGCTGCATAAATATAAATATTTGGAATATTTCCAATTAATCTATCGGGCCAACAACTTTCACTTGCTCCAGATTTTTTTCCAGGCATGAATTCAAGAGCTCCATGCATACCAAAATGAATTATTGCATCCGTTTCAAGTTCATTTTTAATAAATCTATAAAATGTTGAAAAGGCGTGCGTAGGAGCAAAACCTTTTTCAAAAAGGAGACGCATAGGATCCCCTTCATACCCAAAGGCTGGCTGTATACCTACAAAAATATTTCCAAATTTCTCACCTAAAATAAATAGACCAGAGCCGTCAGATTGTTGTTTTCCTGGCGCTGGTCCCCAAGTTTTTTCAATATCTTTCAAAAAAGGTTCATTCAACACAATATCATCAGCAGAAATTCTTTTATAGACATTTGCCTCTTGACCATACTTATCCTTATTTCCATTAAGTATAGATTTTTTTAATTCAGCAACATCAGAAGGTAGGTCAACACTATAGCCTTCCTCTTTTAATCTACTTAGTGTATTAAAGAGAGACTGAAAAACATCTAAATATGCAGCAGTTCCTATCGCACCAGCATTTGGTGGAAAACCATATAACACTATAGATATCTTCTTATCTTTTAAATTTTTGTTTCTCAAATTTACATATTTTTGAACTTTGGATGATAAGCTTTTGACTCTTTCTATTGAAGGTTGCATTTCTAGTCCATGAGCCATTCTTCCTCCAAAAACCGTAGGTGCAATAGCACCATCAATTTCAGGTAAAGCAACTAACATTGTGGTTTCCACAGGACCTAACCCTATATCATTTTCCTGCCAATTTGGAAGAGTTTGAAATTCTAAAGCATGTGCAGCTATATATGGAACATCCAATTTAGAGAGAATATCCTCTGCAGCCTTACTATCATTATATGCAGGGCCTCCTACCAAACTAAATCCTGTTAAAGACAGTATACAATCAACATTAAGTTGATTACTAACATAAAAGAATTCATCAATAGCTGGACGAGAATCTAAGCTGGCTGAAAACGCAGGGATTACCTGCAGATTCATACTTTCTAATTCACTAATTACGGCATCGTAATGTGCAGTGTCCCCAGATAAGACATATGATCTCATCAACAAAATACCCACTTTTCCAACACTATCTTTTTTTGAAGGCAAATCTTTTATGCTAGTAGAAACTCTTTTCTTCAGTTTAGGGTGGTAGAGCCCAGTTTCTGGATATTCAATAGGTGGTTTGGCTACTAAATTACTTTTGCTTTCTAATTTCCCATATTTTTGACATAAATAAATTATCATTGACTCAACATTGTCATCTGAGCCACCCAACCAATATAACATTGTGAGAAAATAAGAGCGCACATCTTGAGCTTTTCCTGGAATAAATCTTAATATCTTAGGCAATCTCCTAAGTATTGACATCTGCCTTTTCCCACTAGCTGGTTTCCCTGATTTATTACTTCCCCTTAGTTTTTTTAATAAAGATAAAAAACCGCTGGTAGGTTTACTCATATCGAGTCTGTCCATTCTTGTTAAAGAAACAACTTCTTTTGATGAGATACAACCTACCAATGCATCA
>CACBRT010000093.1 GCA_902541695.1 uncultured Alphaproteobacteria bacterium | reverse complement strand
GTGGTTTATCCGCTATAGTGGCTGTAGAAAAAGAACAAACATCTATAAAATCTAGAATTGCAAAGGTTACAAATTTTTATTTCAAAGAAAGACTAAATGAATTTTATGAAATTTCTAATATTTTGCTTAAAATTCTGACCAATCAAAAAACTAATCTTTCAACCGGAGATATTGATAATCCAATTTTGGTAACTAGAAATATCAGTCCCCTAGAATTAGTTTCATTAAGACATAACCTTAAAGGAATTATTCTTGAAGATGGTTCTGTTGGAAGTCATACAACCATTGTCGCAAAAACATTAAACATACCTTTGTTATTACAGGTAAAAGATATTATAAATAAATCATCAAATGGCGATAAAATAATAATTGATGCTGATCAGGGAAAATTATATTTAAGACCTCAGACCCCAATATATCGTTCATATTTGAATAAATTAAAATTAAGAAATAAAGCCAAAAAATCATTTTTGGCTTTGAAAAATCTTGAAACTAAAACAATTGACGATCAAAAAATTAGTTTAATGATTAATGCGGGTTTGATGGCTGACCTCCCATCTTTAAATGATGCTGGAGCAGATGGTGTTGGCTTATACAGAACAGAATTACAATTCTTAATAAATAATAAATTACCAAAAAGAGCCGAACAAGCTGAAATTTATTCCAGAGTATTAGACAAAGCCGGATCTTATCCGGTTTTTTTTAGAACTTTAGATATTGGAAGTGACAAAGTAATACCAAAAATGTATCCAGAATTAGAACCCAATCCAGCGCTAGGATTGAGAGCAATTCGCCTTTCTCTAGAAAGATCTTTTGTTTTTAAAATGCAAGTCCAAGCACTAATTAGAGGAGCTAAAGGACGGAGTTTAAATGTTGTAATTCCCCTAGTGACTGAACCTAAAGAATTTTTACAAGCTAAAAATATAATTTTAGAAGAAATAGATCGAGAAAAAAATCGTAAACGTAAAATACCTGAATTTATTAGAATAGGCACAATGTTAGAAGTCCCAAGTCTTGTGTATGCCGCGGACTCATTTTTTAAAAATGTTGATTTTATTATGGTAGGCGGTAATGACCTTAAACAGTTTTTTTTTGCTGCCGATAGAGAAAATGAACAGGTAAGGAAAAAATATGACTTTTTAAGCAGAAGTTTTTTGATTTTTCTTAAATTAATTGTAAAAAAGAGTGAAGAATTTAAATTACCACTTTGTTTTTGCGGTGAAGACGCGGGTAGACCGTTAGAAGCTTTAATACTGTGTGCTTTGGGATTTAAAACCCTTTCCATGCAACCGAACTCTATAGCTCCAGTAAAGTCTGTTCTTAGAAATATTAATCTTTTAAAGATAAAACAATTTATTGATAATATCTTAGTAACAAATATTGAATCTATTAGAGAGCCAGTAGTTCAATATTTAGAAGAAGTAAATTCCATACAAACAGTTTAATTATATTTTAAAAGAATTAAAATTTCTGTACAATGCCAGTTACGCCTTTAAATGAATTTTTTTGAAGTTCAATTAATAATACTCTTTTTGGATCAGTAGGTGGAGGAAAACCTATTTTATTTTTATTTTGCTGGTAAAATCCAAATGGTTTATAGTAATTAATGTCTCCTATAAGTATAGCTCTTTCCCACCCATATTTTTTTGCTTCTTTTATTGATTTATTTATTAAATATGCCCCTAATCCTTCTCCTTGAAAAGTAGGATGAACAGCAATTGGTCCCATCAAAAGGGATAATTTTTTTCTATCGCCAATTAATATGGGCCAATTACGAATTACTCCTATAATAGATCCATTTGAATTCTTAACTATGTAACATAGTGTTCTTATTTTAGGAACTTTAATTCTTAAAGAATATGAACTTAAATTAAATCGTGTGGGCGAGAAAACTAAATCCAGTAAATTTTCAACTGCTTCTTCATCATTTTCACTTTCGTAAGTAAATTGAATCATATTTTAATACTTATTTTGAGTTATTAACAATTTAGACCTGTAGTTATCTATTAAAATAACTTATCCTAATAACAATTAAAATAAATTTAGCTACCAATTTTTTTGGAAATTTGAAAATGTTTTACAATCCCAAAAATGGGCACA
>CACBRT010000092.1 GCA_902541695.1 uncultured Alphaproteobacteria bacterium | reverse complement strand
TAAATCAGGTAAACAAGTGGCGGTTTGTGAAACCTTATTAATAAATGTAGATTTAAATTTAAGAAAATCTGTTGAATATGGAGCTTCAACAATTAAAAAAATAGAGAAGTATTTTGATCTTTGCATTAAATTGAAATTACCTTTACAAATAGGCAAGAATATACAAATACTTAAAAAATAATCAGATTTTTGAACATAAATTAATCAGCCAGTTTTTCTGATCGCCACTAAATTTACTCGCAAATTTTTGCAATACATTTTGATGATATTTATTAATCCAGTCAATTTCAGTACTATTTAATAATTCCTTTAAAATTAATTTTTTATCTAAAGGGCAGTAAGTTAATGTTTCAAAGGAAAGAGTAGAAATTCTATTAGGTATAATTTTTTTTGGTTCTTTTATTAAAAGTAAATTTTCGATCCTTATTCCATGGCTGTTTTTTAAGTAATAGCCTGGTTCATTAGAAACTACCATACCTGGCTTAAGTTCTACCTCATTTCGTTTAGAAATTGCTTGAGGTCCTTCATGAACAGAAAGAAAAGAACCTACACCATGTCCAGTTCCATGTTCGTAATCTAAGTCCTCTTGCCATAGGTAATATCTTGCAATACTGTCAATGTCTTTTCCGGATAAACCTTGTGGCCACTTTAGTTTAGAAATAGCTATCATACCTTTAAGAACCAAGGTATAGTGTTTTCTTTTTAATTGATTTATGTTACCAAAACCTATGGTTCTAGTTATATCTGTTGTACCTTCAAGATATTGCCCCCCACTATCAATCAGAATTAAATCACCATTTTTTATGATCCTATTTGATTTACAATTAGCTCTATAATGAATTATTGCACCGTTTGGTCCTGAACCGCAAATAGTGTCAAATGAAGGACCAAAATAATTGGAAGATTTATTTCTTAAATTTGCCAAGGTTTGAATAATGTCAATTTCTGAAATTCTACGTCTTTTGTTTTTCTCAATCCAATAAAGAAGATTCAGCATAGCCAGTCCATCTTTTTTATGAGCTAGTCTAACATTTTGAATTTCCACATCATTTTTTATTGATTTTTCAAATATAGTTGGGTCTGTTTTATTTAAGATCTTAGTTTTTTTGGACGATAAAAAACTACTAACTGCTAATGGACAGTTATTGCCGTCTAACCAAATTCTACCTTTTAATTCTTTAAGTTTTTTTGGAAAGTAATTTATGTCATAAAATTTGATTTTAGAACCAAAACTATCAATAAAATTTTCTTCAATTTTTTCTTTTAAAACAAAAATATCTAGTTTGGATTTTTTTCTTTGGATTGCATATGATTTTACATAAGGAGTGTTAGGAACATCGTAACCCCTAATATTCGTTAACCAGCTGGTAGATTCTGGTAAAGTATATATAACGTAGTCAGCTTTGTTTTTTGTTTTTATTTCGTCTAGTCTAGTTATTTTTGAAGAATAAGATTCCCCACAATATTTCTCAGATAATTTGAATATTTTATTTATCTTTTCTTTGGGTTTATCTGTCCATAAAATATCAATTATGTTTTCAACTTTTTTCAATTTCAAATCATTTTTAAATTCACTTTTAAGGTTTTTTATCTCATTTATAGTATGTAACCACGGATTAAAGCCTAGTTTTTTATGTATAATGATATTCTTTTTTATCCACTTATGAATTATTGAATTTTCAAGTTTGTTAACCTCGATCTCAGGATTATTTTTTTCAATTTCTGCTTGTATAGTGTACCTACCATCAACAAATAATGAGATTGCCTTATATGTTACGATGCATAAACCTGCTGAACCAGAAAAATTAGTGAGCCAACAAAGTCTATTATCATTTTCTGAAATAAATTCACCTTGAAAACGATCAGCTCTAGGAATCAGATATGCCCCTATCTTATATTTGTACATAATTCTCCTGACAGCCTTTATTTTTTTGTTATTTGAAGAAGCAATGATTTCTTTAGGATAAACTAATTTTTTTAAATTTTTTTGTTTTTTGAACATTTTTTTGTGAAAATTATGAGAATTTTAAATTAATTAAATTTCTTGCTATTGCTTTCTTTTTTATCAAATAGTCTAGCTAATTGTTCTGTCATAGCACCAGCTAGTT
>CACBRT010000091.1 GCA_902541695.1 uncultured Alphaproteobacteria bacterium | reverse complement strand
TTATTTTGTTATAAAGTGTGATTTGATTTTTTTATGGCATTAGTTAGGATGAATGTCAGTTAAATCAAAACTGGTCTCATTTTGCAAAAAACTGTAGAAAAAGAATTATCTTTAGTTGGTACTGGTATTCATCTTGGAAAACCTGTTAGGATAAATATAAAACCAGCACCTCCTAATCATGGTATAGTTTTTAAGAGATTAGACGTAATAGAAAAAAAGTCTTTAATTAAGACAACTTATGCAAACATCTTTTCAAGTGAATTATGCTCAACTTTAATAAATAATTACGGAATTTCTGTAAAAACAGTAGAACATTTATTAGCTGCTTTCTCAGGGGTTGGGATTTCAAATGCGTTAATTGAAATTGATAATGAAGAAATACCAATTCTTGATGGTTCGTCTATAAAATTTGTTAATTCTCTATTGGAAGCAGGTGTAAGAAATCAAAATAATCCTAAAAATTTTTGTTTCATTAAAAAGACAATAGAAGTAACTAATAATAATGGGTGGGTTAAAATGGAACCTGCTAATGAACTTATTTTAACAGTTGTAATTGATTATCCCAAAACTTGCATTGGTAAACAAAAATTTTCTCTTACGATTTCACCAGAAAGTTTTTTGTCAGAACTTAGTAACAATAGAACTTTTTGTTTGAAAAAAGATATAAATGGCATGAGAAAAAGGGGATTTGCTTTAGGTGGAAATTTAGATAATGCTATAGTTGTAGATGGCTATAAAATTCTAAATCCTAATGGTTTGAGAAGAAAGGATGAATTTGTAAGACATAAAATGTTAGATGCTTTAGGTGACTTGTCTTTGGCGGGTTTTCCATTAATAGGACATTATATGTCATTTTGTGGTGGTCATAGATTAAATAATCAACTAATCAGAGATATATTTTCTGACAAGACAAATTATAAAATATCACAATTTTATAATAAAAAACCTAATAATTATATTAATACAGAATTTAATATGCAAAATCAGAGCTATAGAGCTGTGAGCTAATAAAAAATTCTAAATTGTTGATTTATCCAGTTAAAGTTATTATTTTCTGATATATCAAAAATCTTTTTTTCAAAATGAACATACCTTTATTTTTTATTTCTTATTTTTTATTATCTATTTTTGTATTCATTAACAGTTCATGTACAAAACTAGCAAGCGATTTTGATTCTAATTCTTCTATTGGAGAAATTACGAAGACTGCAGAACAAGCACATAAAAAGAAAGACTATACAAGAGCAGCAGAAATGTATTTGAAAATTAATGAATTTTATCCTTATTCAGATTCTTCCAGAGCAGCTCTTATTAAAGCTATTCGTTCTTATCATACTGGTGCTCAATTTAATGATCTTAGAGCTACTGCCAAAAAGTATTTAGAACTATACCCTAGTGACGAAAATTCGGCTTTTGCAAAATATATGGTAGCTATGAGTCATTTTGAACAGATTATTGATGTTGAAAGAGACCAAGGTGCAACAAGAGATTCTATTAAAGAATTTAATGAACTAATTAGGCTATATCCAAATAGTAAATACAGTATAAAGGCAGAAGAAAATATTTTAATAGCTACTAGTCAATTAGCAGGGCAAGAAGTATCTGTAGGTAAGTATTATTTAAACAAAAATAATCCTTTATCTGCAATTAAAAGATTTAACACAGTTATCCATAATTACAAAAATACTCCTCATTACCCAGAGGCATTATTTCGAACTATTGAAGCATATACTATGATCGGAGTTTATAATAAAGTTGAAATTTATGCAAAAATTTTAAATAAAGAATTTCCAAACAGTGAATGGAATAAATTGAGTTTAAAGCTAATACAAGATTACGATATTAGGGTTAATTGAAATTGTTGAGATCACTTTCCATTACAAATATATTATTGATAGAGAAAGCTGAAATAGTTTTTTCTAAAGGTTTGAATGTTTTTACAGGTGAAACTGGTGCAGGAAAATCAATAATTTTTGATTGTTTAGCTTTTATCTTTGGAATTAAAACTAGAAATAAATATTTAAAAGATAATGAAAAAAATGGTCAGGTAATAGCTGAATTTCAACTAAATAATAGGGATGACTTAATAAGTTTTTTAGAAGACTTATCAATTCCT
>CACBRT010000090.1 GCA_902541695.1 uncultured Alphaproteobacteria bacterium | reverse complement strand
CAATTGACCGCCATGTAATTGATGGTAAGGGAGAAAAAATAGCTATCATTTATGACAGTGCCATAAGAGGAATAAAGGAAAAAATCTCTTATAAACAATTACTAAAAAAAGTTACTAAATTTGCTCATGCGTTAAGTACAGCAGGTATATCCAAAGGTGATAGAGTAATTATTTACATGCCAATGATACCTGAAGCCATTGTATCAATGCTTGCTTGCGCAAGAATAGGAGCTATTCATTCAGTAGTATTTGGAGGTTTTGCTTCAAATGAATTAGCTGTAAGAATAGATGATGCAAAACCTAAGGCCATAATCGCAGGTTCATGTGGGGTTGAACCTACTGGTATAATTCCTTATAAACCTTTACTCGATAAAGCTATTGATCAAGCAGAACATTCCCCAAAATTTTGTGTGATTTTTCAAAGAGATGAGTTGCAAGCTCCTTTGGTTGTCGGTAGAGATTATGATTGGGACGATTTCCAAAAGGCCTCAACAGAATTTCCTTGCGTACCAGTATTAGGTAGTGATCCACTTTATATTTTGTATACCTCTGGTACAACAGGTCAGCCCAAAGGTGTAGTTAGGCCAACAGCTGGTCACTTGGTTAGTTTAATGTGGACTATGAAAAATTTTTTTGGGGCTGATCCTGATGATGTATTTTGGGCAGCTTCTGATGTTGGATGGGTAGTGGGACATTCTTATATAGTTTATGCCCCCCTTTTTGCTGGAAACACTACATTATTATTTGAGGGAAAGCCTATAGGAACACCAGACCCCGGAACTTTCTGGCGAATTATTGAAGAGCATTATGTAAAAATATTATTTACCGCTCCTACAGCATTTAGAGCTATAAAGCGAAGTGATCCCAATGGAGAATTTATAAGAAAATATGATACTAGTTCACTAAAAACGTTATTTTTAGCTGGTGAAAGGGCAGATACTGATACAATCAAATGGGCTTCAAATAAACTTGGAGTTCCAGTTATTGATCACTGGTGGCAAACAGAAACTGGTTTTCCAATGGTTGGATGTCCTCAAGGATTGAATTCTCCTCCTGTTAAAATTGGAACAGCAGGATTGGCCATGCCTGGTTATGACATCAAAGTATTAAATGAAGATGGAACAGTTACAGCTTCTAATGTACTTGGATCAATAGTTGTGAAATTACCTCTTCCTCCTGGAACATTACCTACTCTTTGGGGGTCTGATGATAGATTTAAAAAATCCTATTTATTAAAATTTCCGGGATATTATGATACTGGAGATTCAGGGCTTATTGATGAAGATGGTTTTGTATCGATAATGGCACGAACGGATGATGTTATCAATACAGCAGGCCATAGATTGTCAACAGGAGCAATGGAAGAAGTATTATCGGGTCATCCTGATATAGCAGAATGTGCAGTAATTGGTGTCAATGATGACCTAAAAGGGCAGTTACCTTTAGGATTTATCTGTTTAAATGCTGGAGTTAATAGAAAGCCTTTAGAAATAATTAATGAATCTATATTATTAGTAAGAGAGAAAATTGGCCCAGTGGCAAGTTTTAAAAAGGCAGTTATTATAGAAAGGCTACCTAAAACAAGATCAGGAAAGGTACTTAGAGGTACAATGCTAAAAATAGCAAATGGTGAAAAATTTAAAGTACCAGCTACTATTGATGATCCGTCTATTTTAGATGAAATTGAAAAGGCATTACTTGAAATAGATTATCCTCAAAAAAAATAAATTATTATTCACCATAAGGTATCCAAATATTTTTAATTTGAGTAGATTTATATAAAGGTTTTATCTTAATTTCCTTAGGTAAATTACTCCAAGAATAATTCACTCCATTATTAACCCAAGTTTGTTTTAAATTCGAAATAGAGTTTTCCTCTATTTTTTTTGAACCTTCTTGAGATCCAAAATACCAAATTCCATCAACTTGCATGTGCATAGCAAGAGTTTCTGACAATTCATCTTTATTTCCAGTAACAATATTTACAGAACCGGATGGAAAATCTGAAGTTTGAAATATTTGATACATATCAGTAGCACAAAGTGGATTTTTCTCCGATGGAACAACTACAACGGTATTACCCATAGATAAGGCATGCAATACCTGCAGCACCACCACCAGTACATACAACTTTTATTTCTGAAATTTGCTTTTTACCAATCTTAGGGAATTTACAAGTGCTGCACCAAC
>CACBRT010000089.1 GCA_902541695.1 uncultured Alphaproteobacteria bacterium | reverse complement strand
TACAGGTGCACACTCAATAGGTGATGCTGCTAGACTGATTATAAATGGAGACGCTGATGTGATGCTTGCTGGAGGATCTGAAAGTCCAATAACTGAAATTGGGATTGCAGGATTTAATGCATGTAGGGCTTTATCAACAAAATTTTCTAATGATCCTAAATCTGCATCTAGGCCTTATGATAAAAATAGAGATGGATTTGTTATGGGAGAGGGCGCTGGAGTTTTAGTGCTAGAAGAATATGAGCACGCTTTAGCTAGAAAAGCTAACGTATATTGTGAAATTGTGGGCTATGGTTTATCAGGTGATGCTTATCATATAACAGCTCCATCAGAGGATGGTGATGGAGGGTATAGATCTATGATTTCAGCTTTAAATTCGTCAGGTTTAGAATGTCAAGATATAGATTATATAAATGCACATGGTACTTCAACAATGGCGGATACTATTGAACTTACAGCAGTTGAGAAACTTCTCGGAAATCATGCAGCTTGTGTTACAATGTCATCAACAAAATCTTCAATTGGTCACTTATTAGGTGCTGCTGGTGCAGTCGAAGCTATTTTTTGTATACTCTCTATGAGAGATCAGGTTGCTCCATTAACTCTTAATTTAGATGTAATTGATAAAGAAACGCCTATAGATTTAGCACCAAATAAATCAGTGAAAAGGAAGATAGATGTTACACTTTCTAATTCTTTTGGTTTTGGTGGAACTAATGCATCATTAATTTTTAAGAGAATTTAAACTAATAATGAAAACTTTTATTTCTAATTTATTTGCTTTTATAATTTTTTTTTAACAATACCTATCCTACTTAATCAATTACAGACTCAAAGATTACCTTTAGATTTGAGTAGTTATAAATTATACTCAATAATTATTAAAAAGGGTGATACACTAAGAATAATTTCAAATAAACTTTATGACTCTGGATTAATCAAGAACAGAGAAGTTTTTGAATTTTTTGCTATGCTTTCAAATTACGAAAAATTCATAAAATCGGGATACTATGAAATATCTAACGTAACCTCAATTAAAGAAATTTTGTTGAAGCTTAATTTAGGCGAAGTCGTTAGATATCGTATTACAATAACTGAGTGTATGACAAATATTACTATTTTCAATATTTTAAATAGTACTAAATCTTTTTCTGGTAAATTGCTTTTAACGGATCTTCCAGTAGAAGGATATTTAGCACCTAATACATATTTTTACGAACAAGGAGATAATAGAAAAGGTATTTTGAATAAATTAGAAAATATTCAAAAAAAAAAATTAAAAGAAATATGGGATAAAAGGTCAAGTAATATTGATTTGAATTCTTCTTATGAGTTACTTATTTTGGCTTCTATTATTGAAAAAGAGACTGGTAATTATGATGAATTAGGTCTTGTGTCCTCAGTATTACATAATCGATTGAAAAAAAATATGAGATTACAAGCTGATCCAACTGTAATTTATGGGCTTACTGGTGGAAAAAAATTAGGCCGTCCTTTAACTAAAAAAGATTTGAAAAAACCTTCATTGTATAATACTTATCTCATAAATGGATTACCAATCAGTCCAATTTGCAACCCAAGTGAAGCGGCTCTAATTGCAGCTGCAAACCCTAAAAAGACAAATTTTTTTTATTATGTATCTAACGGAGTTGGAGGACATTTTTTTTCTACTAATCTTGAAGAACATAATAAAAATGTTAAATTGTTCAGATCAATTAAAAGGAACTCTTATTAAATAATTGTTCGTACTCGCTTACATATGTTAATAGTTTATTCAATTGGTAAAATTAAATGGAAAAAAAAGAAAATAATTCACAAAATAGATTAAGCGAAATTTGGGAAAAGGTTCTTGATGAATGTACTATAATTAAAAAAAGTGAGCCTATTCTTAGTTATTTTTTGGATAAGACTATAATTTCACATAGTTCACTGAAGGATTGTTTGTGTTATATGATTGCAAATAGCTTAAGCAGTAAATATTTAGAACATAATAAATTACTTGAAATTACAAACATTGCTTTTATTGAAGATAATGAAATATTAGTTCAAAGTACTGAAGATATATTAGCAAATTATGATAGGGATCCAGCTTGTACTCGATTAATACATCCAATATTGTATTATAAAGGTTTCAAAGCCTTGCAATGCTATAGAATTGCTAATTATTATAAAAAAATAGGTCAATTTGATTTATCATTTCTAAT
>CACBRT010000088.1 GCA_902541695.1 uncultured Alphaproteobacteria bacterium | reverse complement strand
TGACATCTATTGGAGGCGGAAATATACTTAATGTTGCCTCAACTGCTGGTATTTCACCACGTCCAAACCTTAGTTGGTATAATGCAACAAAAGGGTGGATGATTAGTGCAACAAAAGCAATGGCTATAGAATTAGCCTCAAAAAGAATTAGAGTAAATGCTTTAGCACCAGTAGCAGGAGAAACACCTCTATTAAAAAGTTTTATGGGAGGAGATACTCCTGAAAAACGAGAAAAGTTTTTGTCAACAATTCCAATAGGAAGATTCTCCACACCAGATGATATGGGTAACGCGGCATGCTTTTTATGTTCTGAAGAAGCATCTATGATTACGGGAGTTGTTCTACAAGTTGATGGTGGGCGTTGTATATAATGAGCGTTTTGACTCCTGGCGAAAAAAATTTAATAACTGATGTGAAAGGGCTTTATATTGGTAATTCTGAAAATGAGTTGATTAATACAGGTTCTACAATTCTTACTTGTGAAGATCGATTTGTTGCAAGTTATAAGGTCCTAGGTGGAGCTCCAGGTACAAGGGAGACTGATTTACTAGAGCCAGATAAACTTGTAGAAAAAATTGATGCTTTAGTGTTGTCAGGAGGATCAGCATTTGGGCTAGAGGCTGCATCTGAAACAGTTAATCTTTTGAGAAGAGATAATAAAGGATATTCAGTTGGTAAAACTAAAGTCCCAATTGTCCCCAGCGCAATAATATTTGATCTTATGAATGGTGGTAATAAAGATTGGGATAAAAATCCTTACATTGATTTAGCTCAAAAAGCCTACTCTGATATAAGCTCAAATTTCAAAATTGGATCATATGGAGCTGGAAAAGGAGCTACAGCAGGAAATATAAAAGGTGGTTTAGGATCCTGTTCTCTATTGATAAATAATACCTACACAGTTGGGGCATTGATTGTTATTAATTCATTTGGAAGTGTAGTTGTAAATGATACGCCTCATTTTTGGGCCGCTCCTTTTGAATATCAAAATGAATTTGGAGGACTTGGATGTTCGAATAAATTTGAGCCTTTTAAAGAGATAGGAAGAACATCACCTGATGATTTTAAGAAAAATACAGTTATTGGTGTCGTTGCAACAGATGCTGATTTATCCAAAGCACAATGTAAAGCGTTGGCTACAGTTGCACATGACGGTATTACAAGAGCAGTTTTCCCGTCACATACCACTTTTGATGGTGATTTGATGTTCGCAATTTCTACGAGAGAGAAACAATTAAATAAAAATTTAAATGATATCTTGGCAATTAATCAAGCAGCATCTCTTTGCGTTTCAAGATCTATTGCAAGAGGAGTATACCATGCATCCAATTCAAATAGCGATATATTTCCTTCATTTAAAAAAAAATTTAAAATAAAGGAATCATAATTTGTTCAAAAATTTTTCACAGGATAGCCAATATTCTTGGTTTAGATTGATAGTAACATTTCTAATTGGTACATCTCTTAATATTGGAATGTGGGCAATTGTTATAGTTTTACCGGATATTCAAAAAGAATTTAATTTTAATCGAGGGGAAGTATCAGTCTTATTCTCATTTACTATGGTGGGATTTGCATTAGGAAATTTTTTTCTAGGCAAATTAGTTGATAATTATGGAATAGTTTTCACTCTATTATTTTCTGCTTTAACAGTAGTTTTAGGTTTTTTTGTTTCGGCTATAAGTCACTCATTTTGGTTACTCAGTTTATGTCATATAATGATTGGTTTTGGCACAGCAGCAGGTTTTGGACCACTTATTTCCGATGTATCATTTTGGTTTTCTAAAAGAAGAGGAATAGCAGTAGCAGTAGCTGCTTCTGGAAATTATTTTTCAGGTATCATTTGGCCTACTTTAATTTCTAGCGTTTTTGTAAATTCATTTGATTGGAGATTTTTATATATTTTGTTTGGTTTAATAGCTGTTATGTTAACAATACCACTAGCGTTTCTTTTGAGAAAAAAAATTGATAATAGTTATCTGGATAAAGAAACTAGGCAGGCCAACCAAAAACTTTCTGACAAATTTATATCTCCCTTACTATTATTATCTATTTTAGTATTGGCAAGCATTTCTTGCTGTGTAGCTATGTCAATGCCACAAATACATATTGTTGCTTTATGCGTTGACCTTGGTTTTAGTCCTGTAGTTGGGACAAATATGCTTTCTTTAATGCTTGCAGGTGGTGTTATTTCTAGAATAATTTCAGGAGTTGCTGTTGATTATTTTGGTGGGTTTAAAGTTTTATTGGTAGGTTCAAGCCTTCAATGTTTAGCACTATTTCTTTATTTACCTTTCGATGCTTTGATATCTTTATATATAGTAAGTCTGATTTTTGGGCTGGCACAGGGAGGAATTGTACCTAGCTAT
>CACBRT010000087.1 GCA_902541695.1 uncultured Alphaproteobacteria bacterium | reverse complement strand
AAATTTTGATGAAGAAATAAAGTCAATAAAAAAAATTATTGCAAAAAGTGAAATTAGGTATGATGAAATTGCAAATTTAATTTCTTCAAGAAGAAAAGTTGAAGGAAAAAAATTAGATACAATAATCAATAATGAGTTGTCTAATCTCAAAATGGAAGGGATGAGATTTGTAACAGATATTCAAGAGATGAAAGAAAAAAAATTAATTGGGAAAGATGACGTAACATTTAAGCTTACTAATCATAACTTACCAATTCAAGATATCGATAAAGTCGCTTCAGGTGGAGAATTATCTAGAATTTTATTAGCACTCAAAGTATCTTTAGTAAAAAAAACTTCTGGTCTAGCCCTAATTTTTGATGAAATTGATAGAGGCATAGGTGGTGCAACAGCTGAAGCAGTAGGTAATAGATTGTTAGTTTTATCAAAAAATGAACAAATTCTTCTTGTAACACATTCTCCTCAGGTTGCATCAAAAGCGGGTAAGCATTGGAAAGTAACAAAAAAAATAAATAAAAAAGGTATACCAATAAGCATTATTAAAGAATTAAACCATAACGATATAAAAAATGAGTTAGCAAGAATGATATCAGGTAAAAAAATAACTAAAGAAGCTATTGCTGCTGCAGAAAGGCTTATGTAATAGCAATCATATAGAAATTTAAATTTTTGAATATTTAATTATAATTAATAAAAATTTTAATAAAAACTTATATGGGTCAAATGAAGTCTGTTAATCATATCTTAACCCAAAAGATTACTCTAATAAAAAATAGGTGAGTTTGATGGTTCATTTTTAAAGAATTTATCAATTAGATTTAATAACTTTGCCAGGATTTAAGATTAGGTTAGGATCAAGTGTTTTTTTAATTTTTGTCATTATATCCCAAGCATATCCATGTTCACTTTCCATATAATTCAATTTACCCATTCCTATTCCGTGTTCTCCTGTAACTGTTCCACCTACTTCTAATGAACGTTCACACATTCTGTGAATAATATTTTGAGCAATTTTTTTTTCTTCCATATTATTTTCTTTAATTAGTAAGGTTGCATGAAAATTACCATCACCAACATGTCCCCAAATAGGGCCAGGAATACCACTTTTACTTATATCTAAAGCAGTTTCATCAATAAGTTTTGCAAGCTCTGATATTGGAACACAGGCGTCTGTCGCAATTGCTTTATGTCCAGGATATTTTGATTTAACAGCATAGAAAGCGTTATGACGATTTTTCCAGAGTTTACTTCTATCTTCAGGTTTTGAAGACCATTTAAAATCTGAACCAAAAAAATTTTCTGCAATTTCAGAAACTAATTCTGATTGTTCTTTTACAGAACTCTCTGACCCATGAAATTCCAGAAATAAATGAGGAGAGACATTCATATTTTCTTTAAAAAAGTCATTACAAGCTTCAATTGTTTGCGAGTCTACAAGTTCCATCCGTGCCATTGGTATTCCCATTTGAATAGTTTGTATAACTGTTTGAACAGCATCATTTATAGTAGGAAATGAACAAATTGCAGCAGATATTGCCTCTGGAATTCCTTGTAGTTTGAGGGTTAATTCAGTAATAATTCCTAAAGTTCCTTCAGAACCTATAAGCAATTTTGTTAAATCATATCCTGCAGCTGACTTTTTTGATCTTCCACCAGTTTTTATTATTTTTCCATCAGCCAAAACGACTTCTAATCCCAAGACATTCTCGCGCATAGTACCATACCTAACTGCAGTTGTTCCTGACGCTCTAGTTGATGCCATACCTCCGAGAGAAGCATTTGCACCTGGATCAACAGGAAAAAACAAACCTTTATCTTTTAAAAAAGAATTTAAGTCTTCCCTAGTCACACCAGGCTGAACAACTACATCCATATCTTCTGTATTTACCTTGGTTATTTTATTCATATTCATCATATTTATAGAAATACCACCTCTTTTTGCTAGTGCATTTCCTTCCAATGATGTACCTGTACCCCATGCTACGACGGGACATTCTTCATTGTTACATATCTTAACTACATCAGATACTTCTTTACTATTTTTAACAAATACTACTGCGTCAGGTAACATTTCTGGAAAATAAGTTTCATTAGTTCCATGTTGTTTTCTAATTGAATTACCCGTACTTATTCTATCACCTAGAACTTTTTCTATTCTTTTAATTGCATTTTTTATTGTCATTTTATGATATACGATTTATTCACTTATAGCTATATATTGACATGTTTTTCAGAAAAGTGAAGAGTTAGAAAATGAAAAATAAAAGAACCAACAGTAAAATTTTTCAAAGTAATGCTCAAAGTGTTAATAAAGATTGGATTGACTATAATGGTCATATGAATGTAGCTTATTATACATTGGCCTTTGATAAAGC
>CACBRT010000086.1 GCA_902541695.1 uncultured Alphaproteobacteria bacterium | reverse complement strand
TGAAACCATTGTCCGTCTAATCCTTTGATTTGAAGTCCACCAACAGAATCTTGACACAAAATCGTCAATAACCCAAAATCTGTGTGTTCGCTAACTCCAAACTGCATTTCACCCATTTCTTTTGGTTGATCAGGATAATAAACAAGAGACGCTCTACTCAATGGAACATTACAATTTCTTATAAAAAAATCTTCTTTTAAATTTAAACCCATTGCAAAACAGGTTAAAAGATTTTTTGCAAGTTCGTTTGTTTGATGAAAATAATTCATAGCATTTTGCTGTAATGATGGCAAAAATTCAGGCCACTTATTCACTCCCCTTAATTGATGATCATCTGGCAATGACCCATCGTTATATTGATATCCCCAAATAAAACTTTCTTTTAAATCAGGTTTTGCTTTATCACCCATTTTTGCTCCACCAAAACCTAGCCAACCTCTATGTTTTTTTGTGATAAGTACTTTTGATTTATCCTCTATAGAACTCCTAAAAAAATTTAAACCATCTGTTCTAAGATCATTTATTAGGTTTTCTGAAATATCATGATTTTTGATATAAATGAAACCAAGATCAGTACTTGCTTTATATAATTCTTTTGAAATTTCATGCTTATCAGAAGCTGAGTTTATTTTTTTTATATCAATTACTGGAACGCGTTCTTTATCTATAAATTTAATTAATGAATTACTCATCACATTTTACCCAAAATTTATTTTTCAACTAATTGATCAAAAGCTTCTAAAGCTTTAGCACTAAACATTATGGAAGGACCACCACCCATGTAAGAACATACACTTAATACCTCAACTATTTCTTTTCTTGTTGCACCAAGTCTTATTAAGTGCTCAATATGTAATCCAATACAACTTTCACACTTAGTTGAAATAGCAATACCCAATGCAACAAATTCTTTAGTTTTTTCTGTAAGTTCACCATCTTTTTTAACTGGTTTACCCATTTGAGAAAAACCTTCAAATGTATCAGGAGTTACTTTTCTAAGCTCATTAAATCCATTTCTGGCATTATCTAAAAAATTTTTCCAATCCATTTTTTCCCACTTTAAAAATAATAATCAAATTTATGTAGAGTTTCTGTCAATTTGAATTACTCTCATTAGAACCTAATTTTTTTTCCAACCACCGAACTGCAAAACTAATTAATAAAACTAGTATCAAGTATTCTAAAATAAGAAGTGTATATATCTCAAGAGGTCTATATTCTGTAACTACAATCTCGTTAGCTCTTCTTGTCAATTCTTGCATTCCAATTACTGAGGCAAAAGCTGACATTTTCACTATGTAAATAAACTGGTTTGCTAAGGGAGGAAGAATTCTTCTTAAAGCTTGAGGGAATATAATATATCTCATGGCTTGAAATTGTGATAAACCAATTGTTTGGGCAGCTTCTCTCTGACCCCTAGATATAGATTGTATACCAGCTCTATAGATTTCTGCAGTAAAAGCACTATCAGAAATAGCTAAAGTAATTACAGCGCCCCAAAATGCATCAATTTCTATTTTCAGGCCTAATGACTGAAAAATTACTGGAAGTCCATAAAAAACCCAAAACAACATCGGTAATAATGGAATAGCTCTTATGAACTCAACATAAATTCTATTCAATGATCTTAAAAAGAAATTATTTGAAAAACCTGGTAACGCAACTATTAAGCCTAAGATTATAGATATAAATGCTGCAATTATTGATAACAAAATAGTAGCTCCGAATCCACCAATAAGAAATTTAATATTTGCCAAACCTGATTTTGTTGTAGGATCAATTACATACCAACCCCAAGTCCCACTATTACTTGAACAACTAACTAGTGATACTAAAAGACAAAATAGAAAAATATATTTAAAGGATTTCATTTAATATCAATGGTTTAAAACTTGCTCTAAAAATTTCTTTGATCTAGTTGTTTTGGGCTTTCTAAAAAAATTTGAAGGTATATTTTCCTCTAATATTTTACCTTCATCCATAAAAACAATTTTGTCAGCCGCTTTTTTTGCAAATCCCATTTCATGTGTCACTACAACCATTGTCATTCCATCATTTGCTAAATCCAAGATTACTTCTAAAACCTCTGCTATCATTTCTGGGTCTAACGCAGAAGTTGGTTCATCAAATAACATAATTTCAGGCTCTAAACATAATGCTCTAGCTATTGCTACTCTCTGTTGTTGTCCCCCAGAAAGTAAATTGGGTTTTTTATAAGCTTGTTCTGGAATTTTGACTCTATCTAAAAAATATAATGCTCTTTCCTTAGCTTCTTTTTTAGAAACTCCTAGAGCCTTGGTTGGCCCTAAAGTTAGATTTTCAATAACTGTTAAATGAGGAAATAAATTAAATTGTTGAAAAACCATACTTACTTTTGATTTTAAAGGGTCTAAGCGTAATCTCTTATTTGTTA
>CACBRT010000085.1 GCA_902541695.1 uncultured Alphaproteobacteria bacterium | reverse complement strand
AGTCTTTTAAATATTTCACTTGGTTCAATTATATCTGATTTAGATTGAAATGATATAATATGATTTGAATTATTATATGTTTTTTTATTTTGAAAAACTTTCCATTTCTTTTGATTAATCCTAGAAATTAAGAATTTTGATAATTTTTTTGAATGTTTGTCAATTTTTAATGGATTTAATTTTATTAATTCTTCAATAGACTTTTTTAATCCAATTATTGATACATATGACATAGTTGACTGTGTGTATCTTTTTGAACCACTGCTATAATTACATTTATTATAAACCATGTTAAATGGATTAGGTGCTCCCATCCACCCAACATTAAAAGGATCTGTTTTAAGTAAATACTTGCTTATATATGCTAAACCAACACCACCATGCCCACCTAACCATTTATACCCACTTGATACTAAAAAATCTGCATCCCATTTCTCCGCAAAAATAGGTATTGCTCCCAAAGCTTGAGTTATATCTATTACAAGTTTAATCCCTTTTGATTTAGCTTCTTTACTTAAAATTTCTAAATTAATCTTAGTGCCAGTTGAATATTGAATTAGGCTCATAGCAATAACTTTAGTTTTAGGATTTATATTTTTTAATACTTCTTCAGTAATATCTGATTTTAGATTTTCTTCTACAAAATTAATAGAACAAGAATGCTCTTTCGCATATTTCAACCATGGCCTGGTAACTGCAGGAAAATCATTTTTTAGCATTAGTATTTCAGAATTATCAGATGGTTTCAGAATATAGGGAATTTGGTTAAGAATTTCACTCGCTGATGTTAAGACAGCAGTTTGGTTAGGGGGACAGTCCATTAGTCTAGCAGCAATATTCCGAAGTTTATCAACTATATTAAGTTCATCTTGATCAGATATGTATATGTTTCCAAATCTGGCAGTTTGATGCAGAAAATTTGTCATTTCCTTTATAGATCCACTACTTATTAAACCTAAAGAGGCTTGATTTAAGTAAGTATATTTTTCTAGACAAGGATATGATTCTCTATCAGAAAGAGAAGTTATCATCTTAAATTAAATGATTTTTATTTATAATAACCAACAGTATCTCCTTTTGTTGTGACCCCCAGTCCATTTATTATTCTATTTACATAATTAAAATAACAAATAATTTGGTTAGCTTCCAATATCTCACCATCAGTGAAACCCAAATTCTTTAATTTGCTCACATCTGATTTTATCATCTTATCTGGGCTTAATGTAAGTTTTTTTGCGTAATTTAATAAAGTAAGTTCCTTTCCAGAAAAATACTTATCTATTTTTTTATTTTTTAAAGCACTTTCAATTTGTATACTTTTGTTTTCATCATCGATAAGATGCTTAGCATTTTTCCAATGATTAGTGAAAGAATATTCACAATTATTTAATATAGAAACATAACTACCAATAGTTTCTTGAAACCAAGTTGGTATGAAATTTTGATCATCATGAAGAACAGACTTATAAAGTAAGTAGTGTCCCTTCATGGTGCTAGGTTTAAGTGAATGAACTCTCATCACATTATCAACAGTGCCATGTGGTGTTTTAACAACATTAAGAACTTGTGTTAATTCATCAGAAGCCTTTTCATCAGGTATCATTTCAATCCAGGCAGACATAATAAATTCCCTTAATTTTGAGCAAAGCGTATTAACGCTTTGCTCAGTTTTACAGACCCCATTTTTCAGCTGTTGCTTTAAAAAAACCTTTTGCTGTTTTTATTTTAATCCAGTGATTTACATAGTTAATCCATACTTGATCAGCTTGTGGTAGTAACATGGCTAAGGGTGTTGGGTTTCTTGGAGCATCTACTTGTATCTCTTTTACATTTGAATATTTTGCTTTCAAAGTTGATCCTTCTAGATTTGATGTAACAAATACATCAGCCCTTCCTGCTAATACTTCTTGATAACCTCTTGCTGGAGCTTCAACACTTTTTATACTAGCATTAGGAAACCATTCTTTAACCATGGGTTCCATGGCAGTACCTAGGGTTGTAGCAACTTTTACTCCATCTTGATTTATAGAATCCCATCCACTAAATTTATCTGCTTTTTCGGAAGTAGTAAAAGGTTTAAAGACAACTGCTAAATAACTCTCAGAAAAACCTGCAGCTTTCATTCTAGAAGCTTTGATAGAGGCAGAGCCAGTAATATGATATTTTCCTGCCACTATTCCATTTACAATAGTTTTCCAATCTGTTGCTACAAATTCTATCTCAACACCCATATCTTTTGCTAATTCAGTCATAACATCAATATCGTATCCTTGATATTTATTAGTAGCAGTATCTCTAGTAGAGAACGGGTTAAAGTCACCAGTTGTTCCCGCTTTTAATTTACCTGAGCTCAGTATTTCGTTTAAAACTGAATTTGCTGATGCATCAAAAGTAAAAGTACCTAAGGTTAAAAAAACCAGGATTATAATTCTTACATACTTCATTTTTAATCTCCTTTTTTTACAAATTAAAATACTAGTT
>CACBRT010000084.1 GCA_902541695.1 uncultured Alphaproteobacteria bacterium | reverse complement strand
TAAATGCTGCTTTCTGTAACTCAGAGCTTCCCTTATGTTCTTCAGTTCCAACATTCAAAATACCTAATCTTGGTTTTTTAATATTAAAACCACTTTTTGCATAAGTAACACCCATTAATGCATATTGACATAAATCGTGAGCGTCTGCCTTTATGTCAGCTCCTGCATCCAATAAAATATTAAATCCTCGGTTATTAGTTGAAGGCCATAATACTGCGATTGCTGGACGGTTAATTCCATTAATTTTTTTTAGTTTAATCATTGACATAGCCATTAATGCTCCAGTATTTCCACAAGATATAGCTACATCTGCTTCACCATTAGAGACACTAGTCAATGCATTCCACATTGAAGTATTTCTACCATTCCTTAAAGCTTGTGAAGGTTTATCCCTCATGCTTACTATATTTTCTGCCCCAATATATTTGAAGGCACCTAATAGTTTTTTTTGCTTACGCAACAATTTTGGTAGTATATTTCCAGAACCGTGAATAATAAAAAATAAAGAATTATTTTTATGGTAAGCTTTTATAATTCCGTTAAGAACTTCTTGTTCCCCAAGATCACCTCCCATGCAATCTATGGATATGGTGGTTCTATTTTCTTTTTTTTTCATTAATTATAATGACATCTGAGTATTGTCTTATAATTTATGCAGCATCATCGTCGATGTCTACATCTTCGACGATGGGTATGATTTCCTTTTCACCGTAATAACCACATGCTTTACAAATATGATGAGAAATTTTCTGTTCTCCACAATTTCCACATTCTATAAAATTTATAGATTTTAAAGAATCATGAGACCTACGCATGCCTCTTTTTGATCGTGTAATTTTACTCTTTGGTACAGCCATGTTTATACCCTCATTGCTCTAATAATTTGTTATTAATAAATAAACAACTTACTATTTTCAATACCCAAATTCACTTGATTTAAGTAACCTGATATATTTATCCATTTTTTTATAAAATTTCAAATCTTTAAATTTTCTAGTTTTTTAAAAGGATTTGGTATATTTTCGTCTTCAAAAACTACATAATTATTTAATTTTGCACCTTTCTTTTTTGGATATTCAGGGATTTCCAGGTATAGTTCCTCACTTATTATGTCTCCTAAATCCACAATTTTAGCAATAGGATCAGTTTTAGTATCTATATCTTTATTTAGCTGAAAATCTGAAGTTAAATATCTTTTTACTGGAATTTGTAAATTAAATTCCAAATCTTCTAAACTTATCACACAACGCATAGTAAGTGAAATTGATATATTACCACTAATTTCCCATTTATTTCTTAAAAAAATAATATAAATATTACAGTCAAATGTATTTATTGATTGAACCCCTAAAAATTTTTCAAGTGAGTTTATTTCTTTCTTAACAAGATTGATTTTGAAAATATTTTTTTTATTAATATTGAGATCTAATAATTTGATTTGCCGTGAAAATGGAGGATTAGTCCACACAAATTTATTAGAAAAATTTTTATTTTTTTTTGACATAAAGATACTCTTAAATCATAAGATTGAATAAAATTGTATTTTAAGTTAAATTTAATTAATAACTACTAACACTATCTTATTCTAAATTGCAATTTTAATATGTGTAAAAAAAAAGTATTTTATATGAAAAATTTAATTATTCTTTTTTTTATAATATTTTCTTTTGGCTGTAGTAAAGTTATAGAACAAAATGGAGTTTCTCCAAATGAAGAAAGATTGAACGATTTAAAAATTGGAAAGATAACAAAACTCCAAGTTAAAAAATTAATAGGTGATCCTATTTTTGTTGATTCAAATAATAATGATGAAACATGGATTTATTTTAGCCAAAAAATTGAAAAAATTGCATTTTTAAAACCTGAGTTAATATCAAGGAAAGTTATTTTGCTATCATTTAATAATAAAATACTTTCAAAAGTAGAGACTTTTTCTCAAGAAGATTCTAAAATTATAAATTTAAATACTAAAAAAGTAGTTTCAGGTGGTAGAAAACTTACAGTTTTACAACAAATATTTGGTAACATAGGTAACTTTTCAGCAGAAAATTATGAGCAAAATTTATAGTTCGCTTATTTTTTTCCCTTAATTGCCACTCCGTTTATACAGTATCTTAAACCAGTTGGCTTTGGTCCATCCTCAAATACATGACCTAAATGGGCACCACAGCAGTTGCACTTCACTTCAGTTCTAACCATACCAAAGCTTATATCACTATGTTCAGACAATGCAGTGCTGGAATATGGAGAAGAAAAACTTGGCCATCCAGAACCACTTTCAAACTTCTCTGTAGCTTTAAAAAGAAGAGAACTACAACAAACACAAACAAAAAAATTTGAATCTTTGTCAAAACCTTTATGTGAAAAGGGTGGTTCAGTTGCTCCTTTTTGAGTTACCTCATACTCAAGCTTAGTTAATTTTTTTTGCATTTTTATTTTAGATGATTGATCCATGATAACTCTTTTTGAATTTATTTATTTTCAAATTTATTAGACCAGTCCAGTG
>CACBRT010000083.1 GCA_902541695.1 uncultured Alphaproteobacteria bacterium | reverse complement strand
AGAAAGAAAGGTTGCACCAAAACCAATAATAAGTGAGTTTGCATAACGCCCAAAAAATTTAGATGGTCCAGCTATAACCATTTCTCTACTTCTAACTAATTCTTCATACCAAGTTTCAGGCGGAGGTAATGCTTCTAGATATTCTTGTGATTGTCTTGTTCTTGTAGTAAAAAGATTGACATATCCCTCTAAAGAGGGTTCAAAAAATACTTCTGGAGGATATGTAATTGAGCTCGTAACGCTTTTAAATCCAGTAAGAATTATCCATGTAATAGGTATCAGTGTAACTACAGCATAAATAATAATAATTAATGCGGCTAATTTCCTTGAAAAGCCACTTGATTCAGTAGGTGATCTAGAGGTATCAACCATTATCTATCCTTAATCTTATTCATGACTTTTACATAGACGTTTCCAAATCCAAAAATAGTAACGAATAATATGACTGCGTAAGCAGAGCTATAACCTGTCTTCCACTTTTCAAAAGCTTCTCGTTTTAATTGTATCGATGCAAGTTCTGTTGCAGATCCAGGACCACCAGATGTTAATTCTACTACCATGTCAAACATTTTAAAATTCTCAATACCTCTAAATAAAAGGGCTAATAAAAGAAAAGGTAATACAGAAGGTAATGTAATATATATAAATTGTTGCAGTCTATTAGCTCTATCAACCTCTGCAGCTTCGTATAAATAATTTGGTATAGATCTTAACCCAGCAAGGCAAATTAGCATTGTGAAAGGCGTCCACATCCAGGTATCAACTATTACAATTGCCCAGGGTGCTAGGGTACTACTTCCAATCATGTCAAAAGATCCGAAGTCATAAAAAAAGTTTACTATATAATTAAATAAGCCTACTTGAGGGTTATATAGATAAGTCCAAAAAACACCTACTACTGCAGGAGATAACATCATTGGTAATACAATGAGTGTGGTAAGTAGTTCGTTCCCTTTAAATTTTTTATTTAACAATAAAGCTAGGCTTAAACCTATAATAGCTTGTAATAATAATGTCCAAAACATAAAGCTGGCTGTAATTTGCATCCTTTCCCAAATTGCTTCTTTTCCTAGAATTTTGGCATAGTTCTTTAATCCTACCCATTTTATTTCTTTTCCCAACTTGTTGGCATAAAAGTTAGTAAAGGACATACTAATGGCGTATATTAAAGGATATATATTTATAGCAAGCAGGAGTAGTAATGTTGGAGTAATGAAAATCCAAGCTACTGCTCTGTCAGACAATCCCTTAGCTTTATGAATAATCTTGTTTTTCATTTAAAAAAAAAGGGGTAGTTAAACTACCCCTTATGTTCAATAAGTTGGTTACAGTTTACCGTCAGCTTCAAAAACCTCAACCCATTCTTCAATGATTTTATCAAGAGCTTCCTTTGCTGAACCTTTGCCATTAACAACGTAATCGTGTACGTGCTCTTGCATAGGTAACATTAATTCTACAAATGTTGGTTCTTGCCAGAAATCCTTTACAATACCCATAGAATCTAAAAATCCCTGGGCATATACTGCAGAATTTACAAAATCTGGAGATCCAAGAACATCTTTATGACATGAATATCCTCCTAAATCCCACCATTTTTGCTGCACGTCAGGCTGAGCAAACCACTTTATGTATTGTAGAGCTAAATCTTTCTTGTCCGAGTAATTAACTACTGAAATACCTTGTCCTCCAAGAGTTGCTGCAGAAACTTTTTGTGATGGATTTGCAAAAAATCCAGTTACTCTTCCATCTGCATCCTCTTTTGAAACACCGGGCCAAAAAGCATACCAATTCATTTGAAATGCAACTTGACCAGATTTATAGGCATCTAAATTAGCTACCATATAAGCATCTGAGTGTCCTGGAGGAGCACAATCCTCATACATTTTTTTATAAAACTCAAGTGCTTCTACAACATTAGGTGCATTGAAATAACCTTCCATATCATATGGTTTGCTTGGATTTTCATACTGCATGCCCCAAGCATACATAGCGGCTGTAACACCCATTGTAATACCTTCAGATCCTCTTTCAGTGTTAATCGCAGCTCCATATCTTACTTGACCGTCAATTTCTCTGCCTTGAAAGAAAGTACACATATCATAAAGTTGGTCCCAATTTTCAGGTACTCCTAAATCGTAACCATGCTTCGCTTTGAATTCTGAATTTAGTTCAGGTCTGTCAAACCAATCTTTTCTGTAAGCCCAAGCGAGTGCATCTCCCATAGCGGGTAATGCATAATAATTCTCACTGCCTTTAGGCCAAGTAGAATAGGCATATACTGTCGCGTCTGAAAAGTCATTCATTGATATGCCTTCTTTATCAAAAAAATCATTGAGTTTCACATAGTGGCCATACGTTGCACCACCACCTATCCACTGAGAATCACCAATTAATAAATCAAAAGTTTTTCCTTTGTTATTTAATTCATTAAGCATCCTATCGGCAAAATTTGGCCATGGGACAAATTCAAAGTTTACTTCAATTCCGGTTTGTGCTGTGAAATCTTTACTAAGTTCTACTAGTGCATTAGCAGGATCCCAAGCTGCCCATCCAAGAGTAATACTCTCAGATTTAACTACTTGTGT
>CACBRT010000082.1 GCA_902541695.1 uncultured Alphaproteobacteria bacterium | reverse complement strand
TAAAGCCGCTCTTGCTTCAAAAAATCTTGGGCTAAAAGCCCATGCAACTTTTTCTGGGGCATTAGCTTGGCCATATGTCTATCCTTGGCCTCAAAGACCTAGTGGTTTGATAGAAGAGGCTTTTGACGAATTAGCAAAAAGGTGGAAACCAATTTTAAATACTTTTGAGGAAAATGGTGTTGATTTATGTTATGAAATTCACCCAGGTGAGGATCTTCATGATGGCATTACTTTTGAAATGTTTTTAGAAAGGGTAAATAATCATCAAAGATGCAATATGCTTTATGATCCAAGTCATTTTGTTTTACAGCAACTTAACTATTTAGATCATATTGATATATATCATGATAGAATTAAAATGTTTCATGTTAAAGATGCTGAATTCAACTCTTCAGGGAGACAAGGTGTTTATGGAGGATTTCAACCTTGGTTAAAAAGAGCAGGTAGATTTAGATCAATTGGTGATGGACAAGTCGACTTTAAAGCTATTTTTTCTAAGTTGTCTGGATATGGTTTTGATGGCTGGGCTGTTTTGGAATGGGAGTGTTGTATTAAAAGTCCGGAACAGGGAGCCTTAGAAGGCTCAAAAATTATTAATCAACATATCATTGCAGTTACTGAAAAAGCATTTGACGATTTTGCAGTATCTGGAGTTGATGAAAATATGAATAAATTAATTCTTGGTATTGGATAGTTGAAATGAAAAATAAAATTAGATTAGGAATGGTAGGTGGGGGTAAAGACGCATTTATTGGCGCAGTTCATAGAATGGCTGCAAGAATGGATGATAAATATGAATTTGTTGCAGGTTGTTTGTCTTCAACTCCTGAAAAATCAAAAATTTCAGCTAATGAAATAAATCTAGATTTAAGTCGTAGTTATCCAGATTTTATAACTATGGCAGAGGAAGAAGCCAAAAGAGAAGATGGAATAGAAGTTGTTTCTATAGTCACTCCAAATCATATGCATGCACAACCAGCAATTGCTTTTTTAGAACAAGGTATTCATGTAATTTGTGATAAACCTATGACTGCAACAATTGATGAAGCTTATAATTTATACAATGCAGTAAAAAAAAATAACCTACATTTTTTGATTACACATAATTATTCAGGATACCCTTTGGTTAGAGAAATGAAATCATTGGTTCAAAATGGTGAATTAGGAAATATAAGATCTGTAAGAGGAAGTTACTTGCAGGGATGGTTAGGATCTAAAGAAGAGGCTACTGGAAATAATAAACAAGCGGAGTGGAGAACAGATCCAAAACGTAGTGGTGCCGCTGGTGGGGTAGGAGATATTGGTAGTCATACATTACACTTAATAGAGTTTATAACTGGAATTAAGCTACGTTCAGTAGCCGCTGATCTATCTACATTTGTAAAAGGAAGAAAACTAGATGATGATGCTTCTATCCTCTTAAGAATGGAAAATGGTGTGAAAGGATCAATATCTGTTTCTCAGATTGCAGTTGGGGAAGAAAACAATTTAAGTATCTCAATTTATGGTGAAAAAGCTTCATTAAAATGGAATCAAGAAAATCCAAATCAAGCTGAATTTAATAAAGTTGGTCATCATAAACAAATTTTAACCAGAGCTAGTTTTACTCCTTCAAAGGATTCTTTTGCCAATGTAAGAATACCTCCAGGACATCCTGAAGGATATATAGAAGCATTTGCCCAGCTTTATTCAGATTTTGCAGATTTAATCAGAAACAAAAATAACAAAGAAAAAATTATTCAAATTTTACCGAATGAAGAGGATGGTTTGCATATTATGAAATTTATACATACTTGCGTTGAATCTAGTAAACAAAATTCAAAATGGATAAATTTAGATCCTTAGAAATTAAAATTAATTATTGATTTTGATTCTTTTAGTATTTCTCAACCAGGCATTCTTAAGATTTCTTGTTTAAAGCCATTTTCAACGTGTATTTTGTCTCTATCAATTGCAAAAACTCTCCAACCTTCAAACCATTGGCCTACTTTTAATTTGATTATTTTACCATTAGACAATCTAAGAAGGGCGCTTGGATTAGAAGATTTTCCAACTATTCCAATTAAATTAGTTCTATCTAAATCGATGAAATTTCTTTTTGTAGAATTATAACCAACTGATGCTTTTTCAGGAATACTTGGTGATCTAGTTGCTTTTGCAATTATTTTAACTTGTGACGGTTTAATTATTTTTAGTTCTTTAAAAACATCTGGTCTAGTTCTAGGTTTTTGAACAAATACTAAAGCGCCACTTGATATTGTAGGTTCATTCAAAATTTTTATTGCATCTATAATAACTGGTTTTTTAAGTGGTAAAATTTTAACAGCATGTTCCATAATTGCTGTATCAAACTCTGGTATAATTACTTTATTTTTATTATCTTTTAATTTTCGAACTATACTAATTTTCTTTTTCTTAATTATACTATCATAAAACTTTAACTCTAAAGGGTTAAGAGGATAAACTGGTTTAAATTTAGGTTTATATGAAGTTATAACTTTCAAAGTGCTAGTATTTTTTTTCTCTACTAGCTTATTATTGGGTTCTTTTTTATGTTTTTTAAATAATTCTGAATAATCTATTTTATTTTCTAAA
>CACBRT010000081.1 GCA_902541695.1 uncultured Alphaproteobacteria bacterium | reverse complement strand
TTTTTAAGCATTTTAGCAACTATTTTTATGTCACCCTTATGAACCATACAAGAACCAACAAAACCTAAATCTACTTTTTTGTTAGCTTTATAATAGGAAATTGGTCTTATGGTATCATGTGTATACCTTTTAGATATATCAATATTATTAACGTCTGGATCAGCTATCATAGGTTCGTCTATTATATCTAGATCAACTACAACTTCTGCAAAATATTTTGCGTCTTTATCAGGTGAGATTGCTGGTATTTTACCAGATTTAATTTCTTGAATTCTTTTTTCAGCTATTTTTATTAATTTGTAAAGTGTCTTATCATCATTATCCATTCCTTTATTTATCATTAGAAAAATTCGCTTTTTTGAAATTTCAAGAGATTGTATTAAAGTTTCATCACTAGAAATGCAAATCGATGCTTTAGCCTTCATTTCAGCTGTCCAATCAGTGAAGGTAAAAGCTTGATCTGCTAACAAAGTTCCTATGTGTACTTCTATAACTCTTCCTTGAAAAACATTTTCACCAAATTGATCTAACATTTGAGCTTGAGTAGAGTGTACAACATCTCTGAAATCAATGTGATTTTTTAACATACCATTAAAGGTAACTTTAACTGTTTCAGGTATCACCATTGATACTTCACCAGTTGCAAGTGCAAGAGCAACTGTTCCAGAGTCTGCTCCGAAAGCAATTCCCTTTGACATCCTAGTATGAGAATCACCTCCAATTATTATAGACCAATCGTCTACTGTTAGGTCATTTAATACTTTATGGATAACATCAGTCATAGGATGATATTTTTCTTTTGGATCTCGGCCAGTAATTAAACCAAAATCGTTCATAAATTTCATAAGTTTGGGGATATTATTCCGAGCCTTTATATCCCAAACAGAAGCCGTATGACATCCTGATTGATAAGCAGCATCAACAGAGTCTGAAATTTTTGTAGCTGCCATAGCCTCAAGTTCTTGGGAAGTCATAAGACCGGTCGTATCCTGAGAACCAATAATATTAACTTTAACCCTTACGTCAGAACCACTGAGTAAAACTTTATTTTGTGGTATATCTATTGCATTTTTATTAAAGATTTTTTCAACAGCAGTTAACCCTTTTCCATCAGCAAGTTTCATTTTTGATTGAGCAAATGTAATTTTATTATTTAAACCAAGAACATTAGAAGCAAGGCTTTGTAATTTTTTTCCAAAAATAATCGAATAAGAGCTTCCAGCTCTTATGAATTCCATTTTTTGTGGAGTAAAAGATGAGGAGATGTCTACAAGTTCTTTACCATCCTCACCGTAAAGTTTTTTCTTCTTTGTGTTTATAACTAAAACTGTTCCAGTATCTACACTGTAAGACTGCTCAAGAATAGGTTCCCCATCATTGTTTAAGATAACATTTCCGTCATTATCTCTTTTCTTTTTCCAATTTTTTAAGTCAATTCCTATTCCTCCAGTTACCCCAACTGTTGTCATAAATATTGGTGAAATTCCATTTGTCCCAGCAACAATTGGAAAATAGTTAACAAAAGGTATATATGGACTAGATTTTTTTCCAGTCCAAAGAGCTACATTATTAATACCAGACATCCTTGAGGAACCAACACCCATTGTTCCCTTTTCTGCCACTATCATGATCCTCTTATCAGGATGAAGCTCTTTAAGTTTATTTATTTCATCTTGAGCTGTTTTTGAAATAAAACATTGTCCATGTAATTCCCTATCAGATCTAGAGTGAGCCTGGTTACCTGGGGAAAGTAAATCTGTAGAGATGTCGCCTTCTGCAGCAACATAGGTGACAATTTTTAATTCCTCCTCTACATTAGGTAAACTTTTGAAAAATTCAGCATTTGAATAGCTTTTCAATAATTCCTTGGCTATTTCATTACCACCTTTGTATGCTTCTATTAATCTATTAGTATCATGTTCGTAAAGAAAAATTTGGGACTTTAAGATTTGAGCTGATTTTTTTGCAGTTTTCTTGTTTTCTCCAAGTGAAAGATCTAAAAGGACTTCTATAGATGGACCTCCCTTCATGTGTGAAAGTAGTTCAAGTGCAAAGGTTTGGGTGATTTCTTCTATTTGAATTTTACCTGTTATGATTTCCTTTAAGAAATCTGCTTTTACCCTTGCAGCAGACGTTGTCCCAGGAAGGGTATTATATATTAATAATTTTAAAGCATTATCTCTTTCCTTGTTTTTTTTATTCTTTATTTTAGAAACGATTTCGCTTGTTAGATCTCCACTATCGATAGGTTTAGGAGATAATCCAATTTTCTTTCTTTCCGAAATTTCATTCAAATAAGCATTATATAAGCTCATTTTATTGTCCCATTAAAAAATTAAAGTAATTCTATTTATACTTACAATCATAAGCTTTCAAGTAATAAACTTGATTTAAATATTGATTTAAATGCAATTAAATGGATGCAAACCTTAATTATCAAATATTAAATGTAAATAAAAGAATTTTTTAATTTTAGAGAATTAATTTCCTCAAAAATTTGATGACACACATTTTAATATTAATTATTTCAAAAAATTGATTACTATGTATATAAAATAGTAAAAAATCTCAGATCAAAAATTTAGTTTTCTGTAA
>CACBRT010000080.1 GCA_902541695.1 uncultured Alphaproteobacteria bacterium | reverse complement strand
GCTAATATAATTGAACAATTTCAGATCAATAAGATTAAATTTAATCTTTCAAATATTAAATTCACTCCAAATACAATGAATGCAAATAGATTAATTTACTGGGGACAATTAAAAACTAAGGGGGGTCAAATTACAGATAAATTATTTAAATCATACAAATAATCTTAAAATTTTATTTACTCATTTATAAAGTGAAAATTTAAAATTTAATAATAAAAAATTAATAAACTTTATAACCTACTATAAAACTCAGGATTGACAATCCTGATAATTTTAGTAAGGATAAGATTATTCCTGACTATTAAAGTCAGGTATTAGATGAAGGATTTAAAAAATGGCAGAAAGGAAGGTAGAAAGTTTGCTTAACGCAATTGAAAACTATGATGAAAAATCAAGCTCAAGAGAAAATTTAGGTACAACACCCAGTGTAAAAAAAATTAATGCTTTGGATTTGATTAGATCATCGAATACCGCAATTATTAGTTTAGGATCGCAAGATTATATTTTGCGATTAACTAGACACAATAAACTCATCCTTACAAAATAAGGACTTAATATGAACAGCCAGCTTAAATAGGCTAGCCAAATAAAAAGAATGGAGAAAATGATGAATAGCAAGGCAAAGATAATAGTAGCCTCAACAATTTCCATCTTAAGCCTAGCTAGCTTTGGTTTTTCAGATGGTCATTCAAGTGATACTTATGGTCCATATCCCGTGACACTCAAAGGGTATTCAGGAAGTAAGACAAACTCAGTGTCTTATACAGGTCAAATTGGAAGGCAGGTACTTCATACAAGTATTAAGAAGTTATCTTCACAAGGTAACGGCGGTGCAAATGCTGGTCGGATAAAAGCTGAGATGATGTCTTATTTTGGAGGTACCGATAAAAATAAAAAAATATTAGCTCCTTTAGATAAAGGTGATTTTAATATCAAACAAGAGACTATGAGAGAAATTTCTAAAACAAATTTAGCTGGTAAAGCTTCAAAAGGCATTGTTACTGGATGGCCAGGTCAAATGACAGGAAAAGAAACACTTGCATTTATGATCGATAAAGCTGCTAGCACGAATAAAGGGTTTGATCCAAGTACAGGATATGATTATATCCAATTAATTTCAAAGTTTACAATGGGTGCTGTTTTCTATCATCAAGCTTGTGATAATTACTTAGATGAGAAAATGGGAGCTGATAATAAACCTAATGATAAACCTTATAAAGAGGGTAAGCATTACACAGGTAAAGAGCATTCATGGGATGAAGCTTTTGGTTATTTTGGCGCAGCAGCTCATACTTTAAAACTTACCCCAGAACAAAGCTACAATGTTGCTAAAATGAAAGATCTTGAAGCAGCAGATGCCAATGGAGATGGTATGGTTGATCTATTAAGTGAGATGACTTTTGCACATGCTTATTATGCTTCAGCTATTGATAAAGGTGGTAAAACCAATTATTTAGCTACCATTACAAAAGCATTTGTAGATGGACGTCAACTTATTGCAGATGCAAACGGTGAAGCATTGTCAGATGCAGAAAGAGGCAAACTAGTTAATTTAGCTGGAGTTATTTGTTCTAATTGGGAAAAAGTCATTGCAGAGGCTGTATTCAAATATGCTGGCTCTGTCTATAATGACATAACAAAACTTGAAGAATTAGTAGCTTCAAATTCTGATACTAAAAAAGCTTTTAGAACTTATGCAAAACATTGGGGTGAACTTAAAGGTTTTGCAATGTCACTACAAACTGGGAAATATAATCTTGGTGAGACAGCAACTAAATTAAATCGAATGATTGGAATGGGCCCATTACTTATGAATTCTTCACAAGTAACAGGAATGAACTCAAGTGGTGAATATTTGAAAGACGAAGGCTCAGGATGGGGAGAATATAAACTTCACATGCTTAAAGTTCAAAAACTTATGGTTGATGCATTTCAAGTAAAGGCAAGGAACAAAGACAAATTATCTGATATTAGCAACCTGGCTGAAAAATTAGGTGGAAGTAATAGTTCAGAAAATGATTAATTATGAATTAACTTGTCACTAAGAAAATGATTGATTTTTTTTCAAACATTTTTGAGCACTTCATAGACCCGCGCAAGCGGGTCTTTGTTGGTTATTTAGCAATTTCCATACTTATTGCACTAATTTGGCTAGTATTTTTTAAGAGAGTAAATCTAAAAAACTCATTAAAATTTATTTTTGATAAAAAAATATGGTTTTCTAGTTCGTCAAAAGCAGATTTTTTTGTTTTCTTAATAAACAGAATTATATCAATAATTATTTCTCCAGTTTTAATTACACAACTAGTAATCGCAACAGCAATTTTTTATTGGCTTCATGAAATAAGTTGGTTAAGTTCTGGTTCTTTTCAAAATACACCTGTTCAGGTTGTTGTTTTCCTTTTCACACTTTTTATATTTTTGCTAGACGATTTTTCAAAATATTGGGTTCATCGTTGGATGCATAAGTGGCCCATCCTTTGGGCTTTGCATAAAGTTCATCATTCAGCTGAAGTTTTAACTCCAATGACAGTTTATAGAACCCATCCATTAGAAGGTATTGTTTTCACATTAAGAGGTACATTTACTCAAGGAGTTTCCATATCAACATTTATTTTCTTTTTTGGAAATAATG
>CACBRT010000079.1 GCA_902541695.1 uncultured Alphaproteobacteria bacterium | reverse complement strand
AAATACAAGCAAGTAGTAAATTAAACACTTTTTGCCTTGTAACCTCAGACCTTGCAATTTCTCAAGCAAAAAAATGTGATAAGATAATGAGATCCGAAAGCAAGGGTAAACTTTGTGGTATTCCTATTGCAGTTAAAGATATTTTTTGTACAAAGAGCTTACAAACTCAAGCTGCTTCAAAAATATTAGAAAATTTTGTTCCAGATTATGAAAGTACAGTTACTTCAAAATTATGGAAAGAAAATGCTATCATGCTAGGTAAGCTTAATATGGATGAATTTGCGATGGGATCTTCTAATGAAACATCCACTTATGGTCCAGCTGTGAATCCTTGGAAGGCTAAAGAAAATAATGACAATTTAACTCCTGGAGGATCCTCTGGTGGTTCCGCAGCTGCCGTAGCAGCAGACCTATGTATTGCAAGCCTTGGTACAGATACTGGTGGATCTATAAGACAACCCGCTTCATTCAATGGCGTTGTTGGACTTAAACCCACTTACGGTAGGTGTTCAAGATGGGGTATTATTGCTTTTGCTTCTTCCCTTGATCAAGCAGGGCCATTAACTAAATCAGTAAAAGACAGTGCAGTATTACTCAGCATAATTTCAGGGCATGACAATAAAGATAGTACAAGTATAAAAAAAATTGTTCCAAATTTTCATGAGTTTCTGAATTCAGATTTGAGAGGGAAAAAGATAGGTATTCCAAAAGAATATCAAATTCAGGATACTCCAACAGAGATTATAAAACTTTGGGACAATGGAAAAGATATACTTAAAAATGCAGGAGCTGAAATAATTGATATATCTCTTCCTCATACCAAATACGCTTTACCAACCTATTACGTATTAGCTCCTGCAGAAGCATCCTCTAATTTAGCAAGATATGATGGAATAAGATATGGATACAGATCATCAATTAGAGGTGACGGAGGGATAAACGAACTATACAAAATGACTAGATCTGAAGGTTTTGGGGATGAAGTAAAAAGAAGAATTATGATAGGGACATATGTTTTGTCTGCTGGTTTTTATGAGGCATATTATCAAAAAGCATTGAAAGTTCGAAGTTTAATTTCAGATGATTTTAAACAAGTATTTTCTAGTGGAATAAATGCAATATTGACCCCAACTACTCCAAGTCCAGCTTTCGCTTTAAATTCAAAGATGAAAGAAAATCCTGTAGAAATGTATTTGAATGACATTTTTACTGTACCTGTAAATTTGGCAGGATTACCTGCAATTTCATTACCAACAGGTTTATCCAAAAATAATCTCCCTTTAGGTCTTCAAATAATTGGACCCAAATGGAATGAACAAGAAATTTTGGATGTAGCTTATCGCCTTGAAAAAGATAGTGCCTTCTACTTTAAACCAAATGGTTGGTGGTATGAAAAATGAATTATAAAATATTTCTAAAATTATTTTCTTTGTTAGTTTTTTTTTTCAATTTATCCTGTCAACAAAATCAAACCCAAGAAGTTCTTTATCAATCAAAAGATCAAGAAATAATTGATAAAAATGAAGATAACCAAAGTTTATCTCAAAACCATAATCAAATTGACTTATCATTATCAACATTAGAGCAACAAATTATCGATAAAGAAAAAGCAGCAAAAAAACTTCAAAAAGCTAGAGACGAACGTATTGAAATAGAAATTAAAGATACAAATGATAATTTTATAGACGTTAATGTTGCAAGGTTCGCAAGAGAAACAAATAATAAGATAGGACAAAGTATTTTTTCAAGAACCGGATTTAGTATTTACAATCATTGGAATGAATGTGCAAAATTTAAAAATAAAGATGACGCTCAAAGAAAGTTTCTAAAAGCGGGGGGGCCATATATAGATAAATTTAATTTAGATCCTGATGGTGACGGATACGCTTGTAAATGGGATCCTGAGGTTTATAGAAAACTTATTGTTCCAAATGATTAAAAAGAAAATTAATTATCTGATGCTACTTTTAATTCACCTGCACACTGCCTACCATCTCGTCCATCCACCATTTCAAACTCTAATTCCTGATTCTCATCTAGAGTTTCTAAACCTGCTTCTCTTACAGCGGTAACATGAACAAAAACATCTTTACCCCCACCTTCAGGTTGAATAAAACCAAAACCCTTACTAGCATTAAACCATTTAACTATACCCTTGGTCATTTCTATTGTCCTTTTTTCAAACTACCGGCAAAACCGAGCCGGCTTCGGCGAAATCATATTTTGCAGCATTAACGGTCTATTAGACGGTTTAGGCAGTACACTTACAATTTAGTATCCTGAGTTTAGCAGAGAAATTTGAATAGCACAATCAGAATACTTTTACTTGAAAGCAATGATATAGTGATTTATCTTAATAATAAGTTGTACTGAATTTCAATGATTTAGCATAAAATATTGAATTGTTTATATATAAAATTTTTACAGAAGAAGAACATGACTTATTCATATCTCATGGTTCTACTATAGGATCGCATATAGATAAAGAGGATGGTTTTATCCATTTTTCATTTAGATCTCAGCTATTGGATACAATTAAAAAACATTATTCTTATCAAAAAAAACTATATATCTCTACCTTTAATATTTCTCTCTTTAAGTCCGATTTAAAATGGGAACTATCCCGAAATAAAGAATATTTTCCTCATTATTATGGATCTCTATCAAAAAAGGATTTGGTATATACTTTTACATTAAAAAATTACTGAGGTAGTTATTGAAAAAATATTTTTATAAGTTTTTAATGAAATTAGTACAATTGCTTGATCCAGAAAAAGCACATTTTATTGCATTATTTTATTTGAAGTTTTAC
>CACBRT010000078.1 GCA_902541695.1 uncultured Alphaproteobacteria bacterium | reverse complement strand
TTTTCATAAACCTTTTCAGCTCTAAGTCCCTTGTATCCTACTTCAGCATAAAGATTATTTTTAATGGTAAAGTTCTTAGGTATCCAGCTTTCTGCAATGTCTTTAGGCATTCCTGAAGGCAAATCGTATCTGGTAATTTTACAATTATATGCATTTGACATTAAAGGAAATAATAAAAGTGTTAGCAATAAAAAGTAATTTATTTTTATCATCTCAAATAATTCTCATTTTGTTTAAATACTGAATTAAATATCTCAAATAATATCAAAAAATCAAGTAATAAGAGCTAAAATGCTTAAATAATCTTTCATTAATGATAATTCCTTAATAATGTTTTTATTTTTGTCTGTATTATAAACAATAAGTTAAACTTTCCTATATCAGTTCACTGTTTGATCATTCTTCTTACTTCCAGTTCCAAACTATATCTCACCTCAATGGCAGAGCTAGATTATACCTATCGTATGAACCCCCAGTGGATCATGCAGGGGTACGACAAGTAAGACTGATGTACAAACTGATGTACAAAACGTGCCTGTTGACACAATGATGGATCAAGTTAAGTTATTGATATTGTGTATATTGAAATGAAGTTGGGGCTGGTATAAGGCAATGATGGCTTCTCAGCCGCACCAGTAGGGGCATCTTTATGGGCTTCAAAGAGAATTATAGTAAATAATGACAGTCAATTTGCTTTTCCAAGATATAACAATCATTCCTTCTCCAACTCAAATCATGTAAGTGCTGCTTTAAACAAATGGATAAAAGAGCAACTGACAGATCCATATGTCATTCATGGATTTAGACATAGTATGAGAGATCGTTTGAGATCAGTTGAATGTCCTAGTGATAAAGTTGATAGGATAGGGGGATGGTTAACTGCAGGAGTAGGACAATCTTATGGAAAAGGTTATTCTTTAGGAGTATTGAATAGGTGGATGAGTAAAATTTGACTAACTAAATATTAAATTATATTAAATCTAAGATTATAAAATACGGAAGATTACTATGTCTGCACTTATCAATTATACTACTATTGCCTTTGTAACAGAATTTGAAATGAACGAGATGATAAAGCATATTGATGCTACTAGTAAAGTATGGGCACCTGAAATGAAAAAACGTGGTTTAAAACGTTTTGTTTGTACTCGCATTTGGAACAAAGGTGATACATTTAAATTAGGGATTTTATTTGAATACGATACAAAAGAAGCATTTCAAAATACCATTGAGTATTTAGATAAACATTTTAATACACTCCCTAAAACAAAAGAATTGATGACTATGGCAAAAATGGAAGGAAGCCGAGGTATTTCAGTTTTTGAAGCTTAAGTAACTTATACTTCGTTAAACTCATTTGAGTCCATGATGGCTTCTATAGATATTTTTTTGCACCTGGAAAAATATTAGCAAAACCTTCGTTGTTTGAATCAGTATAATTTGGAAGTGAAGCCTCTAGATTATATTGAGTTAATGGTTTATTCATAGTTTCTTTATAAAATTTAATGGCTTCTAATCTTGCATTGTTAATTGATCCATCATTATCGTAATCTTCTTTAAATTCATACTTATTTGCAAGTTCAGCTGTAAGTAATGTCTTTCCATTTGCCTTAGTTATAAAATTGTCATCTGCATTTTCACAAATAGCTAGTATTGATCTACCAACATATTTTGGGCTTTCCCCATCAGGAAATGATGCAACTTCAGTTTGGGCTCCACCTGGATGTAAAGTAATTGCTTTAACATTATGATTTTTCAATTCTGTTGCCATATCTAGTGTAAGTCTATCCATTGCAGCATGAGACACTCCATAACCAACATCACAAAAATATAAATACCCTCCTGCACTTGAAATCTGAATAATCAAACCATTCTTATTTTTAATCATCTTGGGAATAATTAATTTACTCATTACATATGAGCTTCTAACACCAACATCCATATGCTTATCATAAACTGATATAGGTCTTTCCCAGAAAGGTTTACCAAAATGAGGCGTCATAGCAATTAAACCAGCATATGCACTATTAACAAGCAGATCTATTTTGTCTTCTTTGGAACAAATTTTTTCTGAAAATTCAATTACTTGATCATCATTATTTTGATCTAAAATACTTGGAATAATTTCACCTTCACACCCTGATGAAACTACTTCTTCTTTTAACTTATTAAGAGCATCAGCATTTCTTGCAGTTGCGTAAACTCTAAAATTTCCTTCAGTAGCCAATATCAAGGCAGTTCCACGCCCTAGCCCTCTTGATGCTCCTGTTACAATTGCTATTTTTTTCATAATTTCACCTTAATTTCTAATGAGTTATTCCATAGGAATTTTTATTCCAGAAAAGGCTGCCGTTCTACTATCATCTGGATATCTTTCTAATAAATGGTCAACACTATCAAGCCACTCCAATCCGGCAACTTGTCCGTCAATCAACGCATCAATGCTGGGCATCCTTGCTATTTGAACATATTCACCAGTTGCATCAATTTTTATAAAATCATTTAGATAATCATACTTTTTATTGTCTCTCATCAATTGATATAGTCGTTTTAGAGACTCAATAAACTGTTCTTCACAACCCTCTTTAGGTTTATATTTAATTATAGTCCATGTTTCATCCGACAATTTCTAGCTCCTCTTTATGTTAAAAACAGCTTAATTCTTTTTGATATGAAAAATGCTATGCAATAAAACTAAATCAAAGGTTTAAAAATACAAAGATAAAAATAATTAATTTAATTAAAATAAAAAATTGAATTGCGTGTAGTAAGATAAAGTTCTTCTTTTTTGTACATCATTTTGTGCATCACTTTGAATATAAAAATAAAAAAACTGCATATATATCAATGAGTTAAACACACTATCTGATGTGATATGGTGCGGCTGAGAAGACTTGAACTTCCACAGGTTTTACCCTACA
>CACBRT010000077.1 GCA_902541695.1 uncultured Alphaproteobacteria bacterium | reverse complement strand
TGATGGTACTTTGGATGAAAGTTTAGTTGTTAATGGAGTTCATTTATGAATTTTTCAAAACCTACTTTAAATATTGGAGTTGTTGGGAGTGGTTTCATGGGGAAAACTCATGTTTATGGATATGCAATTGCTGATCGAGTTTTTGATCTGCCTTATAAATTAAATTTAATTTCAATTGCTGATATTAATTCAAAAGCTGCTAATTCTGCAGCAAAAAAATTAGGATTTCAAAAATCTACTGCTGATTGGATGAGTCTAATTCATGATCCTGAATTAGATTTAATTTCAATAACTGCTCCAAATTCTCTTCATAAAGATATTTCAATTGCGGCACTGGAAGCTAATAAACATGTTTATTGTGAAAAACCACTAGCTCCAACTTTAGAAGAAACACAAGAAATGGTAAAAGCTTCAAGGAGGTCTAATAAAAAAACTCAAGTTGGGTTTAATTATTTATCAAACCCAATGTTTTATACAGCAAAAGAAATAATTGCAAATGGAGATTTAGGAGAAATAATAAGCTTTAGAGGTATTCATGCAGAAGACTATATGTCTGATCCAAGAAGTCCATACACGTGGAGACATGAGCCTGTTGGGGGTGGTGTTCTGGCTGATTTAGGAAGCCATATTCTTGCAACTGCTGAATTCTTGTTAGGTCCTATAAAAGAAGTGATGGGTGAATCAATTACCGTGATAAAAAAAAGAAAGACTACGAATAATAAAACAAAAAACATAAAGATAGATGATATTTCTAGAAGTTTTGTAAGATTTAAAAGTGGAGTCAGTGGTAGTATAGAGGCAAACTGGCTAGCTACTGGATGTAAAATGAAACATGATTTTGAAATATATGGAACAAAAGGTGCAATCAGATTTTCTCAAGAAAGATTAAATGAACTATATTTATTTTCGTTAAGTGATAAAAAAAATATTCAAGGATTTAGAAAAATTGAAGCCGGTCCAGCAAATAAACCCTATGATAGATTTTGTGTAGCACCAGGTCATCAACTAGGGTTCAATGAACTTAAAGCCATTGAAATAAGTAATTTTATAAAATCGATCAACAATGAAATTCCAGAACCTTTTAATTTTGCTAGCGGACATAGAATACAGAAATTAGTAGATGGCATCCATAGATCATCTAAGGAGAAACGTTGGGTCATGATTTAGAGAACAAATTACCCCAGCTTATAATTTCGAGCTTCTTCAGGATCATTAGTTGCAAATGGAAGAGATAATATTTCTGTCCAAGCATCTTTGGGTATTTTAAAACTTGACCATTGTAATATTTCATCAATACGTTTTTTTTTAGTGATACCAACTATGGTTGAAGTTATTCGCGTATCTTTCATTGAAAATTGTAAAGCAGCTGCTCCTAAAGGCACATTATACTTTAGACAAATATTTTCTAAATCTAGAATTGGTTTAAGTTTTTTTTCTGATACTTCTTGATAAACCAATCTATTTGTTTTTTTTGTACCCTTTGCTAAAATTCCGCCACAAAAGGGTGCAGCATTGAAAATTTTTATACCTCTCTTTTTAGCAAAATCAAAAAGCTTATCAGCTTGTCGATTTAACAAGGTAAACCTATTATGATTAATCATAACATCAAAAGGCCATTTTTGGATCAAATCATGCATCACTTCTACTTTCCCCATAGCTAAACCAACTAAACTTACGCATCCTTCGTCTTTAAGTTGAAATAATGTATCAATTGCACCATCTTCACATGTAATATCACTTAAATTTTTACAATGTTCTGGGTCATGTATATGAAGAATATCAATTTTGTCAGTGCCTAGAGACTCGATACTTTGTTCGAACGATTTTAGTGCAGCATCTCGATCTAAAATATTTGTAGTCATATCTCGATCAATTTTTGTGGAAAGAATTATGTCATTAGGTTTTCCTCCTAATGATTTAAATACGTTTCCAATAAGTTTTTCACTTCTTCCCATTCCATAATTTCTAGAAGTATCTATAAAGTTAGAAGGCCCATTTAGAATTGCTAATATGGTTTCTTCTGCTATTGAGGGGTCAACTTCATAACCATATGTATCAGGCATATTTCCTAATGCAGAAGTCCCAAAACAAATTTCTGAAACTTTGATTTTTTCTCCAATTTTTTTTTTGTTCATTATATATAATTTTTATAATTATAGGTTTAATTTTTTTTATTTTGGGATTAATTTTCATAATTAAGTTATATAAAAAAATAATGTTTGGCTATGAAGAAAAGTGAAAATCTTGATTTAATAACAATAGGTAGAAGTTCAGTTGATTTATACGGTTCTCAAATTGGGGGTCGTCTAGAAGATATGAGGACATTTCAAAAATATATAGGTGGTTCTCCTACTAATATCGCAGCTGGTGCTGCTAGATTAGGCTTAAAATCAGCAATTATTACCAGAGTGGGAAATGAACATATGGGAAGGTTCATAGTTGAACAATTAAAAAAAGAGGGAGTTAATACTGATGGTATTAAAATTGACCAAGAAAGGTTAACGGCGCTTGTCATTTTAGGCATAAGAAACAAAAATGATTTTCCATTAATTTTTTACAGAGAAAATTGTGCAGATATGGCATTGTCAACAAATGATATTGATAAAAAATTTATCTCAAGAGCAAAATGTGTTTGTGCTACAGGAACACACCTTTCAAATGTAAATGTAGAAGGAGCAACAATCAAAGCTATTTCAATTGCTAGAAAGCTTAAGAAAAAAACAGTTTTAGATATAGATTTTAGACCCAACTTATGGGGACTTTCAGATCATAATGATGGAGAAAATCGTTATATTAAGTCCAGTGAAGTTACAAAAAAATTACAGAAAAATTTGAGACTTTTTGATTTAATAGTAGGAACTGAAGAAGAATTTCATATTGCAGGAGGGATTAATCATACAATAAAGGCTTTAAAGAACGTTAGATCCTTAACTGAGGCAGTTTTAGTCTGCAAAAGAGGACCAT
>CACBRT010000076.1 GCA_902541695.1 uncultured Alphaproteobacteria bacterium | reverse complement strand
ACCCATACAGCTAAGTAAATTGAAGCAATTGGAGCTAACTCAGTAGGGTTTACAATACCCGCTTGAGGATAATAAAGTGCACCAGCTATAGCTGCCATTATTGCTGATATTACAAATACAAATAACTTATATGTCTCTACATTGTATCCTAAAAACCTAATTCTATCCTCATCATCTCTTATTCCTTGTATAAGCTTTCCTAATTTAGATTTTGTTATAAAAGTAGCTATTACGAACCCTAAAATAAGTGCTATAGTCGATGCCCATAAAAAAAGAATTGAGATTATACTCTGTGGAAAACTGGTAAAGCCTGGAATATTTTGAAGACCTGAAAGACCATTATTTCCTCTCAATCCACTATCATTTTGAAGTAGATATAATGAAAGGGCTAAAGTCATAGCTTGAGTTAGTATTGAAAGATATACACCTGTAACTCTAGATCTAAATGCTAGCCATCCAAAAATTAATGCTAAAAGGCCTGGTATAAATATTATGAGAAATAAATGTATAAATAAGTAATCAGAAAATATCCATATTGAAGGAATTTCTGACCCACCAACAACACCAAATATCTGAATTCCAATGGCTTCTTTTATTTCTGAAGGAGTAGGAGGTAAGAGTTGTTCTGAAAAGGCTTGAATAATAATTTCTTTTGTTCTTTCATACATCAGCCACATTCCAATTAGGTAGCCTCCTAATGCAAAGAAAGCAAAATGACCAAGAGATAGAATACCACAATATCCCCAAACCAGATCTAGTGCTATTGCAGCCAAGCAAAGCATTAATGTTTTACCTAAAACTTTAACAAAACTTGTAGAAATACTTCCAAATATTAAATCACTTAATAAGGTTATAATTAGCGAAAATAGAATAAAGAATAAGCAAAAGCATATAGTTTTAAAATCCATTGTTCTAATTAATTTTAACATTAGTCTTTAATCCCCAGCTGCTCGCCCTTTTAATGCAATAATTCCTTTAGGACGAAATTGAATAAAAATTATTATAAAAATTATCATGTAGGTTTGAGCTGCTAAAGTGTTTGAAGGGTTAAACCATTCAATACCTTTTTGAAGAAAACCTATCAAAGTTGCTCCAGCAAGTGTACCCCATATGCTCCCCACTCCGCCTACAACTACGGTCATAAAACTTTGAACAATATAATCAGCACCTAGTTCAGAAGTTACTTTTGCATAAAGACCTATTCCAACACCAGCTATACCTGCTATTCCTGAACCAAGACCGAAAGTTAACATATTAATTCTTTCTGGATTTACTCCCATGCTAGCTGCCATTTTAGGATTTTGTGTAACTGCTCTTGTTTCAAGACCAAAGCGAGTTTTATTCAATATAAGAACTAATATGAGTGTGAAAATAATGCTTAAAAAGAGAATAGCTACTCTAATCCAACTAATTGATATAATTTCATTTATAACGAGAGAACCATCTAACCAGGAGGGAGAAGTTAAAGGTCTTGCTTGAGTCCCAAAAATTATTTTTGCAAGTTGTTGAAGAGCTATGCTTATCCCAAATGTAGCTAAAAGAGTTTCTAGAGGTCGTTTGTATAATTTTCTAATAACTAGCCTTTCCATTATTAGACCAGCAAAAAAGGTAATCGAAAAAGCTATTGGAATAGATATAAGAATAGAAATAGTGTAATTTGTAATAAATTGTTGAACAACATAGCCAGAATATGCTCCCATCATAATGAATTCACCATGAGCCATATTAATAACTCTCATTACTCCAAAAGTTATAGCTAGACCAATAGCGGCAAGAAAATAAATTGAAGCCAAACTGATACCTTCTATAGTAAGATCTATAAATTGAAAAACCCCCACTCTTTTATTTATTGAACTTAGAGTGATTGAAACGGTATCAGTTATCTCTTTTGATGGCTCAACATATTTATAAAAATACTTATATTGTTTTACCAATAAGGTCATTTCTTCAATGCTTATTCCTTTTTCTACTATTCCTTCTCTTACAAGCTCATTAAAAACTTTTAATCTTCCATTTAACGAATTAAGAGTTTTTATTTCTTTTAAATCAATAAACCCCTGTTCAAGTTGAGAAGATAAAATTTCTTTAATTTTATCGTTAGATATTGGGGCTGGCGCAATATTTTTGTTAACAAGTATTCCATATGCATCAGTATCAGTAAATTTGGATTTTTTTTGATCATCTATGAAGGTTTTAAAATTTTCTATCGATTTTTTTAAATATCCAAATTCTGGGATTAGTATTCGGGATACATTAGTACCCTCTGGAATTTCTTTCTTAACCATTAGTGTAGTTTCTAGTAATTGGTTTAGAGCTCCTCTTACATCAATACCAAGATCATTTTTAAAAGACAAAATTGCATCTATTCTTTTTTGAATATCTTTTTCAAATTTAACCGTAAGAAGTTTTTCAAATCTTTCCATTTTCTCTCTTAAGGTTGGATCAACTTCATTAATAATTGCCTCTCTTAAGGGTATTCTAAATTTTTCTTTTGGATTTCTAGCTAAGTTTTCAAAAGTTTTTTTTCTTATTTGTAAGTCTTCATTTTGTAATTGAAATTTTACTAAAGCAGATGAAATTATAGCTCTTACTCCACTGTTAGGTTTTATTTGTTTTATTTCTTTCTTACCCACATTACCAATAATTTCATTGGTGAAGAAATCTATAAGTTCATAATTTTTTTTATCTTTGGTAGAAACTTTTATAATCTTTCCATCTTCCTTTAAGTACCAAAGCTTTTTCTCTCTCCAAGTAGTCAGAAAATCTTCTACTTTAATTGAATTAAATTTTGATATTTCATCAATAATAGGAGTAATCGTTTTTGCTGAACTTTTATGAATAAAAGTTTTGTTTTCTGAAATAAATTTTTTAAATTCTTCATCACTTGAAAATGCAATAATTGGAAGTGATAGAAAAAATAAAATTGTATATATTTTTGTAAAAAATTTCATTTAGCATAAGATCTAAATTTAGGGAGG
>CACBRT010000075.1 GCA_902541695.1 uncultured Alphaproteobacteria bacterium | reverse complement strand
AGTCCTTAAACCACCATCAACTTGAACTTTAATTCTAGATCTTAATTTATTATTTAGTAGGGTTTGATGAGTCTCAGCCAACCCCATTTCCCACGGAGAACCTGCATGCTTAACAGATGTAAGGGGACTTGCTCCAGTACCTCCCTCCATACCTGATATAGTAACATGATCAGCGTGAGCTTTAGCAACACCAGCTGCGACTGTTCCTACCCCAACTTCAGATACTAATTTAACCGAAATATCTGCATCAGGGTTAACGTTTTTAAGGTCATAAATTAACTGAGCTAAATCTTCAATAGAATAAATATCGTGATGGGGAGGAGGAGATATAAGTCCAACACCCTTAGTCGAATGTCTTACTTTTGCTATAACCGCATCCACTTTATGACCAGGTAATTGACCTCCTTCACCAGGCTTTGCACCCTGTGCCATCTTTATTTGTATCATATCTGAATTTACAAGATATTCGGTAGTAACACCAAATCTACCTGAGGCCACCTGTTTAATTGCAGATCTCTTACTATCACCATTAGACATTGGAACAAAACGCTCTACTTCTTCACCTCCTTCACCAGTATTAGATTTTCCACCTATACGATTCATAGCAATTGCAAGGTTTTCATGGGCTTCAGCAGAAATAGAACCATAGGACATAGCCCCAGTCGCAAATCTCTTTACAATCTCAGATGCGGGCTCAACTTCATCGATTGAAATACTTCTAGAATTACATTCTTTAGCCTCTTTGAGCCTGAAAAGACCTCTTATAGTTAATAAGCGTTTATCATGATCATTAATCAAACGAGCATATTCTTTATAGTCACTGCTGTTTCCTAATCTTACAGCATGCTGTAAATATGTGACTTCATCAGAAGTCCATGCATGAGCCTCTCCTCTGTGTCTAACTGAATATTCACCACCAACATCTAAGGAATGTCTTAATATGGGTACGTCACTATATGACATTTCATGCCTAATAAATGTTTCTTTGGAAATCTGGTCAATATCTACACCCTCTATTTTGCTAGCTGTACCAGAAAAGTATTGATCAATGAATTTAGATGACAGACCCACTGCATCAAAAAATTTGTGCTCCACAATAAGATTGATAAGTAGAGATTCCCATTTTTGACATTACTTTAAGTAGACCCTTATCAATAGATTTTATATACCTTTTAATTACTTCGTTTTCGTCTACTTCTTTAGGAAAAAGACCACTTTGATGCATTTTAATTAACGTTTCAAATGCAAGATAAGGATTAATTGCTTCTGCTCCATATCCTGCAAGTACTGCAAAGTGATGCACTTCCCTAGGTTCTGCAGATTCTACAACTAGACCAACAGATGTTCTTAGACCTTTTCTAATCAAATGGTGATGAACTGCTGACGTGGCAAGCAACATAGGTATGGGTATTCTTTGAGGGCCAAACTGACGGTCAGAAAGGATGATAATATTTTCACCAGCTAAAACAGATTTTTCAGCTCTTTCACAAACTTTTTCAATGCTGTCTTTCATTCCTTCTGGACCAACTTTTTTATCAAAAGTTACATCAATAACTCTAGATAAGAATTGGTTATCGCCTATATCACTGATATCTCTTATCTTTTGCAAATCAGAATTTTTCAAGATGGGCTGCCTAACTTCTAATCTTTTGGTAGTAGACAGATTTTTTAAATCAAACAAATTTGGTCTTGGCCCGATCAGGGAAACTAGGCTCATTACTGACTCTTCACGAATAGGATCTATTGGAGGATTGGTCACTTGAGCAAAGTTTTGCTTAAAATATGTGTATAAAAGTTTAGGCTTATTTGAGATTGCAGAAATTGGTGTGTCAGTTCCCATAGAACCTATAGCTTCTTGACCAGTAACAGCCATTGGTGACATCAATACTTTTAAATCTTCTTGACTATAACCAAATATTTTTTGTCCCTTATTTAATGCATCATTATCGAATTTTCTATGTTCAGTCGATTTGTTATCTACATCTTCAAGAATAATTTGAGTATTTTCCAACCATTCCTTATAAGGGTTAGCATTACATAATTGATTTTTAATTTCTTGATCTGAGATAATCTTTCCATCAATCAGATCTATTAACAACATTTTTCCTGGTTGTAGTCTCCATTTAGAAATGACTTTACTTTCATCAACAGGTAAAGTACCAGCCTCGGATGCTAAAACTACTGTATCATCATCCATAACAAAATATCTTGCTGGCCTTAAACCGTTTCGATCTAAAGTTGCTCCAATTTGCCTTCCATCAGTGAAAGCAAGGGCAGCTGGACCATCCCAAGGTTCCATCATAGCAGCATGATATTCATAGAAAGATTTTCTTTTTTCATCCATAAGTGGATTACCTGACCAAGCTTCAGGAATAAGCATCATCATTGCATGAGAAATTGAATAGCCACCTTGCACCAACAATTCTAAAGCATTATCAAAACAAGCAGTATCGGATTGACCCTCGTAAGATACAGGCCAAATTTTTTCAATATCATCGCCAAAAAGAGGCGAAGACAATGAAGCTTGTCTTGCCGCCATCCAATTATAATTTCCTCTCAGTGTATTAATTTCTCCATTATGAGAAACCATTCTGTAAGGATGAGCTAACTTCCAAGATGGAAATGTATTTGTGGAAAAACGTTGATGCACTAACGCAAGTGCTGATTTAATTCTCTGATTACTTAAGTCAGGATAATACTTAGCTAGCTGATCAGCGAGAAACATGCCTTTATATACAATAGTTCTGGAAGATAAGGACACAGGATAAAAATCTTCTATATCACCGAGTTGATTAATAACATTATTGGAAATACATTTTCTTAAAACAAATAATTTCCTTTCAAACTGATCCTGTAGAAGGTCATCATTTTTTTTAAGAAATAATTGAAAATGAACTGGCTCAGCTTTTTTGATATCTTTGTCTAATGACAAACATGAATTATTAGTAGGGACATTTCGCCAACCCAATATTTCTATTTTTTCAGAAGAA
>CACBRT010000074.1 GCA_902541695.1 uncultured Alphaproteobacteria bacterium | reverse complement strand
GGGAGAGACTATCTTTCTAGAATTCTAAGTGGAACTAGAATTTCATTAACAATAGGAATTGGGGCAGCTTTGGTTGGAATGATCATAGGTGTAACTTTAGGTGTTATAGCTGGATATTTTGGAGGATGGATAGATCAATTTGTTAATTATATTTTAACATGTCAATTAGCATTACCTGGATTATTACTTGCAATGACTTTAGTTTTTTTAATTGGGCCATCAATTCCAGTAGTAATAATTGTAATTGGTTGTCTACATTGGACCTTATTTTTGGTTGTTACTAGGTCTGTAACTAAAAGAATAGTCAAACTTGATTTTGTTGCTGCCTCTAATGCAATTGGTGCTACTAAGCTACAAATTATAATTCAGGATATATTACCAGGAATTATTAATCAAATAATTGTTATTTTCACTTTGGAGGTTGGAGTTGCTATTTTAGCAGAAGCTAGTCTTTCTTTTTTAGGTGTTGGTATACAACCACCAACGCCATCGTGGGGTCTTTTAATCGCAGAAGGGAAAGAAGCAATTTTTTTTCAGCCTTGGTTAATTGTTTTGCCTGGGATTGCTTTATTTCTTCTTGTTGTATCAATAAATATGTTAGGTGATGGGTTACGTGACATAATGGATCCTAAAAGTAAATTGGAATAAAAATTGAATTACTCACTTAGCATCAATAATTTAGAAATTTCAGTAAAAAATCTTATAGGTTATAAAAAAATTGTAAGTGACTTTAACCTTACACTTCAACCAGGAAGAAAATTAGGAATAGTAGGAGAGTCTGGTAGTGGAAAGACTCTTTCTATGCTAGCAATAAGTAGACTTCTTCCAAGTCAGATTGAGGTAACAGGAGGTTCTATTTTTTTCCATAATAAAAATTTAAATACTATGGGGAAAAATGAATTTCATAGAGAATTTAGTGGAAAAAAAATATCAATGATTTTTCAAGAACCTATGACTGCTTTAAACCCAGTTTATACAATTGGTAAACAATTAAGAAAAGCTTTTCTTATTCATAATAAAGGTATTTCAAAAAAGCTTTCAGAGGAAAGAGCAAGAGCAATGTTAGATGCTGTTAAATTAAACAGAATAGAAGAACGTTTGAGGCAATACCCTCACCAGCTTTCTGGAGGACAAAGGCAAAGAGTATTAATAGCTTTAGCTCTTATAAATGAACCTGAAATACTTATAGCAGATGAACCAACTACTGCACTTGACGTAACAGTCCAAAAAGAAATTTTAGAATTAATAAATGAACTTTGTTTAAATTTTAAAATGTCACTTATTTTTATATCTCATGATTTGGGGGTTATTTCTAAAGTTTCAGATGAAATAATAGTTATGAAAGACGGTAAAATAATAGAAGAAGGCATCACAAAAAAGATATTAAAAAGTCCTAAAAAAGATTATACATTAGGTTTGTTGAAATGTTTGTGGAAGCTGGAAAAAGGAAACCCTTCTTTATATACAGATAAAAAAGTTCCATTTATAGAAGTAAAAAATATTAAGAAAGAGTATCAATTACCTAATAGACTTTTTAGTAAAAGAAAAAAATTATCAGCAGTTGAAGATATTTCTTTTTCAGTATTTAAAGGTGAAAGCGTGGCTATTGTAGGAGAGTCTGGATCGGGAAAAACAACTATAGCCAAAATTATAAATGGTTTAGAATATCCTGACAGTGGAGAGATTTTAATTAATAATCTTCCCATAAATAAAATAGATTTCTTTGAAAGAGCAAGGTTGATACAACCTATTTTTCAAGATCCATACTCAACTTTAAATCCTAATCATACTATTGGGTATGTCATTTCTAGGCCTTTAATAATTCAAAACAGGTACTCATCAAAAGAGATATATCGAAATGCAATAAAAATGCTTAAATTAGTAGAATTACCTGATACATTTTTTTACAGGTTTCCTAACCAGCTTTCTGGTGGACAAAGGCAAAGGGTTTCTATTGCAAGAGCTTTAATATTAGAGCCAAAATTATTGATTTGTGATGAACCTACATCGGCCTTAGATGTAACTATACAGGATCAAATTCTTGACTTACTAGAAAACCTAAAGAAAAAACTTTCAATTACAATAATTATAATAAGTCATGATATCTCTGTAGTAAAATATCTTTCAAATAGAATCTTAGTAATTAAGGATGGTAAAATTGTGGAAAGTGGGATTACTAAAGAAGTTTTGGAAAATCCTCAATCATCTTATACTAAAAAACTTTTGTCTTCAGTTTTTCGCATATTTCCACCAAAAAGAGATTTGATAAATTAATTAAAAAGTTTTAATAGGCACATTGATAAAAAAATGAAAAAAGATGAAGATGATATAAGGAAAGAATATTTTTGTGACCTTACACGTTGGCAAAGCTGGCTTGATGTGGAGTCTGCATTAGCTTTAGCTCAAAGTGAAATTGAAATGATACCTAGTTGGGCAGCAACTGTAATTTCAAAAAAATCAAAAATTTCTTTAATTAATCAAACCGAATTAAAAAAAATAATAAAAGATACAGGCACAGGCGTTTTTTCTCTAACAAAATCATTATCTAACATTTGTGGAGAGGCAGGAAAGTTTGTCCATTGGGGAGCAACAACTCAAAATATAGTTGATACGGGATTATTGATAGTATTAAAAAAATATCATTCAGAGATGATGATAGTAATATCTGAAATTTTAAAAAAACTATCTTTTATTTCAAAGACAAACGCTAAGACTATCATGATAGGACGTACACTTTCGCGTCATGCATTACCAATAACCTATGGGTTTAAAGTCGCCATATGGATTGAAAATTTTTCGGAATTAGCCGATCAAATTATTGAAACTGAGAAACGATTATTTAAATTAAGATTTGGTGGTGCTGTAGGAGGGTTTCATAGTTATGATAAAGATGGTTATGAGTTATCTAATAGATTAGCAAAAAAATTAGGTTTAGATATAGCTAGTGTACAAGATAGAACATCAACTGAACCCTTTTTGGAATACTTTATGAAGTTAACAATGATTGGACAGTTAGTTAAGAAAATTATAG
>CACBRT010000073.1 GCA_902541695.1 uncultured Alphaproteobacteria bacterium | reverse complement strand
ATAAAGCCTAGAAACTCTTTTTTCTTTGATATTTCTGTGAATTTTGATTATAGAACTTTCCAATATTTAAATAAATTAAAGATCACTTCCTGTTATATTTCTCATTTATAAATAATAAGGTCATTAAAGCTCTTGCAGCATCTTTTCCTTTATTTTTAATTTTAGGATCTGATCTCTCTATAGCTTGATTATAATTGTTTACAGTGAGGATTCCATTTCCTATGCAAATACCTTTAAGACCTAATTTAGTCAAAGCTTTTGCACTATTATTAGACACTATATCATAATGACTTGTTTCTCCTCTAATTACGCAACCCAAAGCTATAAATCCTTCAAATTTATTTTTAACCATATTTATAGCAGTTGGAATTTCTAAAGCACCATCCACATTTATAATCTCGAAATTTATATTATAAAGTGATAATTCTGAAAGTGCTCCCTTTAAAAGATTTTCATAAACCTTCCTGTAATAAGGTGAAGCAACAATTGCAATTTCTTTTTGATATTGAAAATTAAAAATTTCTTTCTTATCACTCATGAAGTAAACTTAATCAAGAAAAATTTTTAATAGGGATTGTTTCTAAAATCTTTAAACCATAACCTTCTAAGCCTATTAATTTTAAAGAACCAGAGTTAGTTAATAATTTAATGTTATTAATACCTAAAGCTTTTAAAATTTGTGCCCCAATTCCATACTGTCTTATGGTGTTGGAATTTTTATCTTCCTTAGAATTTATCTGATCATTAAAATTTAATAGCACAATTAGGCCTTTACCTTCTTCACTAATTTGTCTCATAGAATCACTTATTTGATTTTGTCTTTTTGGTTCAATTCCAAGAAGATCTTGTAAGGTATTAGTTACGTGCATTCTCACTAGTATTCCTTCCTCAGTATTTAAATCACCCATAGAAATAGTGTAGTGAATTGATTTATTTATATCATCTTGAAAAGTTTTTAAATTCCATTTACCCCCAAAGACAGAATTTACTGTATTATTACTTATTTCTTTGACTAGATTATCGTGCTTTCTTCTATAAGCTATTAAATCTGAAATAGTACCTAATTTCAGATTATGCATTTTTGCAAATGAAATTAAATCAGGCATTCTAGCCATAGAACCATCTTTATTCATAATTTCGCATATTACTGCTGATGGATTTAATCCTGCCAACCTTGATATATCTACTGCTGCTTCAGTATGTCCAGCTCTAACTAAAACTCCACCCTCTTTAGCCTTAAGGGGGAATACGTGTCCAGGTGTTGCTATATCGTTAGGTCCAGTTATAGGATTGATTGCAGTTGAAATTGTTAAAGCCCTATCGTGAGCTGAAATCCCAGTAGTAACACCTTCTTTAGCTTCAATGGAAACCGTAAAAGCTGTTTCATGTCTAGAAGAATTTGATGCTGACATCAATGGAAGATTTAAACTTTCAATGCGATCCTTAGTTAATGACAAACAAATCAACCCCCTTCCATGGGTCGCCATAAAATTAATTGCTTCAGGTGTAGCCATCTGTGCCGGAATTATAAGATCACCTTCATTTTCTCTATCCTCATCGTCTGCTAAAATAAACATTCTTCCATTTCTTGCTTCTTCAATAATATCTTCTATATTAGAAATAAGACTTTCTTGAGTAGGTCTATTAATAACTTTTTGTTTACTAGCAATATTCATTTTAATTCCTTGTAGCCTGTAATCTTTCTATATATCTAGCTAATAAATCTATTTCTATATTAAATAGGTCATTTTTTTTAATTTCACTCCAAGTAGTTACCTTTTGTGTATGAGGTATAATATTTACTGTAAATTGATTTTTATCTATACCATTAACTGTTAAAGAAGTACCATTAATAGCAATGGACCCTTTAACTGCAACAAACTTTTGGAGTTCATTTGGGAGTTTGAATGTTAATTTTTGACTTTTATCAATTTTCTTTATGTTTATAAGTTGAGCTACTCCATCAATATGTCCAGTAACTATATGACCTCCTAACTCTTCACCAATTTTTAATGATTTCTCTAAATTTATATTCTTTCCAACATTCCACGGGTTGGTTGGATTTAATATGTTTGTTTTTGAAAGTGTTTCATCTGAAATTTCTACTTTATATGAAAATCCGTTTTTTTCTTTAATCTTATCAAATATAGTCAAGCAAACTCCGTCATGACATATAGAAGCTCCTTCAGACGTATTATCAAAATCATAATTACAGCTTATTCTTGCACTAAAGATTCTATCTTTATTAATCTTAATCAATGTACCAATGTCAGAAATTAAACCAGTAAACATTTTTTAATCGTTTCTAAATTGAAATTATTTGATTTATTTTAATTTAATACTTAATGACTTTTACTAATATTAATTTATGAATTGTTCAAACAATTTTTAGTTTGTGATCTAATAATATTTTTATAATGAAATTCTATGATCTATTATCTATATTCCAAATATGTAATATGTCATTTCCAAATGATTTGTATCTATCAAGAATATACCTGTTATATTTATCAAGATTAATTATGTCAGAGATTAAGGGCAGGAATCCATCAATACCACCCTTATCTAAAAGAATCCCAGCTGTGAATAAAAATAATCTATCAACTAATTGAAATTTTATTAATGAAGTTGCCAGTTTACCACCACCTTCAACTAAAACTCGTGTATACCCTAAATTTGCTAATTCTCTAAATAATATTTCAAGATCGATATGATCATTCTCTGTAGTAGGTATACCTAAAAAATCAATTCTATTATATTTAATATTACTAAATTTATCTTTTTTTATTTTTCTGTCGTATACTATTATTTTCTTTCCATTAATACTTTTGTTGTCAGAGTTTATTTGGTCTAAAAGTCTAAGGTTTTTATCTATGATTATTTTTGTTGGTTGTTGTAAATCTTGAAATTGACCTCGCAAATTGAGTCTGGGATTATCCCAATAAGCAGTTCCTGTGCCTACTATTATTGCATCATAATTAGCCCTTAACATTTGGACATAATTTCTTGATTTTTTCCCTGTAATCCAATTGCTTTTATTAACTTGAGTAGCGATCTTCCCATTTAAACTTAAAGCTAGTTTTA
>CACBRT010000072.1 GCA_902541695.1 uncultured Alphaproteobacteria bacterium | reverse complement strand
CATTTGGTAAGTTCAGCTACTTGGGATCAGGAAGATCAATTAGCAGATACATATGAAAATCGTAAAAGTTATGCATACGATTTTAAAGGAAAATGTTCGAGGCAAACAAAGCTTCTTCAGGCAATTTTAGAAGTTGTTGATTGTACTTATCAAAATTTGGAAAGTGTAGAATTGGGTGTAACTACTGTTGACCATTATTTTGATACTTTGGGAGGCATAACTCGGGCGGTAAAAAGGGCTAGAGGTGAGGAAACACCAGTATATATAGGTGATCAAACAAGAGGAGGGTCTAAGGTAAGAGCGTTATCTGATCAGATTGCACTTGAAACACGTTCAAGATCTTTGAATCCTAAGTGGTTTGAACCATTACTTAAGCATGGTTACGAAGGTGTAAAGCATATTGAAAGTCAAGTTACAAATACACTTGGTTGGTCAGCTACTACTGGACAAGTGGAACCATGGGTTTACGGAAAACTATCAGAAACATTTATTTTAGACGAAGAAATGAGAAGAAGACTTGCTTCTCTAAATCCAGCAGCAAGTCTTAGAGTTGCAAACAGACTAATGGAAGCTCATGACAGATCATATTGGGAACCAGATGAAGAAACCTTAGAAGCTTTAAAAGATTCACTTGCTGAATTAGAGGATAATCTTGAAGGAGTAAAACTAGCAGCTGAATGAAAGAATTTAACAATAAAATAATTAATTTAGTATATGGAGAATTAAAATGAGCCCTTTGGATAGCAATAAACAGGTTCCAAATCTTCGAGGAGAGGATGGAGAAGGATCAGTTCAAGTTCAAATGGATCCTAAAGTCAAAATTGAAGGTGCAAAAGTTTTTGCAGTATATGGCAAAGGTGGAATTGGTAAATCAACTACTTCATCAAATTTATCTGTTGCTTTTTCAAAATTGGGCAAGAAAGTATTACAAATAGGTTGTGATCCAAAACATGACAGTACTTTCACATTAACGGGAAGATTGGTTCCAACAGTAATTGATATATTGAAAGAAGTAGATTTTCATGCAGAGGAATTAAGACCTGATGATTTTGTTTATGAAGGTTTTAATGGAGTAAAATGTGTAGAAGCTGGTGGTCCACCTGCAGGGACTGGTTGTGGAGGTTATGTGGTAGGCCAAACTGTTAAACTTCTGAAACAAAATCACATGTTAGAAGAAACAGATGTAGTTATTTTTGACGTACTTGGGGATGTAGTATGTGGTGGTTTTGCTGCGCCTTTGCAGCATGCTGATAGAGCAATAATAGTAACAGCTAATGACTTTGACTCTATCTATGCCATGAACAGAATAATTGCTGCTGTTCAAGCAAAATCAAAAAATTATAATGTAAGACTTGCAGGTTGTATTGCTAATCGATCTAAAGATACCGATGAAGTAGATCGATATTGTAAAGAAGTTGGTTTTAAAAGAGTTGCACATCTTCCCGATTTAGATGCAATAAGAAAATCCAGATTAAAGAAAAAAACACTTTTTGAAATGGATGATAATGAGGAAATTCAATTAGTTCAAAAAGAGTATTTAAGACTTGCTCAATTACTATGGGATGGAACAGATCCTTTGGCACCTCAACCATTAGAAGATAGAGATATATTCGAATTATTAGGATTTGATTAAGTATGAGAACGTATTCTCAAAATAGAGATAAGATAGCCGAATACTTTAACAAAACAGGTTTTAGAGCTTGGGAGGCTTTAACCAATGAAACTCCTGTTTCAAAAATAAGATTAAAAGTTAGACAAAGTAGAGAAAAGATGAGAAGGAAAATATTATCAATTCTACCTAATGATCTCTCTGGAAAAAGAGTACTAGATGCTGGATGTGGACCAGGTCAATTCTCTATCGAACTAGCTCAAAGGGGAGCAAGCGTTTTAGGAATTGATATTTCATCAAACCTAATCGAAATAGCCAAAAAAAGATTACCAGAAAAATTAAAAACAAATATTGAATTTGAAACATCTGACATGATGAAAGACCATGGCAAATTTGATTATATAGTACTCATGGATAGTTTAATACATTACCCTGAAAAAGATACTATGTTTCTTTTAGAAAGCCTACTAAAAAATACAAATGAAAAAATAATATTTACGTTGGTTCCATCAAATTTTATTTTATCAATAAAATTAAAAATAGGTCGCCTTCTTCCAAGAGCAGATCGTTCACCTACTTTGTCCCCCTTAAATATCAAAACTTTTATTAAAGAATATCAAAAAAAATTCGACAAAGAATTTGGGGTATCTTTGGCTAGTATTGGTAAAGTGAATGATCTTTTTTATACATCAGAGGTTTTAGAGTTAAAAAGATGATTATTTCAAAGGACCACATATTCAAAATAAGTAAAAAAATCCTACCATTTTCTGATGCAGCTAGCTCAAAGTTTTCATTATTGCAACTCTTAAGATTGTCATTATTTCAGGTATCTGTTGGGATGGCTACAGTTATGTTGGCAGGTACTTTAAATAGAGTAATGATTGTAGAGTTATTAGTTCCAGCCTCCTTAGTTGCTGTGATGATTGCAATTCCTGTTTTAATTGCGCCAATGAAAACTTTCTATGGTCATAAATCTGATACCTATAAGTCATTTATTGGGTGGAAAAGAATACCTTATATGTGGTTTGGCAGCTTGTTTCAATTTGGTGGGCTGGCTGTAATGCCGTTTGCAATTATTATACTTTCTGGTGATCAAACAGTTGGTCCAGATTGGGCAGGTGAGGTTCTAGTTGCAATCGCCTTTTTATTAACAGGAATAGGCATGCATATAACTCAAACAGTTGGTTTAGCTTTAGCAGCTGACAAAGCTACAAAAGAAACAAGGCCGAGAGTTGTAGCTCTTCTTTATTTTATGTTTCTATTTGGTATGGGAGTATCCGCCATTGTAATAGGTGCTTTGTTAGAGGATTTTTCAAAACTTCGTTTAATACAGGTAGTTCAAGGATCAGCAGTACTGACTTTAATCCTTAATCTAATTGCTGTTTGGCGACAAGAGAGAATAATAATTAAAAATTCAATAAATAAATCTGAAGATAGATTTTTTATTTCTTGGAAAAAATTTATATCAAATCCGAAAAGTAATAGTTTAATTTGGGTAGTGTTTTGGGGAACCCTTGCTTTTTCAATGCAAGACGTCCTATTAGAACCATATGGAGGTCAAATTTTAGGTTTAAGTGTTTCTGATACAACAAATTTGACAGGCATTTGGGCTATAGGTGCATTACTTGGATTAGCTTTAGCTGCAAATAATTCAAAAAAAACTATTTCTTCAGTAAGTAATGCGATGACGGCACTTTTGTTAGGTATTGTAGGTTTTTCTGCTATAATATTTTCTAGCCCAATGCAATTTCCATTTTTATATTATTTAGGAACACTATTTATTGGATTTGGTACTGGTTTATTCTCAGTTTCACTTCTGATTATTGCTATGGCTTTGTCATCTGCGACAAAATTAGGGAGTGGTTTTGTTTTAGGTTCATGGGGTGCAAGTCAAGCCATAGGTGCAGGTTTAGGAATAGCTATAGGTGGAATAATTAGGGACATAGTTAATAAAATGGCATTAAATGGCTATTTTGGTTCAACTTT
>CACBRT010000071.1 GCA_902541695.1 uncultured Alphaproteobacteria bacterium | reverse complement strand
ATTTATTGTATTTTCATCCTTATCTGAAATTTAAATATTATTCAATCATCCTGTTTTTTACTATATTTTTTGAAATTAAAATAAAGGGGTTCTTCCCATCAGTCATTAAATTTACTCCAAAGAAGGTATTGGATTAATTTATTATACAATTTATTTTTGATTTTTGTTTCAATTAATATCAGTTTTCATAACTGTTTAAATAATATACTCAAAATTTATAGTATCTTTATTAGATTTTAATTCATGTGCTCCATTTTTTAAATGAAAGTTCCTAGCCATTTTTGTTTTTGGACTCATAGTAATATATCTCTTTATTTCAGGCTTATTTTTTTTAAGCCAGTCTACTGTACTAAATAAAATGTCTTTTCCAGATCCTTTAGAATAACTCCATATAGTGTAAAATATAGCTTTATCATAGTTTATGGAAAGCTTACTAATTGAATAATTTTTTAATTGATTCTCTGTTTCAGGTATATCTTTAGTAAAAGCAACACAAATGACTGCACATGGTTTGCTAAAATCTTGAGTTAGTAAAAAGTTTACTCTATTTCCTGTTAATCTAAACTTATTATTCAGATTTGGTCTCACTGGATCGTCTTTAAATAGATAATCCCAGTAATTACTGTTTATTTTCACTAAAGACATTAATTAAAAATTTCTAAGAACAAATTAAAATTTAAAAATTAAAGATATTTTTAATTTACCAATCTTACAATATTTACCTTACGTTATAAAAAAATTTTAATAACTATATAGAAAACAATACATTAAAACTTTCATAATATGATTTTAAATATCTCTTTAATAAGTTAATCTTATTAAATGTCTTATAAACAAAATGAATGGAAATATCCTGAATCTATAGTATCTTGTGAATGGTTGAGAAAACGATTAAAAGATGAGAGTATTCGTATTTTTGATTGTACAACTTACTTGCATTACGCTGATAAAGATCCCTCAAAACCATATGATGTTGAAAGTGGGATTAAAAATTATAAAACGGGTCATATACCTAATGCTGCCTTTTTGGATATACAAAAAAAATTATCAAACAACGATAGTAAATTTAAATTTACAATACCCGATTATGATTTGCTTGCAAAAAGTTTACAAGAATTAGGAATTGGTGATCCATTCCATATAATACTTTATTCTGGAAACGGTATACAATGGGCAACACGAGTATGGTGGCTAATATTTGTGTTGGGATTTAAGAAAGTTAGTATTCTTAATGGGGGGATTAAAGAATGGAAACGTTTAGGTTATGATTTAGAAAAAGGAGAAAGAAAATATAAATCAGCAAAATTTACTTCTTGTATTAATAAAAATGTGTTTGTTGACAAAAAAAGAACTTATGATTCAATAAACCAAGATAATTGTATTATATTAAATGCTCTAACCAGTGATATACATCGAGGAGAAAATTCTAGATATGGAAGACCTGGAAGGATACCTGGAAGTAAAAACATACCTTTCTTAGAATTTGTTGACAGTGAGCAAAAATTTATATCTCCAGATAAAGCGCAAGCTATTTTTAAAAATCAAAATATAGATAATAAAACTAGAGTACTTAATTATTGTGGAGGGGGAATAGCTGCAACACTTAATGCATTTTTACTTAGACAATTAGGAATAGAGAAATTAGAAATTTATGATAATTCTATGAGTGAATGGGCTATGGATCACAATTTACCGATTGAGACAAATTAAATGTTTAGTCTAAATTAGCATACATGTTTTAAAATTATATTATATTGACTTAAAGAAGTACGATTAAAAAAAATATATAATACAAAATTAAATTTATAGTATCTTACTCAGATATATCTATAAGGATAACAATATTACCAGCCATAAAATTTCTTGCCTCTATTAAAAACTATTTTGGAAACAAATTCTTGAGCAATGTCTCCCCATTTTGACCAAAGTTTTTGACATCGTGCAAAAGATTCTTCATTCTCATACTCCCAAATAATCAAAATTTTTACGAGTTGTTCGTCAATAATACGAATACAACTTACATTTAATTGTCCTGATTTTTTTAAAAATTCTTTTGCTTGATCTGTATTAAATAATGCAAATTTCTCTGACCATAATTTATAATCTCCCTCTGAAGGAAAGGTAACTATTGCAGAAGAAAAATAATTATTTTTATCCATAAAAAAACCTATCTAGTATTTAGAAATCATATTTTAACTTATGCTAAAATTATATCATCTTCAATTGATTGATTTAAATTATTTAGGATATTAGGAACTTCTGAGCATTAATAAATACTAAAAAAATTAATCTGTTTGTTTTTAACAATTAAGACATGTAGTTAAACATAATTAATCAAAAAATAACAGCCTGTCGTTAGTAACTGATTCTAACCACTAATTTTGTAGTTTATAGGCAAAAAACTCATATCTTACTAGTTAATTATTTTGGGTTATTAAAAATGTTCTATATTTTTTAAATTATAATCAAAAAATAAAGTAGCAAATTATACTCTTTTTTAAAAAGGGTATGCTATTCCATATAGTTTGTTGACAATCTGAGTAATGAATTGGACCATTAAAATGATCTTTTTGACCTAAGGTAAATGTTGCAACAATTAAATCTCACATCTAAGTATTTAAAAAAACATTTAATAGAGAGGCGTCAATGAGAACTTTTTTTATAATATTACTTTACCTATTTTCATTTGGGACCATTTTGGCAGATGGTCATAGTAATTCAAATGCTTTTGGATTTGCATTAAAAGTTCCTGAAAATGAAGTAGCTAGGGTTGAAAAATTATTGCAGTCACACTTAGAATTTATGAATAATACTCATTCTGTTACTGGAGATAAGGAAACAAGACTTAATTCATATTCAGTACTTAAGGGACCTGAAATGGTTGATCCTACAAAACCAGAAAAGGGCACTACTGGGAATATGTTCTTTATTCTAACAGAGCACTATGAAACTCCTAAGGGTCTTCAAAAGCATATAGCTGCAGCTTCTAAGTGGAAAGATATACAGGAAATGAATGAAATAATGGGAAAATATGGTGTTGCTATCGCGTTTCCTGGGTTCTTAGTTTCTCAAAAGAATAGATAAAAATTAATAGAAATAAACCATCAAGAAGTTAAAGCAGAATAGAAACTTGACTAGTATATTTAGAAACAAAATTGGCTTGGGTGCAAACTCCAAGCCAATTTTTTTAACAAAAAAAATTTAGAGGACAAGATTATACATTTAACTTAGCTTTTAGAATGTTTCTTTTGTGTAAAGCAAACATACACTTAGTATAATTTATAAAAAATAAAATGTATGAACTTTTTAAGTTGGAAATAGTAATTTTTATAGCAATATCTATTTATTTACTTTTACATCTCAGACATTATATAAATTATATAAACACATCCATTGTCTTTGTCCCATTGGATTACTTCACCAGTAATTATGAATGCGCTCATGCTCTCCAAATTAGAAATGTTGCCCGACCATATAAACTCATTATTCAGTGTCGGCAAGATTCCAATAGAAACAAAACTTTCTAGCACCCCTTGCCATTTTATATTCAAATCTTGAACTCAAAGTTTCTAATCCGGTAGCTATTTTTCAATAAATAAAAAATTCCATTAAACATTCCTCCAATATAAAAT
>CACBRT010000070.1 GCA_902541695.1 uncultured Alphaproteobacteria bacterium | reverse complement strand
ATGATTGATACAATAAATACACCACCACAAAGCATAAGAGCATATAGTTGGTGGGAATTTTTAAAATTTGGTCAAAGACCTTATCAATATTTTGCAGATGCATATATCATGGCAAATAGTGACTGGTTTAATAAACTACCAAGCGATTTACAAAAAATTGTTTTAGAAGCTGGTAAAAAATTCGGAGATGTTTCTACTGACAAAATTATTGGTGTAGGTGAAGAAGTAATTTCTGAATTTGAAGCTAGAGGGGGAAAAATGACAACTTTAACTGGAGCTGAAAAAGTAAAATTTGATAATCTTATGACAAAAAAAGTATTACCAGCTATGATGGATAAATTTGATGCTGATGCTCTTAAGGCAGCTGAGGCATTTACATCAAATTAAATTTATTTGAAAAAAATTTATTCAATAGTTATAATGAATAATATTCTTCTGCCATTGCAATTTTTAAATGCAGTTTTAAGCAAAATTACATTTTTCATTGCAATGGCAATAGTTTGTATAATGGTATTAGCTTTATCAGCAAGTGCGTTAACAAGATATATTTCTGGTCATGGTTTTGACTGGTTTATAGAATTACCTCCTGCTTTAGTTAGCTGGTTAGTTTTTCCTATGCTTGGCCCCTTATTAAAAACAGGAAACCACATAGAAGTAGATTTTGTAAGTACAATTATTTCCACCAAGAAAATAAAATATATAAAATTTTTTGTTTATTTAATAAGTTTAATTTCGTCATTTATTTTCTTTAAAGCAGGATTGGATGCTACAGTTTTATTTTATAACCTTGGCCAAATGATGGAACTAGAGATCGATGTCCCTATTTGGATAATGTTCTTATCATTTCCAGTTGGTTTTATAATAATGGGATTATTTTCGTTAGAATTACTCCTGCAAACATTAAATGAAATATACAAAGATAGATCTACTTGATGTTTACTTTTGCATTAATATTTTCATTTATTTTGTTATTCTTGTCAGTACCAATTTTTTTAGTTTTTGGGTTAGGTAGTTCAATTGCAGCTATTTGGGGATTAAATTTACCGTGGTCTACACTTATCCAAATGGCTTTCGAGTCTATGAACAAACATGTTTTGATTGCAGTTCCATTGTTTGTATTTTCGGGAATGGTAATGTTAAGAGGTGGAGCTGCAAATAGATTGGTCAATTTTGCAACATCTCTAGTAGGACATTTGCCTGGTGGACTTGGAATTGCAATGGTACTAGCTATGGGATTTTTTGCTGCTTTTTGTGGTTCTATCTTAGCTGCAATTACAGCAGTTGGAACAATTATGATGCCTAAAATGATAGAGGCAGGTTATCCCAAACCTTTTGTAATTGTTTTAGCAGCTTCAGCAGCTTTGCTGGAAGCATTAATACCCCCATCAAATGCAGCTATTTTATATAGTGCATTAACCTATGTTCCAGTTTCACAAACATTTGCAGCAGGAGTCATACCTGGTTTGATTTTGCTATTATTTATGATAATTCTTGTCTTATTCAAATGTCGGAACGTACAAAGAAATAAACCTGCAACAAATTATGAAAAACTAGTACTGGGTATAAAAGCCTTTCCAGCACTATTAACTCCACTAATAATTTTAGGAGGTATTTATGGAGGTTTTTTAACACCTTCAGAATCAGCAGCTGTTTCTGGAATTTGGGCAATTTTTATGGGTTTTGTTATTTATAGAGAACTAAAGATCAAATCTTTACTACAAAGTGTAAAAGATACAGCAATTACAACTGCTGTTATATTTTCTATCATAGCGATGGCAACATTCTTAAGTAAAGTATTTACTTATACACAGTTTCCACAATTTATTATTAAATCAATAACAGAAATGGGCGTAGGTTTAAATTTCTTTTGGTTTGCTATGGCTTTAATATGTTTGATTTTAGGAACATTTATCGAAATTGTACCAGTCTTTTATCTTACAATTCCAATATTTACAGCAATTATTTTAACCTTTGATCAAAGCTTAATCCATCTTTATGTTGTATTTGTTGCCTTTGCTGGAATAGGCATGATTACACCACCAGTTTGTGTTGGTATTTATACATCAGCCAGTGTCATAAAGGAGAATCCTGGAAAAGCATTTAAAGAGGTACCATTATTTACAGCCGTAGGTATTTTGTATGGCATTATAATGATACTATTCCCAAGTTTATCAACATGGCTGCCTGCATATCTTTCAGGTTAAAAATTTTTTAACTAGATTTAGCCCAATCCCAATAAAGTTCTCTTGTTCTTTTGGTGATAGGCCCATTCTGATAATTGATATCATTAAAGGCATTTACCGGGGTTACTTTCATCATATTTCCAGACATAAAAACTTCATCAGCTTCAGAAACATCTTTAAATGATATTACCTTCTCATGTACTTTATAACCATCTGCTTTTAAATTCGTAATGTGCCTATTTCTAGTAATTCCGGCAAGAAAAGTACCATTTGGAATTGGTGTAAAAACTTCACCATCCTTTACGATAAAAATATTAGCTGTAGCAGTTTCAGCAACATTACCCATTATATCAGCAACTAATGCATTGGAAAAACCCTTTGTTCTTGCCTCTGCTAACATCCTTGCGTTGTTTGGATATAAACATCCAGCTTTTGCATTTACAACATTGTCTTCCAAAACAGGTCTTCTAAAACTTGTTGTTGTTAGTGTTGCAGCTAAATTAGGGTCAGCCATTGGAATATCTTCTAGACATATTGCAAATCCTGTAACCCCTTTCTTAGGAACTATTGCTAAATCTCCACCTTCAATTGCCCAATACATAGGTCTTATATAAATAGCTTGGTTTGAATTGTATTTTTTTATTCCATCCATAATTATATCAACCATTTCTTCTGAAGAAACAGTTGGAGTAATCATCATTGCTTCTGCCGAGTGATTTACCCTATCACAATGAGCTTTCAAATCAGGAGCTACACCATCTACATATCTTGCCCCATCAAAAACACTACTGCCTAACCATGACCCATGGTCTGCAGCTCTCATTACATATTTATCTTGAGAATGCCATGATCCCTCAAAAAAAGTTCTTACATTTAAACCAGTAGCCATATAAATTCCTATATCAAATAATAAATGTAACTAAACTTTAAAAGCCTAGTTACATTTATTCAATATGCGATTTAATAAAAAAGATTTTAAAAAGTTTACATATAGTTTACATGTAAATCTTATCAGATAACCCCCAAATCAAAACTGCATTTACAACTGTAAAAATAGCAGGAGCTATATAACCTTCAGCTGTATATTTTACTCCTTCCATCTCAGCCACATCTGATTTAACTGAGATATAACCAAGAACTGTGAAAATTAAACTTTGTATAAAAAGTATGTTAAAAAATACCCATGTACCTTCAGGACCTCCACGATAAATAATATATAAACCCATTAAAAATGTAGTTAAAACAAAGGAACCTGCCAACCTTGCTGGTAACAAAGCAGACCTATGGATTCCATATTTCTCCATAAAATTCTCAGTGTTTAAAACAGACTGGTAGGCATAAAATCCTCCACCTGCAAGATTTAATAAATAAAGTATAAATAAAAACCACCCGTTAAATGCCTCAATCATTTTAATTCTCCTGTAATTTTTTATTTTCGAAAATAATTTGTATATAATATAATAAAATTATCTCAATTGTTTAGAAGCAAAATTTTTAGGAAGTCAATAAGCATATGTGATAATGATGAATTAGATCAAAGATGTACACATTAT
>CACBRT010000069.1 GCA_902541695.1 uncultured Alphaproteobacteria bacterium | reverse complement strand
TAGGAAGGTTATAAACATCTTGAGTAGTTTTAAAACTTGATGGAATCTTTATACCATAAGATCCTGCACCAACTTCAACATCACCAGCAGCTATAAGTTTATTATTATTATTTATTATTTGATACAACTCACCAGCAGTAATATTATATAATTCAAGTTTTAATGGATCAATTATTACTTCTACTACCTCTTCTCTCACTCCAGATAAACCAGCCTCTAAGACAGTTGGTACAGTTTCAATTTCCTCCTTTAGTTCTTTAGCAATATTTGTAAGCGTTCTTTCTGGTACATTTCCAGATACTGTTACTATAACAATTGGGAATTCTGAGAAATTGATTTCATTTATTGAGTATTGATCTGCTCCATCAGGAAATTTGCTTTCCGCTTTGTTAGCTTTATCTCTAATTTCAGCTAAAGTTGCTTCTCTGTTCCAGCCATAATCAAACTCTAATAACACACCTGCATAACTTTCAGCAGCAGTAGAAGATATATTCTTTAAACCCTTTAATTCTGATAATTCCCTTTCTAAGGGTTTTACCAACAGTGCCTCACTGTCTTCTGCAGAGATTCCTTGAAAAGGGACAGATATAAATACTACTGGTATTTCTATATCTGGTTCTCCCTCTTTTGGAAGATTGAAGTAAGAATTAAATCCTGCAATTAAAGATAGAATTACAAAAAAAAGAACCATTCTAGCTCTATGACCGGCCCAATCAACTATACTCTTCATCTGGTAAAATCCAATATCTACTCGTACGAAATTTCCACATTTTGTCCATTTAATACAAATTCTTGTCCAACTGTAATTACATCAACTGAGTCTGGTAGTCCACTTACTAGAAGTCCATTCTTTTGATCTCTTAAAATATTAACTTTATAGAACTTTACTTTATTTTCATTTACTGTCCTTACTCCTATGTCACCCTCGTCATTAAGTGTTAGTACAGATTGTGGAAGTAAATGAGCGACATTTTCTTCTAAATTTATGAATATTTCAATTGTCTCTCCGTCTCTTATAATTTGATTAAAATTATTTGCTAAAATTTCCACCCTAAATGTTTTAGTAATTGGATCTGCTCTTTTTGATATAAAACTTACTTTTCCAGTAGTTGATATGCCTGAAACAGTTTTGCCAGAAGCTTGTAACCCCAAAGAGATTTCTCTAATTCTTAGCTCTGGTATATATCCTATTAATTTAATTGTACTTAAATCAATTATTGTACCGCATAAAGAACCTATATTTAAAAAACTTCCAATTTCAGCTGTATTATTTTCTAAAACACCTCCAAAAGGAGATTTGATAACAAGTTTTGAAATCTCATACTCAGCTCTGGCCAGTGATGCTTTTGCTGTTTCTAAAATAGTTTTTTGAGTTAATTTATTCGTTTCAGTACTATATCCTTTTTCTCCCAATGATTGTACCACATTTGATTTTTTTTCAGCCTCTAACAATCTCATTTTAGCTTCATTTAAGGTAACATATCTTGTACCGGCTGCAATCTCACATAGTATCTCATTCTTAGCAATCTTTGATCCTTTTTGCCGTGGTTTAGATATAACTACACCATTTACTTCAGCACGTACTTCTACTTTTCTGTTAGCTTCCGTACGACCCCTAAGTATAAGTACATTTTTGGTTTTTCTAGCAACAGATTTTTTAACTATTACTGATGGCAGCTCGGTTTTAATAATGTCATTCAATTTTTTTTCTTTAACTTGGGTAGAAACTTCATTGGAAGGCTTAATATTTTGAGAGCTCTTCAAAAAATAAATAAGAGAATTCCTATCTACTATCAGATAATAAAGTGAGACAGCAACAATCACAGCTACTATTACCGACACTAATCGCATAAACACTCCAATTTTATTTTTTTTTTCATTATAAACTGTTTTTATTTTATAGTTTTATAAGAATGAATATAAACATTTAATAAAATTGTAGACAAAAACTCATTCTTAGGTATCAATCGCATAATTATATTTGTATGTTAATAGTATAAATTCTAGAGTGATTTAAAGATTTATTTTTTTAAAATAATAATTATGTAACTTTGATGTCGAATTTTTTTGCAGGAGATTTAAGTTGAGTTTAAATGATTCCTTTATTAAAGAAGTAAGTGAAGAAGTTCGCCGGGATAAACTTTATAAATATTTTAAAAAATATATATGGATTGCAATTGTATTTTTAATTATTTTAGTTGGATTGGTGGCTTATAATGAGTGGGATAAAAGTATTACAAAAAAGAATAACCAATTAAATGGAGACGAATTACTACAAGCATTAAATGTATTTTCTAAAGGTGAAAATTTAAATGATTATTTTAGCTATATTGATAAAAACAAATCAGGCAGTGAGCTGGCAATACTAAATCCCTTATTTCTTGACTCTCAAATCGAAATAGACAAAAAATTAAAATATTTGAAAAATCTAAAAAATAATGAAGATATATCAATTGAGTTAAGAGACCTTGCGTCATTATATTTATTTTATAAGGGTGATTATAATTATGACGAAAAATTTGAGATCTTAAACCAACTTTCAGGGCCTGATAGACCGTTTAGATTTATAGCTATAGAAGCAAAAATTGATCTTTTCTTAGAAAAAAAACTTATAGAAGAAGCTCTACAAGAAATAAAAATGTTACAACCAGAGTTGCCTAACTCTTCGCAGATTAAAGGTAGAATTACAAACCTAGAAATGATTTTACAAACTTTGAATAAATAAAAATATCCTAGCAATAAAATAAATGTATCTTAGTATTTTTATAAAACCATTTAGGAAATTAACTTTTAACTCAAAATTATTATTCTTAATTTTGGGATTGCCTTTATGTGGGTGTCTTAAAAATGAAGATGTAGTAGGTGAAAGGATAGACTTATATGAAAATAAGATGGAGCATTATTTAGCTAATAAAAGTAAGAGTATAAACCTGAGTACTCCAAAGCATATAAAATCTTTGAAACATGTTGACAACGGACCAACTCATTTACTTCAGCATTCAAAATTTAATGGTAAATTAACAAAGATGTGGCAGGCTAAGCTAACAAACACAGGTAATATTTCGGCACCCGTATTTTCAGAGAATAACATATTTATATTAGATGGAAAAGCAAACCTTCATTCTTTAAATCTTAATGGTAAAAAAAATTGGGTTGTTAATTTAGCTCCATCATCTGACAGAAGGCAGAATGCACATCATTCAGGCGGAGTTGTGATATCGAAAAATAAATTATTTGTTGCTACAGGTTATGGCGAATTTTTTTCTATTGATATGCTAGGAAAAATCAATTGGAAAAAAAAATTTGATTCTCCTTTTCGTAGTGCACCTATCTACTATAATGATAAAATTTTTGTAACTAATACTAGCGACTTAGCAATTGCTTTAAATATAAATGGGGATATCTTATGGACTTTAGAAGGAGCAACTAAACCTACACTCTTATCAAAAGGGGTCTCACCTGCATACAGAAATAATAAGTTACTTTTACCATTTAGTGCTGGTAAATTGACTGCAGTACGTTCAAAAAATGGTTCAGAATTATGGAGTATATCATTTGATGAAGGTATAAAAGGAGAAGCATATTCAATTATTGGTGATTTCGGTGGTAGTCCAATAATAAAGTCAAATAAAGTTTATATTATTAGTGCTACAGGTCAGTTTATATGCCTAAATCTAAATACAGGTAAAAAATACTGGAGCGTTCCGATTGGTTCTAACAGTACTCCTATAATAAATGGTGGTTCAATATTTGTATT
>CACBRT010000068.1 GCA_902541695.1 uncultured Alphaproteobacteria bacterium | reverse complement strand
TAATTTTATCAAAAGATTTCTCTATAGATATAAGATCAACTATCTTTTGATAATTTGTATCATTTTTTATGATCATTTTTGATCCAACTCCACACCTTAATTATTATATAATTCCATTTTTCTTCTAAAGTATTCAAATAAAGAAACTAAAATGAGAGAAACAATTAAAAGTATTGTACCTAATGCCATTGTACTTGGTAATTTTGCTGGGAACCTAAATTGAGACCATATATAGACTGGCAATGTTGGTTCAACGCCAGTAAGAAAAAAAGCAATTATAAATTCGTCTAATGAAATTACAAAACCAATTAATAAACTAGAAATTAACCCAGGTAAAACCATAGGTAAAATAATCATCCGAAATGTTTGAAGCGATGACATCCCAAGGTCTAGAGATGCTTCCTCAAAACTTATATCAAGATTATTAAAAGCAGATACCATTATTAAAGTTGAAAATGGAGTTATTAACAAAGTATGTCCGAGTACTACACTCCATAAATTTAATTCCAGCCCCAATTGAATTAGTAATGTTAAAAGACAAACACCCAGTATAATTTCTGGCAAAATTAATGGCACAAGTATAAATGTGATAGAAATTTTCTTTCCATAAAAAATATATCGAGTTGAAGCTCTAGCAACTAAAGTACCTAGAATAGTGGCTAAAATTGTAGACGATATCGCAATAACCAAAGAATTTAATAAAGCGTTATGTAAGGTATTTTCGTAAAAAAGCTCTTGAAACCAAATCGTAGAAAAACCTGATAAAGGAAAAGCTATAACTTTACTATTGTTAAAAGAAAAAATTGGAAGCAAAAGTGCGGGTGCATATAAAAAGGTAAGAAATAGTATTACTACCAATTTAAATATTTTATTAGACTTTTTCATATTAGTAATTTTTTAAGTATTTTCTATTAAAAAAAACAAAAGCCATTGAGATTATACCCACAATCAATAATGAAGTAACTGAAAGTGCTGCCGCAAGTGGAGCATTGTTAGCTTTAGAAAATTGAACCTGTATCATATTGGCTATCATTAGACCTTCCGGACCACCTACTAATTTTGGAGTTATGTAATCTCCAATACAAGGAATAAATATTATCAAAACTGCCCCAATAACTCCTGGCATTGATAATGGTAAGATAATTCTAAAGAACTGGTTGAAAGAATTATCACCCAAATCATTAGATGCTTCTAATAAAGATCTATCAATTTTCTCTAAAGATACAAAAATTGGTAATATTGCGAAAGGTGCCCAACCATGAACTAGTGCTAATACAACTGCATTAGAATTATATAATAAAAATGTTAAGGGCTCAGTAATTACTCCTAGCCACTCAAAAAAAGAATTTAAAACTCCATTATATCCTAGTATTACCTTCCATAGAAACATTCGAAGTAGATAACTAGTCCAAAACGGTATGGTAATAAGAAATAACCATAAGGCCTTTCTCTTTCCCCCATAAAAAGAAATATAATAAGCAATAGGAAATGCAAACAAAATTGTAAGAAAAGTAACAGTCATAGAAATTACTAAAGATCTAGCAAATAATGTCTGAAAAACCGGCTGAAACCAGGCTTGTTTATAATTTTCAAAAGTTATTGTTTTTATTAATGTTAGATAGTCCTGAGTCCAGAAACTTAAAGCGGTCATCGTTGCAATAGGTACCGCGAGTAAAAAAATTGCAAATATAAATGGTACGCCTAATAATCTCCAACCTCTTTTATTTTGTTCAGAAATGTACATAATTTATCTATAAAATCTTTATATAACCATTGCTTTCAAATTAATTTTCCTTTTGAGCCAAAAGCTTATTATTAAATTCATTCAGTGCATAATCAATTGGTTCTGAATTTAAGTTCATTACAGGAATTATTTTTCTCAAATGATCATGGTACGTTTTTACACCGTACTCTAAATCAGATAAGCAAAAACCCTTAAATGCTGAAGACTTTATTGCTTCAGTGGACCACTCTACAAGCATTTGATCTTCTTTTGCTGTATCCCTGTCTATACGACTACTCAAATACCTAGCTAATTTTTTTTCTCTACTTTCTCCTTTATGCTTTAAAACCCCGCCTGTTTGTATAGTTTTATTGCTACTTAAAGGATATTCATAATAATAAATGATACATTCTGGATATAAGCCCAAAACAAAATTTGGAAACATACCAAAGTATATCCAAGATCTACTCTGAAGTTTGGGTAATCTTAACCAATTATTATTTTCTACTATATTACGATATCTTTTAACACTCCATTTTTTGGAAGGTTTAGTATTAAAAGTACCTATTGATCTTGATGTGCCTTCGAAAAAAGGTTCGTCGTTGTAATCTTGCCCATATAAATCAAACAATGAAGGGTGTGCTTGCCTGACATGATATCCTTCATTATCAACATCTCTAACTGATTTCCAATTGGCATCTAAAATGTCAGTCCAATTACTTCCATCAACAAGTTCCATATTTTCCATTTTATAATGACTAATTTCGCAATCGAATCTTTTTAAAATTTCAGCAATATTTTTTTGATTACTTTTCTTAAATCTTACAAAGATAAGCCCATGCCATATTTCAAATTCTAAGGGTCTTAAACCCATTTCTGAAAAATCAGTGTCACCAAAAGAATCTTTATTTGGGACTCCCCTGACAGACCCATCAAAATTATAGGACCATCCGTGAAATGGGCAAACAATAGCTCTTTTACATATTCCTTCTTTATCAGCAATTACTCTAGAACCTCTGTGCATACATAAATTATGAAAAGCTTTTATTTCATTATTTTCACATTTAATAACAAAACCTCTTTCATTAACTATATCTATTGTTTTATAAGAACCAACTTCATTTAATTCACTAATATGACAAACAAATTGCCAATGTTTTCTAAATAATTCTTCTGCTTCTAATTGAAATAAAGCAACTGATTGATAAGTCCAACCTGGTAAACCATTTCTTTGCCAATTATTATTTTTCAAGAGTTTTTCCTTAATTTTAATTATTAATTAATGTAAAAAAAAATTTTACTGATCTTTATAAATAAACTTATTTCGGTGTATAAAACTAAATAATAAATTATATTAAATTTTGTCTAAATCAATTGAAAGCTATTTTTTGTCAAATAATAAAATATTTAACTGTGAAGTTATAATTATTGGTGCAGGTATTGCTGGCATATCTGCAGCCAAAATATTAGATAAGAATAATATATCAAATATAGTAATTGAAGCTAATAACCAATTAGGTGGAAGGGCAAAAAAAGCTCCAGAAACCTTTGGTAATTGGTTTGATCTAGGATGCTCTTATTTGCATGAGGGAGATATTAATCCTCTAACATCTATAGCAGAAAGTCTGAACGTACCAATTAACTATGAAAACGGTGACATTTTTTCTATAGAAAAAACAAGATATCTTGAAAGAAACAAGCCATTTCTATCTAATATAAATCATATTTTAAAAATATCTCATGATAAATTTTTAAAAAATTTGAATTTTTATAAACGTAAAATTGAGGATAGTTCTCTTTCTTCTTGTTTGAATATATGTGATCCAAATTACCCTTTCTTATTTGATTATTTAACTAATTTAAATGGCATTGAAGCCAATTTCGTTTCTGCTACTGATTTTGCAACAGTTAATGATGGTAAAGATTTTATTATAGAGAGCGGACTAGCGAACCTGATTGATAAATGGGCAAAAGGTGTAAATTTAATTTTAAACACCCCAGTAACCCAAATTAATTGGGAAAAAGATTATATTGAAATATATACATTATCAAAGAAATATATATGTAAATCAGTATTATTAACTGTGTCTAACGGAATTTTACAAAACAAAGATATAACCTTTATTCCTCAAT
>CACBRT010000067.1 GCA_902541695.1 uncultured Alphaproteobacteria bacterium | reverse complement strand
GTTTAAGGGAAGAAATAGAAAAAATAATCTTGCCATTCAGAGCTAACAATATTTTTCAGGTCCAACCCATTGAATATCAGAATATCTATCACCGTGCGCCCAACCAACGGGAATAGTCTTTTCTATATCTAGCAAATCAGATTGAGACAATTTCTTTTCTGTACCTTTTATCATTTCCTTTAGATGATGAGTAGATCTAGTCCCTGGAATAGGTATAATATGTTCATCTCTTGCTAGCAACCAAGCAATTGCTAAACCGGCAGTGCTCAGTTGGTAATCTCTTGCTAGTTTTTGAAATCCTTTTACTGCTTTTATGTTTTCGCTTAGATTAGGTTCTTGAAACCTAGGATTAATACTTAGAAAAGGACTTTCTTTAACTCTTTCTGGTGTAGGAGGCTTATCTGTTAATAGACCTCTTCCAACAGGTGAAAAAGCTATGAACGCAGTTTTTAATTTTTTTGTTTTTTGTAATAGTCCAAGTTCTGGAAATCTAGTTGATAAAGAGTACTCGCTTTGTATTGCTCCAACATGATGTACACTATTAGCTTTATCAAGAGAAACTGGTGAAATTTCAGAAAAACCAAACTGATTAATTTTTCCTTCTTTTTTGAACTTTAAAAGAGTTTCTACAACTTCTTCTATTGGAGTTATTCCGTCTCTTCTATGTATGTAATATAGATCGATGTTATCTACTCCAAGTCTTTTTAGAGATTGATTTAGCTCATTAGCGAGATAATTTTCAGAATTATCAAATTCTGGAGGACCACCAGGTTTTGTTTTAATTCCACCTTTTGTGGCTATATGAAAAAAATTACGATCCTTTTTATTAAGTGACGAAAGGAATTCACCTATTCTAGTCTCAGAAACACCCATTCCGTACATGTTAGCAGTATCAATATGATTTACTCCAAAATCCATTGCAGTTTTTAGTATTTCAAATGATTTTTTTGTGTCGGTGGGACCGTAAAAATCACTAAATGACATGGCACCAATACCTAATGCTGAAATTTCTGGCCAATTTTTCCCGGGACATCTTGTTAACATCTTTTAACCTTTTAAATTCACAATTAAAAATTATATTTAAAAACATATATCAAAATTTTTTTTTAATAAACAATATAAATTTGTAGGAGTAATTTATGAATTGGACAGTTTATCTTTCTGGAGAAATTCATTCAAATTGGCGTGAAAATATAATTGAAAATGTAAATAAAGAAAAATTACCAATTATTTTTTTGGGTCCTGTGACGGACCATAACGCATCTGATGATTGTGGAGTAAAAATACTTGGACATGAAGAAAATAAGTATTGGTATGACAATAAAGGTGCTAAACTTAATTCAATTAGAACAAGAAAAGGAATAGAAGATTCTGATATCGTAGTTGTAAAATTTGGAGAAAAATATAAACAGTGGAATGCTGCATTTGATGCTGGTTATGCTTCTGCATTAGGAAAGTCTTTAATAATAATTCATGAAAATGAATTTCAGCATGCTCTTAAGGAAATAGATGCTGCCGCTTTAGCAACTGTAGAAAATAATACGCAATTGATCAATATTTTTAAATATTTAATTACAGGAAAATTAGACAGATAAAATATTTTTATTGAATACATAGATAGAATCAGAATATCTTTATTTGATGTTTAAAAAATTTACATTTTTATTTTCTTTGTTGTTACTTGCTTCATGTAATACGTTTCCAAATGGAAATAATGTCTATGGTACAATTCCAGAAGGTTCAACTCCTTTAAGAGGCTTTAGTAAAGTTTCAGTTCACCCTGATAAATTATTAAAGATGAGCGCTAATTGTGATTTAGTTATGAAAATAGAAATTATTCAGAAAAAAAATTATGCTCAAACAATTATGGAGTTAAAAAATCGTGCTTTAATCATTGGAGGAAATGCGGTTTCGCTTTCAACAATGAAAGAGTCCAATAGTGCTACTTACATGATTGGAAAGATTTATTTATGCAGTAAAAAACCATATCATTTACATCCTCATCCCCTAGGTATTTAAGTAACATCAAATTTAATGATTTAATCATTTATTTTTAATGCATTTACAAAAGCTTCTTGTGGTATTTCTACTCTCCCAAACTGTCTCATTCTTTTTTTACCTGCTTTTTGTTTTTCGAGCAATTTTCTTTTTCTAGTAATATCACCACCATAACATTTTGCTGTAACATCTTTTCTTAGAGCTGAGATTGTTTCTCTAGCAATAATACGTCCCCCTACAGAAGCTTGTATAGGTATTTTAAACAAATGCTGAGGAATCAAATCTTTTAACTTTTCACACATGTTCCTTCCTCGCATTTCTGCTCTGTCTCTATGAACAATAATTGATAAAGCATCCACAGGTTCGTCATTGACTAATATTTGCATTTTAACCAGGTTATCTTCTATATACTTCGTAATTTCATAGTCAAAACTAGCATATCCCTTAGTTACAGATTTTAAACGATCATAAAAATCAAAAACAACCTCATTAAGGGGTAAATCATATACTGCCATTGCTCTTGATCCAACATAGGTTAAATCTAATTGGATCCCTCTACGGTCCTGACATAACTTCAACACTTCGCCCAAGTAATTATCTGGTACTAAAATAGTAGCTTTAATTCTAGGTTCCTCAATATGTTTAATTTTTACCGCATCAGGTAAATCAGCTGGATTATGTATTTCTAATTTTTCATTATCAGTTTTTAGAACATGATAAATGACGGACGGAGCAGTTGTGATAAGATTTATATTATATTCTCTTTCAATGCGATCTCGAATTACTTCCAAATGAAGTAAACCTAAAAATCCACATCTAAAACCAAAACCTAATGCTGCAGAGCTTTCCATTTCATAACTAAATGAAGAATCATTAAGTGCTAACTTATCTATCGCTTCCCTTAGAGATTCAAACTCAGAACTATCTACAGGGAATAAACCACAGAATACTACTGGTTGAGATGGTTTATAACCTTTTAGTGGTTCTCTACAGCCTTTACTTTGATGAGTAATAGTATCTCCAACACGGGTATCTCTAACTTGTTTTATTGATGCTGTAAATACACCAATCTCTCCAGGTCCTAGTTGATCAATATCTTCCATTTTTGGCTTTAAAACTGCTAATTTATCAACCGTATAATTTGCTCCAGTTTGCATTAATTTAATTTTATCACCTTTTTTAATAATTCCATCGTGTATTCTTATGAGAACAACAACACCCAAGTAAGCATCATACCAACTATCTACTAAAATGGCTTTTAAAGCTAAGTCATTTGATCCAGTAGGGGACGGCAATTTATTAATTATCTCTTCAAAGACATTAGAAATCCCTTCTCCCGTTTTTGCCGATATATTTATGGAATTAGATGCATCAATTCCAATTACGTCTTCAATTTGTTGTTTTACTCTATCAACATCTGCAGCAGGTAAATCAATTTTGTTAAGTATTGGGATAATTTCGTGATCTGCATCTATTGCAGTATAAACATTAGCTAAAGTCTGAGCCTCAACCCCTTGTGAAGCATCAACTACCAAAAGTGATCCTTCAACAGCATGCATCGATCTTGACACTTCATAGGAAAAATCTACGTGCCCAGGAGTATCGATTAAGTTTAAAATATAATCTTCGTTATTTTTTGTTTTATAACTTATTCTTACAGTATTAGCTTTTATTGTTATTCCTCTTTCCCGTTCAATATCCATAGAATCAAGTATTTGTTCTTTCATATCTCTTTCAGAAACTGTATTAGTAAATTGAATTAATCTATCAGCTAAAGTAGATTTCCCATGATCAATATGAGCAATTATTGAAAAATTTCTAATTTTTTTTATATCTGACATTTAGTAAATAATAAAGAATGTTGATGTAAAATATCATCAATAAGTTTCTAAATATAATATAAAAGATAATATTAAAAAAAATATTATTTATTCTCTGGATTAGATAAATTTTCAATATCTTTTTTAATCTTAAGTGCGTTTTTAGATAGAACAGTATCATCAGCACCTATTAGAAAGAAATCTAACCCGCCTTTTTTATCAAC
>CACBRT010000066.1 GCA_902541695.1 uncultured Alphaproteobacteria bacterium | reverse complement strand
CCAATGCTTTAAAAAAACGATCTGGATCATAATCAAAACTATTCCAACGGAGCCAAACAAGTCCTACGAACCCGGCTAACCCAGCTGCAAAAGCAACCCTCATTCCAAGAACTACAAATATCACCATGCCAGCACTTACCCACAGTCCTATAGAAATGTTGTCCATTATCTAGCTCTGTCAATTGCATCTGTTTCATTTTTAGCTTGCTCAGAAACGCTCAAAACTAAAGGTACAGCAGTAGGATTCTTGAGGCCAAAGATTAAAGCTCTTGAATAACCAAAAGCCTGTAAAATTAAACGTAATGATAGAACAGTAAAAGCAAAAGGAACTACTAGCTTTGAAGGCCAGGTTGGCAAACCAATATCAATCGAGCTGTCTCTACTACAAAAGGGTCTAGAACAATCAAAAGATCGATCAAAATGAAGCCATGCTCCCCAGGTTAGATATAAAATTAAAACTAAAATTAACAATATTGATATTAACTCAAACAACCAAAGGGCACGACCCCTCAGAAATGATACAAAAATATCCATACGAATATGACTACCATCTCTTTGAACATAGGAAACTCCCATTATTGCAATAATTGGAAGAGCAGCTTCTATATAATCAACATAACCAGCAAGTGGTGCATTAAAAAACTTTCTACCAGAAACCGAGTAAACAGCCAAAAACATTAGTGAAAAAATAGTTAATCCACTTATAAATGCACATAAGCGTTCAAGTTTTAATAAAAGAAGATCAATACGGCTTAGTAAACTAGTATCTTCGATTATCGCTACTTGCCTAGTCATTTATGCTCCTAAGATTTAAAAGTTTGGTTAGGCCAAATTTGTAGACCTAACCAAAAAAGTTCAAATTATTTACTAGCTTTTACTTGAGCCAATGTTGACTGAACTAGGTCATAAAGTTCTTGCCCTGGTAAACCTTGTTTTTCCATGTCGGCTATCCATGCATCACGAATTGGATCTGCTGCTTTTGAACGAAAAGCGTTTATTACATCATCACTGATATTAATTTTTTTAACGCCTTTCTCTGCAAGAACAGAGTCCCACTTATCAAGTAACTTTCCATAATTGTCTAGGTAATGATCAAGAGCCTCTGTAATAGATCCATCGAGTGCATCTCTATGTTTTTTTGATAATCCTTCGTATGCATCTATATTGACTACTACAGGACAATTAACAGTTCCAGGGTTTAAATTAGAAGTCCACCAGTCTGCTTGATTAATAGTTCCAAAAGACAAGTGTGCGTGCTGAGCAAATGCCACAGTATCAACTACACCAGACTCCATTGCCTGATATGCTTCTGTTGCTGTCACAGATGTTGGTACTGCACCAGCCGCTTTAAAGGCTTTTCCTAAACCACCTGTAGCTCTTACTCTCATGCCACTAAAATCTTCAAGTGTATCTCTTGGTTTACCAGTACCTACTAAATTATATTGTGGCATGGGTGAAGTCATTAGAAGCTTAGCATTCCACTGTGCCATTTCTTCTGCTGCCGCTGGATGAGAATAAACAGCACTTGAAACTGCAACCTCTTGTTCAAGATTTTCAACTCCTAAAAATGGTAATTCCAAAACGGTAACAACTCTATTTTTATCAGGATGATACCCAGCACAAAACTGCGCCATTTCAAATGCCCCAATACTTATACCATCAAGATTTTCTCTATTTTTTGACAACCCACCATAAGAAACATTCATGGTAAATTCTCCATTAGTTTTCTCATTTACAAGTTCTGCTAATTTCTCTATATGCTCGGTAAAAGCTCTACGCTTACCCCAAACCGAAACGTTCCATTCTACTGCTAAAGTTTCAGTGACAAAACTAAATACTAAAGTGATTATACTTAAATTCTTAAATAATTTCATACTGTTCTCCAAATATTGACGTTACAACTCACCAAATCCAAATAATCTACATATTTGTTTACACAAACTAGCTTTGACCTCTGGATCAGAGCAAATAACAAACAATTTTAAATTTTGATATTCGAATATTTAATATTATTGATTTTAATTTTTCATACAAGTATTTTCACAAAAATGTTAAGGGAAGCAAAATTGATAACCAACTATGGTTTTGGGTACCTTAGGTTGTTGGTTCGAATCCAATCACCACGACTACTTTTCAGTTTACTTAGGTTAAAAAATAGCCTTCATTAACAATTAGATCCTTTGTAACTTTACATGTATGTATTGATGTACTTAAGTATATTTAGTTTTGTATAAGAAAAAAAGGATGTACGTTATGGCCACAAATGGGACAAAAGAGCGGAAGGCCATAATATTTGCAGCCGATGTAGTTGCCTATAGTAAGCATATGGAGCAAGATCAATTAGGCACTCTTAACTCTTTGGCTGCTTGCGAGAAAATTATAAAAACTCTTTTTCAAAAGCATAACGCTAGGCTTTTTAATACTGGAGGAGACTCATTTTTTGCTGAATTTGAGAGTGAAGTTTCTGCAGTGAGATGTGCAGTAGAGTTTCAGAATGCCTTAAAATCAAATAGTTTTGCAGAAAACAATATGAAAAGGTTAGAGTTTAGAGTTGGAGTTAATTCAGGGTTAGTGGTTCAGAAAAGCGGAAATCTGTTAGGGGACGCTGTAAATATAGCTGCGAGGCTGGAGTCACTATCTCAACCTTCTGGAATTTCAATTTCTAAAGATGTTTATGAACAAGTTAAAACTAAATCGGATTTTCAATATAATGACTTAGGGTTTAAAAAAGTTAAAGAAAATTACTTTCACGCATATGATATCGTCTTAGAGCCTTCCCAAAGAAGAGATTTAACTCGACAAAAAAAAATAGATTGGCTCAAAAGGCTTGGGCGGTTCGCAGCTATTGGGATATGTTTGATAATATTGAGTAGCGTAGGGAGTTATTTTTATTTTTCTCAAACAGACTTTGTTCCCGCCGACGAAACTAAATTTGCATATGAATTACCAGATAGACCATCCATTGCGGTAATGCCGTTTGATAAGATTTCTGGTAAAAAAAAATATTTAGCTGACGCAATTATAAAAAACCTAATTTCAGTCATAGCTTCAACTCCTAATATGTTTGTAATATCTGAAAATTCGACCTCTTCTAAAAATATAAAAGGTCTCACTATAGCAGAAGTGGCTGAGAAATTGGGAGTTCGTTATATTGTAGATGGAACTTTCAAAAGTTCGGATGAAGAGCTTGAAATTGACATAAATCTTTCAGATGCAGTGAAAGGACGAGTGCTTTGGAGTCAAAAATATCAGGGATTATTAGATGATGTTTTCCAAATACAAGAAAAAATCCTAACTGAAATTTTTAAGAACCTGCAAGTGCAGCTCGTATCAAAAGACCGTGGGAAAATGTCCTACTTTTCAAATCATGAGGAAATAAGGGATTATCTCAAGGCACAATATCTACTTGTAGAGCATGATAGGGAAAAAAGTTTGATTGCTGAAAAATTGATTGAAGATCTTATCACGAAAAACTCAAATGCAGGACCTGCCTATACCTCATTAGCTGCCTTACAGTGGCAAAAGGCCATTTGGGGATGGACTGATGATACCAAAGCTACGGTTATGAAGGGTAGAGAGGCTGCTGGTAAAGCTTATAGCATAATGCAAGACGGCGATTCTATTTTAACTATAGCTAATTTAGATATTTTTGAGGGTAAGTATGACGAAGCTTTGATTAATGCTGACCAAGCTGTAATCCTATCGCCCTCTAATGGAATGACCAATGCGATGGCTGGGCTAATTTCAAGTCGTTCAGGTTCATACGAAAAGGCGACTCAGTATTTTTCCAATGCTATGAGGTTAGAACCATACTACCCACTATGGTTCGCGAACGAATTAGGTTTGGCGCACTTAGCGTTAGGGAATTATAAAGAAGTTATCAGATTGCTCACACCAGTCTCTAAAACTGATACTAGTCAGAAAACGGATATTTGGCGTGCTCATCTCCATATGTCAGTTGCTCACTTTAATTTAGATGAATTGGATTTATTTGAAGAAAATATCAGGAAAGTTTTGTCACTTAATCCAAATCCAGCGAAATACGCAAACTTAATGAAAAAACTTCAGAGAAATAAAAAATTTGGCCAATTGTATCTGGATGCGATAACTTCTTTTAATATCAAGAAAGTTGACTGACGCTTTAAACTCTTTTTTTTTCAAAGGTAAGACAATG
>CACBRT010000065.1 GCA_902541695.1 uncultured Alphaproteobacteria bacterium | reverse complement strand
GATCCAGATACGCTAATCAATCCTAGAGAGATACCTAAAATTAAAAAAAATATAACTGAGGATCCTATTACTTGTGGTGATTATTTAATTTGGCGATTTAATAAAGCATTTGCTTATAGGAAAAACTAGAATTTTGGAATTAAAAAAAAATCTTAAAAAAGGTGCGCTTAATTTAATTTTAAATTGTGCTGAACTAACTCCAAATCAAAGGGTTTTGATTGTTGCTGAAAATGAAAAATTTGGGTGGTATGATAAGTTTGTTTCAAAGATAGTAAAAAAATATTGTACTGAATTAGAGATACCCGCAAATCTTTTGAACATTGAAGAACCATCAAAAGAAGCAGCTTTCAGAATTAAAGAATTATCTGGTGATTATGATTGTATTATTTACTTCTCAAGATTAGGTGATCTTCAAAGGTTTGAAAATGTGCATTCATGTAATGTGGTTATGTCGTATGCTAGAAATATTGAAATGTTAGCTTCTCAATTTGGAACTACTAATTATAGGGCTCATCTTGACTTTAAAAAAAGTATAGATCAAGTCTTTATGAAGGCAAAAAATTTAAAAATTAATTGTCCTTTAGGAACAAATGTTACTGGTTCTTGTTCTAAAATATTTTCAGATAATAATGACGTTATTATAAAAAGATTTCCAATGGTTGTTCATTCTCCAATAAGTGCTTCTTTGCTGAATGGAGTTGTTATGGTCGAAAAATTTTTAACTTCTACTGGTTCTAGTTTTTATACACCATCAAATATTAAGTTAAATGATATTGCAAAATTTTATATTGAGGATGGTCTCATTAAGTCAATTATTGGAAATAAAAAAGATGTTATAAACATAAATAGACATTATAATTACGTTGCTAACAAATTTAAAATTGATAAAAATGTAGTTCATTCATTGCATAGTGGTATTCACGATGGTCTAATTGCTGAAACTATTCAATGTCATGACCCTGATTATTGGAGTAATACAGTATTTGGAAGTCCGAATTATTTACATTTTCATACCTGTGGAGATTATGCTCCAGGCGAAATTTGTTGGATGTTAAAAAATCACAGTATAGTTGTTGATGATTGCAGTTTCTGGAAAAATGGGAAAATTATGTTTAATAATTTTCCCATCTTAATGAAATGTTTAGATAAATGGCCAGTACTTTTAAATCCCCAAAAAAACTATTTTTGATTATCTGATTGAATAAATACATAAGAATCTAACCTAAAACAGACATACTACTTTCTTTATTTATAATTCGATTTCTTGAATAGAATCCTACATTTATTTCTCTATTAATGTTTGAAAGATGAAGTTTAACAGGATTTTTATCGTGATCATGATTATTTTCACATTTCTCTATTAAATCAGCCATCATTACACCTGCTATTGGTGCATTTTTATATTGGTTTCCACTAGAGCCAATAGCCATATAAAATCCTGGCAAACTTGATTTATCATAGATTGGTATCCAATCATCTGACACATCATATAATGCAACAACTCCTTTTATATTTGATGAAATTGGCATATCAGGAAATCTTTGTGCCTGTCTTAAAAGTTGAGTTTTCCATTGTTCGGTAAAATTCTGATCCCAGTTATCAGGATCTACAAATATTCGTTCATCACATATTGGATCTTCACTTCCTATTAAAACGTGATTACCTATTTCTGGCCTACTGTAACAACCAATATCGCTGTCTGAAATGACAAAAGCATTTTTTTCATAATCAAAGCCTTTTGGAGGTTCTACATGCGCAACTTCTACCTTTAGAGCTTTAGTTTTGATATTCATATCCTTTTCAACACCAGCCATTTGATTTATTTTCATTGAGTGAGGACCGGCTACATTAACTATTATTGGTGCACAAATTTTTTCACCATTCTTGAGAATAATACCTGATGTTCTTTCTTTATTAGTAATGATTTTTTCTACTGAATTATTGAATAAATAATGAGCTCCTTTTTCTTCAGAGGCCCTTTGAAGATTATGTGCAGACAGTTGTGGATCATTAATATAGCCTGCAGTTGGAAAGAAAATAGCTCCTTTTAGATGCTTACTACTGTTTATACCAAATTCTTTATCTGAGGGTAGTTTAACTGGTCCAAATTGTCGAGTATCAACGATAGGAAGCTTACTCTTTATTAATTCTGGTTCCCATTTCTCGAAAGGTATTTGCAATTCGTTAGCTCTGGCAATTATATTTTTGAGATAGTCATTTTCATGAGTTTGATAAATCATGCACCCACACTCAATAAATTTTGCAAGTCCGCTTTCATCTTTATACTCTAAATATTCTTCCCATTTCTTCCAGTAATGATAACCTTCATAAGCAAGGGCACACCCGTCAAAAGTTGAGTAATGAACTCTAATAATAGCACATGATGCGGATGTTGACCCATAACCTGAAGATGGATTACGATCTACGTTTAATGTTTTAAAACCTTTTTTTGAGAGTTCAAAAGCTACAGCTGTTCCTATCACACCTGCTCCAATTATAATAGCATCGTAATTTTTTTTCAATTTTAAGTACTCCTTGATAAACTGACCCAATTTATTTTTTTTTAAAGATCTTTTAAATATATTTAATTTTTTTCACCAGTTTATTATTGATTGGTTTGTATTTATTAAATAATCATTTGTTTTAGAAAAAGGCTTTGATCCAAAAAATCCATTATTTGCAGAATATGGTGATGGATGAGCACTCATTATTACTTTATTATTGACCTTATTAATGATGCTAGCTTTTTCTTGAGCTTGTTTTCCCCATAATAAATAAACAACATTTTTTTTATGTTTATTTAATCTTTCTAGTACTTTATCTGTAAATCTTTCCCAACCAATATTCCTATGAGATCCAGGTTTTCCTTTTTCTACTGTTAAACAAGAATTTAACAGTAGAATACCTTGTTTACTCCAGCGCTCTAAACAACCAGAACTATTGAGAGGAATTCTCAAATCGTTATATAGTTCTTTATAAATATTTTTTAGCGAAGGTGGAATAGAAACTGAATTATTTACTGAAAAGCATAAACCATTAGCTTGATTTGGACCATGGTAAGGATCTTGACCTAAAATAACTACTTTAACTTTTGGAAAGGGTGTTAAATTAAAAGCATTAAATATTTTCCCTCCATTTGGGTAGACAGTTTTAATTTTTTTTTCCTCTTTTAAAAAAATACTTAATTTCATCATATACTCTGATTTAAATTCATTTGAAAGATAATTGAGCCAACTTTCTTCAATTTTTACATTAATCATATTTAATCCAATAAATTTTCTAATAGAAAAAAAATAAATTAGGTATTATGAATTATCCTAAATACGTTAAAATTATAAAGCAAAAAATATGATAGATAAAATACCAATCCCTAACGAACAAGTTAAGCTTTTTTTTATGAATCTCCCATTTTCTAAATTTTTAGGTTTAAAATTGAAAAATCTTGGACATGGAAGAGCTGTTATGACAATTCCCTACGATGAAAATCTGGTAGGAGATTCCAAAACTGGTATATTACATGGAGGTGTTATTACTACTTTATTGGATAGCTGCTGTGGAGCTGCTGTAATGACAGCAGGTGATCCTATAACATCTACTGCAACTATTGATTTACGTATAGATTATATGCGATCTGCTGAACCAAAAAAAACTATTATTGCAGAAGCAATGTGTTATCGGGTGACAAATAGTGTTGTTTTTGCCAGAGCTGAAGCACAAGATGGAACAAAAAAAGTACCAATTGCGACTGCTACTGGCGCATTTACCAGTCCTTTCTGATTGGAGAGGTAATAAAGGTTGTTAAAACAACAAGAATTAGATCAATTTAGAAATGAAATTCTTAGGGAATTAATATTACAAATACCATATTGTAATGCTCTAGAAATTCAAATTGATAATTTAGAAAACGAAATTATACCTTATTTACCATTCAAAAAAGATTTTATTGGCAATACTAAAATTCCTGCTTTACATGGCGGTGTAATAGGATCTTTTTTAGAAATAACTGCGATAATACATTTGACTTGGACTATTTTTTTTAAAAAAAATATTAGAAATATTTCTCAAGAACAAATTAGTTTTATAAAAAATAAACAATTTGTATTTCAAATACCTAAAACCATCGACTTTACTATAGATTATTTAAATTCTGGGCGATCTGTTGGGTGTTTTGCAAAAGCT
>CACBRT010000064.1 GCA_902541695.1 uncultured Alphaproteobacteria bacterium | reverse complement strand
CTTTAACAGATACCATTTTTACTAATAAACCTTGAAAAAGTTCATTTTCAATTTTCTTCCAAATTTATTGATAATTCTCATAACTCTCTTTGCTTTTATACTCAAAAATATGAATATACCTATGTTTGTTTATTTTATTCCAAACCTTAATAGATGAATGTTTTTCCAATCCTGCTTTATGAAGTAATGGCAAATAATTTTTACTCATTTTCTCCTATCTAACATCATGTAATTCCATATCTTTGGCAGAACCAAAATCTTGTGTAGTAATATTTACTTGTTTTAATTTTTCAGTCATGAGGTTAAATCCTATTTATATTTTTTTTATTCACTATTACTATATTTACGTGATCTGCTTATTAGGAAATAGTCAACAAGCTATAATGATTTACCTTCTTATTTGAATAGCTGTAACCTGCATTATGTAATGTGAGCCAATTATAATTGCTTATATTATAAAATTTGAATTTAACTGTAAAAAAAGTCTGAAAGAAAAGTTTCTGTTAAATAAGCAAGAAATACCAAACTGATTAATATAATTTCTCAAAAGCATATCATATAATGTTATTAGTCTAACAGGATTAACTTTATTTTTAAACTAGAGAAAAAATTGTAGTTTTAGATTATTTTAAATAATAGAGTGTAATCAGGTAGCACTATATGAAAGTAGTCACCAACAAAATTTATTAATATATCCAAAAATCTATAAGGAGATTAAAAATGAATACATCTACAGATAGAGCCATTCGAGCTAGTTGGCAACAATTTTCTTTGTACAGCATACTTATTATGGTTTTCGTTGGTTTGTTCACTAATTTAGCAACAATCTCACTAATTGCTTTTGCTGGTGAAAATATACATATCCCACTCACTGTAATCATAATTTTAGTTAATTTATTAGTAGCAGCTGGTACAGTAGACGGAATAAGTGATTGGGATGCTGTAAGACTGGATTATGATGATGAAGAAAAGAAAACTCATTTAGCAGAACGTTATGCACAAACAAATACGACTTTTTTTAAAGTGTTGTTGTGTTTAATTTTTGGTGGAGTTGCTTTAGCACAGTTATATGTTATTTATCTATCTTAGAATTAAAATTTATTTGGGTGCCAGCTTATCTTTTTTTTAAATAGATTAGTTGGCAACTCAAAAAAAATTTTTATTAATTTTTGAAATTGCAATTTAAAAATACCTTTTGAAATATAAATATTTCGACTAAAAACTTAGAGATTTTATATCTAGATTTATCTCCATATAAGTATAAGAAATTTATATTTTAAAAAGTTTCCAAACTATCAGTATTTATTTTAATAATATCTTATAATCTTATAAATTTTTAGCATCAAAGAAAATAAAAACAGTCTATTAATACTTTTTAAATAAAATCTAACATGAAAAGTTATAAGTAATTTTGACAATGAAAAAATTTTCTGCAATAGTTTTTATGTTAGCGGCATCTTTTTTCTTTGCTTGCGCCACTGTTCTTGTTAAAGGTTTAGGCCAATCTAATATTGGTGAAGGTGTTCATCCTTTCCAAATAGCATATGCTAGATTTTTCTTTTCTTTTATTTTTTTAATTATAATTTGGTTTTTTCTTGATAGGTTTGAGATTAAATCTTCAAATATACATATACATATTTTTCGCTCAACTCTTGGCTGGGCAGGTGTTACAATTTTATTTACTGCAATATTATATATTCCAATCAGTGATGCTACAGCACTTACATTTTTAAATCCAATTTTTGCTATGATTTTTGCTGTTATATTTTTTAGAGAAAAAGTTGAATTAGTCAGATGGTTTGCTGCCGTAGTATCACTTTTAGGTGGCTTAATTTTAATTAGACCTACCTTAAACTTTAATGTTGATCCTATGGCACTTCTATGCCTTTTTGGTGCAATGATTATGGGGTTAGAAATAATCTGTATAAAAGTTTTATCAAATAATGAAGAAGTATTTAAGATTTTATTATTTAATAATTTTTTTGCTATGTGTATAGGATCTTTTTTTCTCCCATTCTTTTTAATGCCTGTTTCTATCCTAGAATTTATTGCCTTAGCTGTTATTGCTTTTTTTATGGTCACAGGTCAATTTTGTTTTATTAATTCTCTTAAAAAAGCAGATACGAGTTTTTTAATGCCTTTCTTTTATACAACTTTGATATTTGTAATTTTATTTGATTTTATATTTTTCGATTCTATGCCCGATAAAATTAGTTATTTTGGTGCAAGTATCATCATATTTGGTTCTTTAGTTGTATCTTTCAAAGAATTACATACTAACAAAAAAAAACACCCGATGAAGGTTAATAACAAATAACTTATTTATTGTTATTGGTTACATTAAGATGCAAGTTGCATGGTAAAAGAATTCAACTAATTCTCAGTCGTTCAAGGTGTTTCGTTTGAAAATTTTTTATGAATATCTAAATCGTATCATCAAATGGTGCTTTGAAAGAATTTTAGAAATAAATTTGTTGTGTTTAAGGACATTTTATTTTTTTTGATAGTTATTTCTTTCTTTTTCAATTATATTAATGAACGATGGAGTAATAAATGTAAGGTGAATGATATTGCTAATTTATATTCCAAAAATTTTAATGATGCTGATGAAGTAAAGAATCCTCCAAAAGCAAAAGTCCAGGTAGTGAAGCTTGGAAACGTCAATGCTTCCAAACTGGTTCTAGAGCCCGGGTGGAGATGGTCAGAGTGTATAAAACCAACAGTTGGTGGAGATAGTTGTCAAGCCGGTCACGTAGGAGTAGTTATTTCTGGACGATTAGCCTGTACTCATGATGATGGCTCAAAAATTGAAGTTGGACCAGGTGATGCTTATTACTTTGCCCCAGGACATGACAGTTGGGTAATTGGAGACGAGCAGTGTGTCATGTATGAAATTGTTGAAGGTGGTAAAGACTTTGGTCCATGGAAGCATGCTCATTAATATACTTTGAAAGAGCATGAGCGTTAGTTTGCACTTATTCTGGAATACCTTAATTATTATAACACTACCTATTACAAGTAATTTGCAAGAAGTGCTTTGTAGTTAAAAACTGATGTTCCTCTGCTTCAATGCATAATATAAAAAAGTATAACTCCTTGATATATAGTTATACACAAATGTTAATATAAAAAAGATTTGTATCTCTTTAGGCTATTCAATAATTTTTTTGTTAGATATAATAAGTTATTTTTTACCATACCAATTACCATTATTATTTGTCGAACCCCAAGTTCCAGAAAAACTAGCATATTTTTCATCAAAATTAATAGCAAGCCATCCCTGTCTACTTTCCTCTTTCCAATATATCAATAAATCTTTACCAGATAATTTTCCGTCATAAAAAATACCATACCAATTTTTGCCACCATATTTATACTCATATTGACCCTTTATTACTCCGTCATCTGTTATTTCCAGATTTGTTTTAACAGGATAGGTATTTTTATATTTATCTTCTATTTCACCAAGATAAGTTCCTTTAATTTTTTCATCAGCTGAAACATATGATGATAGTAAGAATACAAATAATGTTAAAAACTTGAACATATTTTACCTAATTTAATTTATGTAGAGTTTCATTTTTAGTCTGCGTTTTCTTTGAGATTTTTTTGGATTTCTGAAGTTTCTGTATGTATCTCAAAATCTCTAACTATAAAGTCTGACAAATCGGAATTTTCAATAATAGATTTAAAGATTTCACCGTTTATATAGTATTCCATATCTTTTTTACTATTAAACATGTAGTAACCACCATACGTTTTTGTTTCATGATTAGATAAAAAGTTTTTAACAATTTACCCATCAACTACTGCGAAAACTGGAGCTAATTCAGTTGTCCATTTGTTATATTCTTTTGCTGTTCAATTAGCAGTTAAATTTATTATTAGAATGTGCGTCTCTCTCCCCATATTTTTTAAATAAACTAGAATTATAAAAAATTAACCATGTAGTCTAATAATTACTTTTAGCTAAATCATTTTCAAATTTTTTTTTTACATAAATAAAAATTATGTTCTTATTGCCTAAAAATTATCCAAATTATAAAAAATTGATATATCATTATTTTTAAAAAGATTTGGAACTTTTATAATTTCAAAATAGTTTACTAACCTTTAATTAAGAGGAATTCACATTGTCTAATATAACACTAATTAACTATACTACTCGAGATTTTATATCAAAAACTGAATTA
>CACBRT010000063.1 GCA_902541695.1 uncultured Alphaproteobacteria bacterium | reverse complement strand
ATTTTTATTTGAGGTTCCAGTAAAACTACATTACCAATGGCTAATCCATCTTTTCCTATTAATCCATTGAAAGATAGAGCATTTTTTTTGTTATTTTTTAATTCATAGCTCCCATCAGATCTATTAAATGCACCTAATTCAGTCATCTCAGCAATAACCATTGCTACTATTTCTAATCCATAAACATCGTCGTCACTATATTCATGTTTTTTAAGATTTTGTATAACTAATACTCCAAGTATTTTTCCCAAACGTTGTATAGGTACTCCAAGAAAAGAATTATAAATTTCCTCTCCTGTTTCGGGAAGATATCTAAATCCTCTTGTTTTTGACACCTCAGATGTTTTAATTGGCTCAGCAGTAGCTGCAATTTTACCTACAAGACCTTGACCTATATTTAATTTTGAGTAATGAACTGCTTTTGATTTCAAACCTTCGGTTGCATAAAGTTCAAGTTTATTATTCTTACTAGTCAAATAAATTGAACAAACTTCTGATTTCATAGAAGATGCTATTATTTTAACAATTTCATTTAGTCTTTCTTGTGCCTCGCCAACTACAGCCAGGGTTTGCTTAAGTCTTTGTAGTAAAATTCTGGAATTATAATTATTATTTTGCAAAGACATTAGATTAGATATTACTTAGTTTAAATGCTTCATGGAGTGCTTGTACAGCTAATTCAAGATATTTTCTTTCTATGAGAACTGAAATTTTAATTTCTGATGTAGAAATAACTTTAATATTAATATTTTCGTCTCCCAATGTTTTAAACATGGTTTGTGCAATACCTGAATGGCTACGCATGCCAATACCAACGATCGATATCTTTGAAACTTGAGTATCAATGTCTAATCTATTGTAATCTAATATTTTATTACTTTTCCCTTTCTCAAGAGATTCTTTTGCAATTTTTACTTGATCAGTAGGGCAAGAAAAAGTTACGTCAGTTAAATTTTTATCAGATATATTTTGTATAATCATATCAACATTTATATTTGCCTTTGATAAACAGTCAAAAACAATTCCTGCAACACCTGGTTTATCTTTTACACTTAATATTGTAAGTTTTGCTTCATCTTTTGAGAAAGTAATTCCTGATACTACTCTTTTTTCCATTATCTCCTCCTCGTCACATAGTATTGTACCTGAACCTTTATTGAAGCTATTGAGAACGCGTACTTTTACTTTATATTGCATTGCTAATTCTACTGATCGAGTTTGCAAAACTTTAGCACCCAGCGAAGCAAGTTCTAACATTTCCTCGTAAGATATTTTATCTAATTTTTTTGCTTCAGAAGTGATCCTAGGGTCTGTAGTATATACTCCATCGACATCAGTATATATATCACATCTTTCAGCTTTTGTAGAAGCTGCTAATGCAACCGCACTTGTATCAGAACCACCTCTTCCAAGTGTGGTTATGCGATTATTTTTACTAATTCCTTGAAATCCTGCTACAACTGCCACCTGCATACCGGAAGAAAATTTTTTCTCAAGCTTATTACTACATATACTTAGAATTCTTGCATTTGAATGATTTTCGGTAGTATTGATTGGTATTTGCCAACCCTGCCAACTTCTTGCATTTATACCTTCATTTTGTAAAAGAAGTACTAATAAGCTTGCAGATATGTTTTCTCCCGTGGATAAGATTGCGTCATATTCTCTAGCATCATAAATAGAGGATATTTCTTTAACTTGTTTTACTAATTCATCTGTTGTCTTACCCATTGCAGAGACAACTGCAATAACTTTTTTTTTATTATTTATTTCTTCACAGATTTTTGATACTGCATTTTTCATTATCTTTATGTCAGCTACAGAAGTTCCTCCAAATTTCATAACTATTTTAGACAAATTTAGTTCCTTACAAATAAAAAGAAAGTAAAGTAATTAATAATTGAATTAATTAGTTTTTCTGTCAATCCAAGGAAGTGTTGTTACGGGAATACCATCTTCACATAAGGACTTAGCTTGCTTTAATGTTGTTTTACCATAAATAGATCTTTCAGGTGCTTCTCCGTAGTGAATTGCTCGCGCTTCTTTTTCAAAATTTTCACCTACATATTCACAATTTTTTTCTACTTCTTTTTTTAGTTCTTTTATTAAATTCTGTTCCTTATCTGAATCTAATTTCAAATTTTCTTTGATTTTATTTTTTTTATTAGTACCTACTCTTGGAGACATTAATGATTTACTTATTGATTTGGATCCACAAATTTCACAAGTAAGAAGCTGCTGATTATTAAGTTTTTCATAGGCCTCTGATGATGCAAACCAACTTTCAAATTGGTGCAGATTTTCACATTTAAGTTTATATTTAATCATGGTAAATTTCAGGAGTTAATTTTAGTTTGTTTTTTTTCTCTTCTTGTAGCTACTGGTTGAAAAGCAATTGAAACATGAGTTTTACAATAAGGTTTTCCTTGTTCTGATGGATGTCCACAGAACCAAAAATCTGTTGTAGCGGGGTCTCCAATTGGCCATTTGCATGTTCTTTCAGTTAATTCTAACAGATTTAATTTTTTTGCCTTCTTTTCTAATTCTATCATATTTGCTAATGCAACACGATCTATTTCAGTATCTAATTCTTTGGTTTCGTCTAATAGATTTCTTTTATTGATAAAATCTAAATTTGAATTCCCATCATTAATAAGTCGGTTTTTTATTGAGGGCTTCCTACCTCTTTTTTTTCCTTTTTTTTGAATAGAAGTTTCTAAACTTTTCTCAAGATCTTCAAGATTTGAATTTTGAATTTCCGAGGAATTTTTTTCTTTTCTTTTCTTTACTATTTTTTTTATTCCACTAGAGGAGGATATTCCCGTATTTCTTTCAGATAATCCAAGTCTATGTATTTTACCAATAACAGCATTCCTAGAAACACCTTCTCCCAATTCAATGGCTATCTTACTTGCACTGTTACCGTTCTTCCACAGTTTAGTTAATTTTTCTACTCTTTCTTCTGTCCAGGCCATAAATTAAACTTTCATAATATTTTTATTACTAATATATAATAACAAAATATAAATAAACACCATTATAACCTATTATCAAAATTTTTTTATTTGAATATGTTTGGTCCTGTTTAGAATATTTATTTAACAATTACAAAATCTATTTTTAATCAATAATTTATTATTAATTTATTGATTGATTTAATTATAAGATAACTTTTACTTTTGAAAATATGTATAATAGTATTATTTCTAAATCATTTACCTTTATATATAGGATGCCTAATGGATAATAACATATTACCAACCTACAATAGACAAAATGTATTATTTGAGAAAGGAGAAGGTATATGGCTATACAATGAAAATGGAGATAAATATCTCGATTTTGCTTCTGGAATAGCTGTAAATATATTAGGTCATAGTAATGAAAAATTAGTAGATGTATTAATAAAACAGGGTAAAAATTTATGGCATACTTCTAATCTTTATAGAATTAAAAATCAGGAAAAGTTGGCAAGATTATTGGTAGAAAATACTTTTGCTGATAAGGTTTTTTTTACAAATTCTGGTACAGAATCTATTGAATGTGCAGTTAAAATGGCAAGGATTTATTTTTCTAAATTAGGACAAAAAAGACATGAAATTTTATCATTTGATGGTTGTTTTCATGGTAGATCATTAGGCGCAATATCTACATCAAATTCAAAAAAAATGAAAGATGGTTTTGGTCCATTAATACCAGGTTTTATGTCAATTGATTTTAATGAAAAGAATGCTTTGTTAGATAACATTACAGAAAAAACTGCTGCAGTTTTAGTTGAACCAATTCAAGGTGAAGGAGGAATAAGAGTTTTAGATGAAAAAATATTTAGACTAATTAGAAATTTATGTGACAAATATGGAGCACTTTTAATAGTAGATGAAGTTCAATGTGGTTTGGGTAGATCTGGTAAACTATTTGCATATGAGCATTATAATATAAAACCAGATATAATGACCATCGCAAAAGGAATTGGTGGTGGAATTCCACTTGGGGCTTGCCTATCAACTAATAAAGCATCTATTGGTATGGAAAAAGGAAGGCATGGATCTACCTATGGTGGAAACCCTTTAGCTTGTGCTGTAGGTTGTGAAGTAATGAATAATGTTTTATCTGATGGATTTTTACAAAATGTAAGAGAAATCTCACGATATTTTACAAAAAAAATAATTGGTCTAGTAGCTGAATTCCCTTCTATTTTTGAAGAGACAAGAGGTTTTGGTTTGATGCTAGGGATTAAAACTAAAGTTGCAAATACTACTTTTACTAACGAGGCATTTAATCAAAAA
>CACBRT010000062.1 GCA_902541695.1 uncultured Alphaproteobacteria bacterium | reverse complement strand
TCAAACTGATTCAACATCTTTAACCAAGTTTTTTCATTATCTTCGATAGAATATTGAAGAGTTTACCTCTTGGAGGTCTTATAATGGATAGAATAAAATCTATTCTTGTTTGGTAATAAATAGACTTTAAATGAGAGAAATTTAAAAATCCCTCATAACCGTGAAAACAACCATGTCCTGACTGTCCAACACCACCAAAAGGTAATCTAGATTGTAGGATATGAAACATAGTATCATTAACAGTTACTCCTCCAGATCGTGTATTATTAATAACAAAGTTTTGTTCAGATTTATTATTTCCAAAATAATATAAGCCTAATGGATTATCTTTTTTATTAATATAATCTACAACTTCAATAATATTTTCATAAAACATTATGGGTAGGATTGGCCCAAAGATTTCGTTTTTCATTACTTCCATATTGTCATTGACGTTAGTTACCAGTTTAGTTGAAAGCATATTTCTATCAAGATTATCATTTTTACCTAAACTTTGTACATTTGCTCCTTTTTTTGTAGCATCTAAAATATACATTTCCATTCTTTTCAAGTGGTGCTGATTTATAATGGATGTTTGATCCTTGCTGTTCGGATTAGGAAAAAATTTAAAATACGCATCTTGCAAAGTAGTTATAAACTTTTCTGCATCCTCTTCCCTTACAAAAACATAATCTGGTGACAAACAAATCTGTCCAGCATTTAGAGTTTTCGAAAATAAAATTCTCTCTGCAGCTAATCTCATATTTGCATTATTTCCTATAACTGTAGGACTTTTACCCCCAAGTTCAAGCGTCGTAGGTACTAGATTTTTTGCAGTTTGGTAGGCCACTTTTTTTGCAACATTATTACTACCAATAAAAAGAAGGTGATCTAGTTTAAGTTTGCTAAATTTTTCACCTACAGATGAACCTCCATTTATTACCGCGAGCTCAGAAATATCAAAATACTTTTCTACAGCCTCTTTAATAACATTTGAGGTAGCCGGTGTTATCTCAGATGGTTTAACCATTGCTCTATTGCCTGCAGCAAAAATAGAGGCAAGTGGATAAAAAATTAGACCTACTGGAAAATTCCAAGGTGAAATTATTCCAACAGTTCCGAGTGGAGTTGGCTTTAAAACACTTTTTGCACCAAGTATATCTGATCCAAGAGACGATAATCTTCTCTGAGGTCGCATCCACTTTTTTAGTTTTCTAATTGTGAAAAGTATATTTCTAATAGTTTGGTCGATCTCAGAAATTTTAATTTCTTCAATAGATCGATTTTGAAAATCATGATTTAAGGCTCTAATAATTTTATTTTCATGAGTTTCAATTAGTGCAGCACATCTTCTTAAAAGGTCTTTTCTCGTCGTTAAAGAAGGAGGACCTTCCTTCAAAAATGCTTTTTTTTGAATTTCTAAAATTCTTTCCATACCTGAAAAATCATCAATTTTGAATTGTTTATAAATATTTTATATTTTAAAATTATTTTTTTGTAGTGCAAGTAGTAAGAAGAGTAGCTTATGAAATTACTAATTATATCTAAATTTTATAAGCCAAAATCATTTATGGTTATTGGGTTATCAAATCGTCAGCAAAAATTCAGAGATAATTTCTGATGTCAAATTAAAAAAAAATGAAAGTATGTTTCCATTCTAATTTTTAATTAATAAACAATAAATAAAGCGTGTTTGTATAAATTTTACTCATTTAGCAATTCATTGATTAAATTATATCTATTTTTAATTTTTAATAACCCTAAATTTTATAAACGTCTTGTAGTTTTTAAATATTTTATAATGTTTGATGCATGAAAAATATAAATGTTTCCAAATTATATCATTTTGATGAAATGTTTGATAAGTGTTCAAATCCATATGTCGCTTATAGTGATTATAACAATTGGCTTTTATCTGAAGACATTAGAGAATTCAAAAAAAAACAAAAAGAGGCAAATGAATCCTTTAGAAAAATTGGGATTACATTTAGTATGTATGGTAATTTAGAGGCTCAAGAAAGAATAATCCCATTTGATATTATTCCCAGAATTATTTCTGAGGAAAAATGGTTAATGATTTCTAAAGGAATAGAACAAAGAGTAAGGGCTATAAATTATTTTCTTAATGACATTTATAATAAACAAGAAATAATAAAGGCTGGAATATTACCTTTAGAATTAATAAAAAATAATGAATCTTTTGTTAATGAAATGGTTGGTTTTACTCCTCCAGGTGGCATTTATACTCACATTGTTGGAATAGATTTAGTGAGAACTCCCAAAGAAGATTTTGTTGTTCTAGAAGATAATACAAGAACACCTTCTGGAGTCTCTTATATGATAGAAAATAGACAGACTATGTTACAACTCTTTCCAGAACTTTTTGACAAAATAAAAGTTAAAAATGTCACCAATTACCCACTTGCTTTACTTAAATCACTAAAAGAATGTAATCCAAAAATAAATGATTCAAAAACAGTTATAGCTCTTCTTACCCCAGGACCACTAAACTCAGCATATTATGAGCATGCGTTTTTAGCAGACGAAATGGGAGTAGAGCTTATAGAAGGAAATGATTTAAAAATTAAAGATAAAAAAGTTTCTATGAGAACTACTCAAGGTTATAAACCAATTGATATAATTTACAGAAGGGTTGATGATCATTTTTTAGACCCACTTTCCTTTAATCCATCATCTATGTTAGGAGTGCCTGGTTTGATGGACGTGTATAAGTCTGGAAACCTTACATTAGCGAATGCACCTGGTTCAGGAATAGCAGATGACAAAGCTATATATTCTTACATACCAGACATAATTAATTTTTATATTGGGGAAAAACCATTATTAAAAAATGTAGAAACTTGGCGGTGTTCAGAAAAAAATCATCTAAAATACGTTATTGAAAATTTGGATAGTCTTGTAGTAAAGGAAGTTCATGGTTCTGGAGGATATGGTATGCTTATTGGCCCAAAATCTACAAAGAAAAAAATTGAGCTTTTTAAGAAAAAAATATTAAAAAATCCAGAAAAATATATTGCACAACCAACTTTAGAACTGTCTACTGTTCCTGTTTTAACTAATAAAGGTTTATGTTCAAGACACATAGATTTAAGACCATTTATTCTAGTTTCACCCAAAAGTATTAATATAACTCCTGGAGGACTAACCAGAGTCGCCCTTAAAGATGGATCATTAGTTGTTAATTCTTCTCAGGGTGGAGGAACAAAAGATACATGGGTATTAGAGGAATTTTAATGCTTGGAAAAACTGCAGCTTATATTTTTTGGATGTTTAGATACTTAGAACGTTGTGAAAATACAGCAAGACTAATAAATGCTAGCCATTTTATTTCTCTTACTCAAAAGCAAAATATTACCAATCATTGGGACTCAATTTTGAACGTTGGAGGTAACAAAAAAACATTCCTTTCTAAATATGATGAAATCAATAAGTCTACTGTCATTAATTTTACCCTGAGAGATAAAACTAACCCTTCTTCAGTTCTATCTTCAATTGAAAACGCAAGGCAAAATGCCCGAATTGTAAGAAATAACTTAACTAAAGAATTATTTGAAACAGTAAATGAAACTTATCTTAAATTATCAGAAATTTTTAAACGTCCTATAAATGAAAAAAACCTACTAAAGATTCTATCAACTATAAGGACTAAATGTCAGCTAGCTAGAGGTACATTACATGGGACAATGCTTAGAGATGATACTTATATCTTTGCTAGAATGGGGACTTTTATAGAAAGGGCTGATAATACTTCGAGAATACTAGATATGAAATATTATGTATTACTACCATCTTCAAATTTTATTGGGTCAACTGTAGATAATGCTCAATGGGAGAATATTCTTAGGTCAGTATCTGCTTATAGATCCTATAATTGGTTAAATGAATATGAATTTAATCCTAATGGTATTTGTAAATATCTAATTTTAGATGAACGACTACCTAGATCGCTTATTTTTTGTAACCTTAGTATTTACGAAAATTTAATAGCTATTTCCAAATATTATGACAAAAATTTTGAAAGTTTAAATAGATCTGAAAAGTTTTACGAAGAAATGTTAAACTTAACTATAGATAAAGTATTTGAAGAAGGTCTACACGAATTTTTGGTTAGGTATATAAAGAATTTATTCATACTTGCAACAATTATTGAGACTGACTTTAGATTCTATAAGTAATGAAACTTAAAATTAGACATATATCAAATTACAAATTTTCAAATAATTTATCTTATGGAATTCAAAGACTTCGTTTAAAACCCCAAAATAATAAAAACCAAAAAATTATTTCTTGGAATATTAATGTGGAAGGCGGAATAAAACAATTTGAATATTTTGATCATCACCAAAATATATGTACTTTTTTGACTCTTAATAATGATTCAAGAGAAATAACAGTTTCAGTGGAGGGTAATATTAGCACTCAAGATAATAGCGGAATATTGGGAAATGATAAGTCTAAAACTAAACCTTGGATGTATAATATGTACACTCCAATTACAAAACCTGGTTATTTTTTAAAATCATTTTGTAAAAAATGGAAAGATAAATCATATTCTGAATTAGATATTTGTTATCTCATAGCTGAAGACATAAAAAAATTAGTTCAATTTAGAAAAGGATCCACATGTGCCTATACTTCTGCAGAAGAATCTTTCAAAAAGAAAAAAGGGGTTTGCCAAGATTTTACTCACATCTTTATCTCATGTTTAAGGTTTTT
>CACBRT010000061.1 GCA_902541695.1 uncultured Alphaproteobacteria bacterium | reverse complement strand
CAAAATCAATTGCAAGAAAATGGCTTAACAATAAAGACGGGTTAAAAGATAGAGGCATTACTAGAGATTTATCTTGGGGTATCAAGGTAAAAAAGAACGGGAAACCATGGGAAGGATTTGAGAATAAAGTTTTTTATGTTTGGTTCGATGCCCCGATAGCCTACATAGCAGCTACTAAAGAGTGGTCAGATCAAAATTCTAACGAAAATTGGAAAAAATGGTGGATGACTGATAAAGGGGCAAATGAGGTTTATTATGTTCAATTTATGGCAAAGGATAATATACCATTTCATACTTTGTCTTTTCCAGCGACTATTTTTGGATCAGGAGAAAATTGGAAATTAGTTGATTATATAAAAGGTTTCAATTGGCTTCTTTATGAGGGTGGTAAATTTTCAACAAGCGAAAAACGTGGAATTTTCATGGATATTGCTCTACAAATTTTTCCAGCTGATTACTGGAGATGGTGGTTATTGACAAATGCTCCTGAAAGTTCCGATACTAATTTTACTTGGGTTGGTTTTCAAACTACTATTAATAAAGATTTAGCAGATGTGCTTGGAAATTTCATTGCCAGAGTAACTAAATTTTCTGTTTCTAAATTTGGAAATATACTTAACTCGAATAATGAATTTGATTTTCTTGAAAGCAAAACAATAGCTAAAATAAATGAACTTTACACTTCTTATAAAAAGCATTTGAATAAAATTGAAATAAGAAAAGCTAGCCTAGAATTAAGAAATATATGGGTTTTAGGTAACGAATATTTACAAAAAGCTGAACCTTGGGCAATATTTAAAAATGACGTTGCCAAAGCCAAAATGATACTAGGTTTTTCCTTTTGTTTAATTGATTTTTATTCTTTAATATCTGAACCTTTTATTCCAGATTCCTGTAAAAGAATCAGAAATCATTTTGGTTTCTCCTTAAATGCAAAATGGCCAGAAAATTTTGAAATATTCTTCAAAAAAAAATTAATAAATTACTATATAACACCATCTGAGATCTTTTTTCCTAAAATTACAGATGAGGAAAAAGAAAGGTATCAAAAAGAGTTTTCAGGATTGTAAATATTTGCAATCAAATTATTACTGAGAAAATCTTAGGAAATAAAATTATAAACTTTATATCCCACAAAAGCCATAAGTGCAGTAATTATTATTCCCCATAAAGTGTCAATTATAACTAAATTTATATTCCAATCTTTCAGTATAACGTAATTAGTTATTTCATATGTTCCAAACGCTAATAATCCAAGGAAAGCTCCAGATAGTATTGTAATTAGAATGGATTCTGATTTGATCCCAGCTCTTGTTGCAAACCAGAACACTCCAGCCACATATATTAAATAAAAAATTGCTGCAATCGAGAAATTAGTCTCCTCATTCATCAAAAACCCTATGTGTTTTTTAAAAAGAGGTTGCATAATATTTGTTAAAACAACTATTTCTGCAATTACAAAAAAAACAAGCATAGAAAAATAAGTAATTATAATTGACACTTAATAATCCCAGTTTCCATAAAATTAATTAATAAATAAAGTATTCTTATACTATTAATTACATTTTTTTGATTTAATTACAAATCAATTTAAAATATTTCAATAGTTTGACTATTTGGTTTTAAATGAAAAAAGACTTTATTTTTGGGAAATAATTTATAAGATGTATTTTAATTTATTGTAAATTCAACAATAATAACTTTTTAAATTAATGCCTGCTTGGTGGAATTTGGTAGACACAAGGGACTTAAAATCCCTCGACTTAACAGTCGTTCCGGTTCGAGTCCGGAAGCGGGCACCATAAAATAATATTATTTTATTGAAGATTTGTTTTTTAAACCAAATATTCCAGATCGTGACATTCTAGGAATCATGGTAAATGAATCCGTTAAACTTAATGAAATAATATTTGGGTCAAACAGTTTAAATAATAAAAGCTGCTCTTCTAAATTCCAAATTATTCTTTTTTTCAATTTTTTTGATGGATAGTAATTTCCTGGAGCCATTCGATTTTCAATTTCCAAATTTTTATTAAAAGCAAATTTTATAACTTTTAACCGAGCTTCTCGTAAAATTAATTCTAAAGCTAACCAAGAGGCATTTTCAAGAAAAATAGCACCTAAAGGCTCGTCTAATTCATCTGAAATTTTCCTTAATTCTTCATCTATACCCTTTCCTAGAGTTAGAATAAAAACAATTAAGCAATTACTTCTTGGCAGTCTCTCATTAAAAATTTCACAATTTAAAGTTGTGCCACATTGAAGCATAATTTTATTTGAAAACCTCTTTTTAATTTTAGTAGCAAAAAAAAAACCTTCTGGTGAAGAATTGTAAAATAATCTTTCAATTGCTTTATTAGCAGCTTCAAAAATTTTTGGTTTTATTTTTTTTTTGTTTTTGTAACCGTGAATTCTAAGTATTTTTAATGGAGAAATATCTGGTACCGAAAATAAGATTTTATCATAATTTGAAAATTTGAACATTTTTTAATTGATATCTAATTTAATAATTTTAAAGCATTTGTTTTTATATTATCAAAATCACTTTCAAAATACTCCGATAACTCTATTACAATTTCTTTTGCAGATTTTTTAGAATCAGCCATCCTTTTCTTTTTCCAATAGTTAAGATAATCATCAGATTCAACTATTCCTTTTTTCATTGCTATTAAATCAACTAACTCAGTAAACCTTTTCGATAACTCAATTTTTTCAATACCATTTATGTCTCTTGCTTCTACTAAAGTAGGAATACTTTGCCAGTATAGAACTAAAATTTTTGTCATAAATTTTCACCGAATATCCCGTTAAATAGTATAAACTTAAATTAAAATAAATGGTAGTAAGATATATATTTAACTATTGATTAATTTAATGTTATATGAAGTATTATCCATGGCCTTTAAAATATCTATAAAAAATTATTCAATTGATGAATTTGGGTTAATAAAATGAGAATTAAAGAAAATAAGAAATTGGAATTTGGACATACCAATCAGGTTAGTAGTAATCAAATTATAAGCTTTTTAGACGGGTTTTCTCTAGAGACTACACCTTTTATCGCAAACAAAATTAACAATTTTTCAGAATTTGTAAGGTCATCTACAACTATTTTTATAACATTTTTACCTGGTTCGGATTACAAAGATACTATAAAAACTGCGAAAATGATTAACGATCAAGATCTCATTGCTGCACCACATTTTGCTGCAAGATCAATTGCTTCTAAAAATATGTTAGAGGATTATGTTTCTAGGGTCACAGGTGAAGCAGATGTAAAAAAAATATTAATAATAGGTGGAGCAGGAAAAAAACAGTTAGGTCCATTTGCAGACACAATTAGTTTATTAGAAACCGGAATTTTTGACAAATATGGAATAACTGATATTGGAATTGCAGGACACCCTGAAGGAAGTCCTGACATATCAGATGAAGATATTAAAAAAGCTCTTTTGTTGAAAAATCAATTTTCTGAAACATCAGATGCAAATTTTTTTATAGTAAGTCAATTTTGCTTTGATACAGATGTTATTTTAAACTGGTCTAATAAGATTAATTCTGAAGGTAATAAAATCCCGATTATTATTGGAATTCCTGGAGTAGCAAAACTGTCTACACTAATTAAATATTCGATGTCTTGTGGGATTGGTAACTCAATGAACTTTTTAAAAAAACAAGCAGCAAACGTATTAAATTTAGTTAAGACACAAGAACCAAATACACTTGTTAAAAAATTAGTTAATTCTAAAGAAATTTTAAAAAAAAATGGTGTTACAGGTATTCATTTATATCCATTAGGAGGTATACGTAAAAGTTCTGAATGGGCATATGCAATAATGGACGGAAAATTTCATGTAACAGAAAAAAGTTTTAAGGTAAATTATTAGAAATAATATAGTTTAAAAAAAACACCATTTCATTATACCTTTTTGAACATGTAATCTATTTTCTGCTTGTTTAAGGAAATAATCAAAAAATTTATCAACTAAATCAGATGTTATTTCATTATTTCTGTAAATAGGCATGCAGTGAAAAACAAGACAATTTTTTTTTGAAGCACTTAACATTTCATTGGTTAATGTATATTTATGCATGATTGATCTTCTTAAATCTCGATCCTTTTTTGTTTGGTGCATTGAATACCAAGTATCAGTTACTACCAAATCAGCATTTTCAATTGCTTTAAATGGATCTTTTTCAAATAAATAATTTTGAGAATTTTTTTTAAATGACATTAATTCTAAAGGTGCGGATATCACCAAATTAAATTTAAACCTTTCAGCAGCATGAATATAACTGTTGCAAACATTATTTTTATCTCCCAACCATACCACCTTCTTGTTTTTTATGGATCCTCTTTCTTCTTCAAAGGTAAAAATATCAGATAGAACTTGACACGGATGGGATTTATCTGACAGCCCATTTATTATAGGAATGTTTGAATGTTTGATTAAATCTAAAATATCTGAATGGTTTTCTGTTCTAATAACAACCATATCTACATATCTTGAAAGAACATTTGCAGTATCCGACATGCTTTCCAAATTTGAAAGCTGCATTTCACTATTAGAGACAGTTATGGTTTTACCACCCATTTGAAAAATACCAACTTCAAAAGAAAATCTTGTTCTAGTAGAAGGTTTTTTGAAAAGTAGAGCAACTATTTTGTTATTTAAAAATTTGAAATAATCTTTGGAGCCTTTATCTAATTGTTTCCTTTC
>CACBRT010000060.1 GCA_902541695.1 uncultured Alphaproteobacteria bacterium | reverse complement strand
CAAGCCATCCGCAGACGCATCATAACTCGTCACCACAGGCTGTAACCATGCGGTTCCGAACGGATTATTTGTTGCATCTGAATCTAAACCATCCTCAACACTGGCTACCAATCCTTCAGGCGGTAAATCTTTTTCTGCTATTCCAGCGGCCACGTAAGCAGATTCAATATCACTTTTAGATACAGTAAACAAACCTGGTATCATTTGATCTGCTGTTAAAGTAACTGAAAGTGGTGTTAAACTTCCCTCGTTCAGTGCGCTAACAGAAATTGTAGACTTATCATTATATAAAAGGTCATCATTAAGCTTGATAATCAAACCATCTTCTGGATGATATCCGACAATTACTTTTTGTAGCCATACGAATGAATAAGGATCATTAGAAGGATCTGTGTCAGCATCAGTGATACTTAATTTTATGTAATGAGGGTCTCTGACACCAATAGAAATTAATTCAGACTCTAAATCCTGAGCTGACATATTATAAGTTCCAGCGTCTGTACCAGGTGTTAAATTCAAGAATAAATTATATTCAACTTCATTATAAACAGCTACTGCTGAAATATCTTCTGGAAGTTTTGTAACAAATTCATCACCGTTTAGTGTTATGTCTAAACCATTAGTATCATCAAATTTACCTAAAATGGCTTGTAACCAAACACTCTTACTTGGGTCTGTATAAGCTGAGTCACCATCATCAATTGTGACTTTTAACTGGTGAGGAGCATTCAACCCCGCGCTTGCATAAGCTGCAGCTAAATCAGCAGCAGAGAGTATATACGTATTTGGGTGTTGATTAACACCAGTATCACCCATTCCAGGATCTGTAACCACTGAAGTATTCAATAGATCTACAAGTTCATTTGGATCTGATCCAGCGCCAGTAGTCTCTAATGTTCCGTCAACATCAACATAAACTTTGATTTTATCTACACCCGTTAAGTCGCCTAGAGATGCATCGCTAAATGAAAAACTGGTATCGGATGAACCTGTAGCGGTAGCTCCTGAAATTTCAGTTTCAGTATTATCTGCAGCAACTGCAAAAAGTTTTATTTCAGACGTACCATCAACCCAGGAAGATTGGGTAGTACTATTTAAAGTTACAGTTAAAGCGGAGTCTGTGGATAGTGAATCAAATTCTGCTGTGAACGGTTTATTTCCACTGCTACTGCTCCCCCCAAGTTTTGTCCAACTAACACTCAGAGTTGTAGCTGTGTCATCAATTAATGCTTCAATCGTGATGTGACTATCTGATCTTCCTGATAAAGCACCATTAAGTTCCACCGATATACCTGAAAGTGGATCATACATAATTGCCAAATCCCTAGGTGTATCGATGTTCATGCTTGGATCATTTGATGGCTTTGAATCTCCATCATTTACAACTATATCTAAATTAGTCACAGATGCGAACGAAGTTCCAATTTCCGTAAGAGCACTTATAAGATCTGCTTCTGGCGCTTTAAAAACTCCCGTTGTTGAATCAGGAGTAAGTGTCACCGGAACATTAGTTAAAACTCCATTGACCATAGCCTTTACTGTTATATCACTATCAGCTTTATTTTCTAATGATCCTGAAAGTGTAATAGTTAAACCATCTTTTTCACTATAGGTTAAATCCATAGTCCTGGTAACACTTACAATAGTAAAGTCCGCACCGTATACTACAGTTTCGTAGCTATTTGCTGAGGTACCACCCGTCATATTTCCATCAGCATCAAAATTATAAGTAAAACTGCTAAATGGATTACTCTGACTTCCTGATTCTGTATAACTTCCATCAGCATTAAAAACTGTTGAAGAACTAGAAACATTACCATCAGGATCTGTGTAAGTATTTCCAATAGGTTCACGTTGAGAATTTTCATAAACTACGTCAGTTGCTCCATCTGGAAACTTTACATATCTAGAGTAACCAAGAACATTCCCAGAGGTATCAAAATATGTAGTTTCACTACTATCTCCTCCTTCAAAAGTTTTAACTAATAACTTTGTATTTTCTGGCGTAGTTGAATCTAACAATGAGGTTGGTATACCGCTTGTATTAGATCCAATTGTAGGAAGATTAGTAGTATCAGTATCAACACTTTCAATAGCCCAATCAGCTCCATATGTGGTAGTAGTTAAACCCTCAGTTTCGGTACCACTTGTAAGCGCATAGTCTGCATTAAAATTGTATTCAAAAGATCTTGAGTAAATAACTATACTTGAGTCAGTTGGATCAACTTGCCTATTAGTTCCTTTCTCTATATAGCCGGTAATATTTCCACTTGAATCTTTGAGTTCAGTACGGCTAAAAGATGAACTAAACCCACGTTCAGGATCACTAAAGTTATCACCAACCCAATTTCTTTCCGCATCTTCAAATGAAGTTCCCGATGAACCATCTTCATTTGTATAGGAATTTGCAAAACCTAAAATCTCTCCTGAGGCATTATAAAAAGTTTTTGTCGTCCTTCCATCAGGAGTAACCTGTGAAGATTGATAGGTATCTGAAGTATCTGCCAAAATCGCGTAAGTGGTATTAACAGTATTACTACCTAAACCATTAATATCTAGGGTATAAACATTATTCACTGACTGTGAAGACCCTCCAGCATAAAGACCAGAAGCACTATTTGCACCTTTGAAGGTATTCACGTCGGATGCAGATATAGTGGTAATAACTTCTCCTGAGTCCACTGGCTGAAAAACACCATCTACTTCTTCGACCTGAATTATTTTAAATGTACCAGGAGCTGGCACCTGTAAACTTGGAGGTAATTGAACTAAATCAGCATTACTTACAACTGAAAATCCATCATTCAAAACTCCATCGGTAAATACTGTAACTTTTCTACTTGTGACTTCCCAATTAGCTCCATAAGTTATGATAATTCCATTTTCAGTCTCAGTACCACTTACAAGCTCATGGTTTTCATCAAATGTATAATTAAAAGAACGCTCAAAAATAGTTTCTCCAGTCACTGGGTCAACTTGTTTATCTGTTCCAGTTTCTAAATATCCAGTTATAGTAGTACCGTCTGATGCATATTGAGTGGTTGTAAAATAGGTATTACTAAACCCATTTTGAGGATCAGATGATTGAGAACCAAGCCAATTATAATTAGCATCATTATAATTCGTATTTGTTGCATTTGTTTCAGAATCAACAAAAGTGTCTGAATAACCTAAAACGTTACTAGAGGCATCAAAGTATGTTGTCTGGCTACCACCCCCAGGAAAAGTTTTGACTAAAACCTTTGTCGTAGCTGCATCAGTTGGATCCAATAATGCAGACGGTATACCAGTTATACTTGTGATTGTAGGGAGTGAAGATGTATTAGTAGTTTCGCTGACTATCTCCCAATTAGCTCCATAAGTTCGTGTAGTAAGTCCCTCGGTTTCTGTTCCTTCAATCAGCTCATAATTATTATCGAAGGTGTATAAGAAAGATCTTTCAAAAATTATGTCACCAGTGACTGGATCAACTTGTTTATTAGAACCCTGTTCAATAAATCCAGTAACATTACCATTACTGTCTTTGGTATCAGTTCTGGTAAACGAAGAAGTAAAACCCCTTGCAGGATCATTTAATGTATCCCCTAACCAATTTCTATCAGAATCTTCAAATGATCTGCCTGATGAACCCTCCTCTGTATTGCTCCAACTACTAGAATAACCAAGAATAGCTCCACTTGCGTCATAATAAGTCGTTTCTACACGGGACCCATCAGGGACGGTTTCTGAAGATTGATAGGTATCTCCAGACGCAGCCTTCAAAGCTGAAGGAAGTATTGCCAAATCATCGGAGGAAACAACACTAAAACCTTCATTTAGCTCACCATTTGTAAGAACACTAACAACTCGACCTGTAATCTCCCAATTGGCACCATAGGTAATTTGAACTCCGTTTTCTGTTTCTGTACCACTGACTAATTCATAGTTTTCATCAAAAACATAATTGTAAGATCGCTCAAAAATGGTTTCACCAGATACAGGATCGACTTGCTTATCCGTTCCAGTATCTATATACCCAGTAACATTCCCACCACTATCTTTCTGCACTGATGAAAAGTTAGTATTGCTAAAACCATTAGTAGGATCATTAAATGTTCCCCCAAGCCAGTTTCCATCTGAATCAGTGTAATTTGTACCAGAAGAACCATAGTCAGTGTCAGACCAAGAATTAGATGTACCTAAAACATTACTTGAAGCATCATAATAAGTTGTCTCGCTATTTCCTCCTTCGAAAGTTCTAACTAAAACCTTTGTCGTAGTTGCATCATTTGGATCTAATAATGCAGTCGGTATACCTGTCGTACTTGTGATTGTAGGTAGAGAAGACGTGTTGGTTGTTTCACTAACGAGCTCCCAATTTTGACCATAAGTTCGAGTCGTTATACCCTCGGTTTCTGTACCACTCTGAAGTTCCCAACTGGTATTATAGGTAAAATCAAAACTACGTTCAAAAACTGTGTTTCCTTCTGAGTCAACCTGCTTACTTGTCCCTGTTTCCCTATAGCCCGTTACATTACCAGAACTATTCTTAATTTGGACAGAACTCATCGATGAACTATAACCATTAGTAGGATCATTAAATGAGTCCCCTAACCAATTTCTTTCAGAATCTTCATAAGTTTTACCAGATGAACCATCATCATTACTCCAACTATTTGAGTAACCAAGAATAGCTCCACTTGCGTTATAATAAGTAATCTCAATACGAGTGCCGTCAGGAGAACCTTTTGAAGACTGGTAAGTATCACCAGATGCCGCTTTTATGGCATCAGGAAGA
>CACBRT010000059.1 GCA_902541695.1 uncultured Alphaproteobacteria bacterium | reverse complement strand
TCAAACTGTTGCAGATGTAAAGAAAGTTGTTAATGAATTCAAGAAAGAATGGCCCCCACTTCTTCAAAAAAACCTTAAAGTTAATTTCTCTTTAGATAATTCAAAACAAGTAAAAGGAATGGTAGATTCACTTGAATCGGCAGTTTTGACAGCAATAGCTTTGGTAATGATAGTAGTTCTTGCCTCTTTGGGGACTAGATCTGCTTTGCTAGTAGGTTTTGCAATACCAATGTCCTTTATGCTTACATTTGCTTTACTAGCTTTATTTAATATTTCAATTTCAAATATTGTAATGTTTGGTTTGATTTTAGCAGTTGGAATGTTAGTTGATGGAGCAATTATAGTTGTTGAATATGCAGATAGAGAAATAAAAAGAAACATTGGACCAATGAGAGCATATGGTGCTGCTGCAAAAAGAATGTTTTGGCCAATTATTTCATCCACCGCTACTACTCTGTGTGCATTTTTGCCGATGCTATTTTGGCCTGGAGTTGCAGGTCAATTCATGGGAAATCTCCCAGTTACAATAATATTTGTTCTGTCTGCTTCTTTAATCGTAGTACTAATCTATTTGCCTGTTGTAGGTGGTGTAACGGGAAGAGTGTCAAGAAAAATGAGCAATATTGCGGATATAATAAACAAAATTTTTACTAGAAACTTTCGAATATTTATTTTTATGATTATCTTATTTCTTGCTGTTTTTACTGCTTACAATTTATTAATTTCACTATTTATAAAAACAAATAATTTGAAATCTATACTTTTGTTTTTATTCTTTATTTTAACAAACGCTAGCCTCTCAGTTTTAATTTCTTCATTTAAATCAAAAAAGGATTCCCAAGATGTCAAATATAAAAGAACAAACTTGGGAAAATTTTATTCTTTTTTAATCGGAAATCCGATAATGCCATTTATAACTATTATTTTAAGTGTAACCACGATATTAGCGGTCGTCCAAGTTTTCAAAGATCATAATAAAGGTGTAGAATTCTTTGTAGAAACTGAATTTGAGCAAGCTATTGCACATGTAAGAGCAAGAGGAAATCTTTCAATATCAGAAAAAGATAGATTAGTTAAAATGGTTGAAAATGAAATTTTAGAAGTTGAAGGAGTAGAAGCTGTATTTGCATTTACTGGTCCAGGTGGTTTCACTAACGCTGACGGTCTTGGTGATGCTAAACCAATTGATACAATTGGTGGGATACAAATCGAATTATCAGAATGGAATAAAAGAAAACCAGGGAAAGAAATTATAGAGGAAATTAATTTAAAATTGAGAAAATTACCTGGAGTTAAAGCGCAAATTTCTGAACAAATAAGAGGACCTTCCTCACCAAAACCTGTTTTTATTAGGGTATCAGGAACAAATAGAAATGATTTATTAACTTCTGCAAAAATAATTAGAAATAGATTAGAATTGAACCCTGCATTAAAAGATATTGGAGATACGAGACCTTTACCTGGAATTGATTGGGAAATTGATGTTGATGTAGAAGCTACTGGTATATATGGAACTGATGTAGCCACAATAGGAGGTATTATTCAACTGGTAACAGATGGAATAAACCTTGGTAATATGAGAACAGAAAATTCAGATGAGGAACTTGAGATAAGAGTACGTTTTCCTGAAAAAGACAGATTATTATCTACCATAGATGACTTAAAAGTTAGAACAAGTATTGGGTTAATTCCAATATCTAATCTCATCAGCAAAAAACCGGTTCCTAGAATTGATAATATATCAAGAGTTAATAAATCAAGGATTTTTGATATTTCTGCTGATGTGAAGAACGGAGAAAATGCTAATGAACAAATTAAAAAAATTCAAGATTGGCTTCAAAGTGAAGATCCCCTTCCAAATGGGGTTAATTGGAGTTTCACTGGAGAAGCTAATGATCAAGCAGAAAGTCAAGCTTTTTTAATTATAGCTTTCAGTGGTGCATTAGGTCTAATGTTTGTGATTTTACTTGCTCAATTTAATAGTTTTTATAATTCTATTCTAGTTCTATTGGCTGTTATTATGTCTACAACAGGTGTTTTGATTGGGATGCTTGTTATGAATCAAACATTTTCAGTTATTATGACTGGAACAGGTATAGTAGCCTTGGCAGGAATTGTAGTAAATAATAATATCGTTTTAATAGATACATATCAACAATACATAAAATCAATGGATAAAATTGAAGCAATTATAAGAACTGTTGAAGATCGTATGAGACCGGTATTATTAACAACTATTACTACAATGGCAGGTTTAACACCTATGATGTTTGGATTATCTTTGGATTTCCAAAATGGTGGATATACTTTAAATGAACCTACTGTAACTTGGTGGAAACAATTAGCTACCGCTATAGTATTTGGTTTAGGATTTGCAACTTTACTTACTTTATTATTAACACCTACTCTCTTAGCACTAAGATACTGGATAGAAAGTTTATTACATTTAATAATACAAAAATTTATAAAAGAAAAATTTCAATAAAATGATATGGCATTCTTATTAAATATTATTATATCAAATCGTCGACCTCTTGATTTTTCCATAAATTAAAATATTCACCCTTAGCATTCATAAGATCCGAATGTGTACCTTCCTCAATAATGGTACCAGATTTTAAAAAAATAATTTTATCAATATCTGTAATTGCAGATAATCTATGTGAAATAATAATCATCGAAGAATTATTTTTTTCTTTTTTTAAATTTGAAAGTATATTTTTCTCAGTTGTATAGTCTAATGAGGAAGTGGCTTCGTCTAATAAAAGAATTGGAGCATCCTTTAAAATTGTGCGAGCAATTCCAATTCTTTGTTTTTCGCCACCTGAAAGTTTCAAACCCCTTTCTCCTACTATTGTATGATATCCATCTGGAAGAGAATTTATAAAATCATCAATACACGCTGATTTTATAGCTGATTGAATTTGACTTTCAGAAGCTTGTGGATTTCCATACTGGATATTATGTAAAATGGTGTCGTTAAATAAAACTGTATCCTGGGGTACAATACCTATATTTTGTTGTATTGATTTCAAAGTTACATTAGTTAGTAATTGTCCATCAATCATTATTCGACCCTTTACGGGATCATAAAACCTAAACAGTAATCTTCCTATTGTAGATTTTCCACTTCCAGTTTGACCAACAATAGCGACATTCTCACCTCTAGAAATTTTTAATGAAAAATTATTAAGAACTGGTTTTTGTGATTTATAAAAAAAATGAACATTTTCAAATGTGATGTCACATTTATTTATCATCAAATTTATAGCATTTTTTTTCTCTTTAACTTCAATTTCCTGAGCAAAAATTTTAAATAATGCTTCTAAATCAACCAAAGCCTGTCTAATTTCTCTATATACTGTCCCAAGAAAGTTTAAGGGCATACTTAGTTGAATAATTATAGCATTTAATCCAACAAAAGAGCCTAAGCTTAAGTTTCCATTTTTAACTTCATTAATAGACAAAATCATAATAAAAAAAAGTCCGAGATTTATAATCAAAGCTTGGCCAAAATTTAGAAAACGCTCGTTTTTACTGCAGCTTTTTGATATTTTTGACGCGAATTATCAAAACGTTGTATTTCATATTCCACCGCACTAAAATATTTCACTGTTTCGTAATTTAAAAGACCATCAATTGCTTTTTGATTAGATTCAGAATCATATTCATTCATTTTTTTTCTAATCAATACTCGCCATTCTGTTACTTTATATGTAAAATATAGGTAGAGAAAAAGGCATACAGAAACAATCAAAGTATAAAATATATCAAATTTCAAAACTAATATAAAAACAACTAAAATAAATTCAAAAACTAAGGGTATAATATTGAAAAATAAAAATCTGAGTAGAAATTCCGTCGAAATTATACCTCTTTCAACAATCCTACTTATAGCACCAGTCTTTCTAGAAAGGTGATAATTTAAAGATAAAGAGTGTATGTGTCTAAATGCTTTAATAGCAATTAATCGTAAAGCATTTTGTCCAACTAAAGCAAAAACTGCATCTCTTAATTGAGTGAAACCTATACTTAATACTCTAAAAAGAATATATAACATTACTAAAGTAAAGGTTCCAAAAAAAAATAAAATTATTTCATCAGTTTTATCAGTCTCAATTTCAAATGAATCAACAACCCAAATTAAACTTATTGGGATTAAAACAGTAAAAATTTTTGATAAAATTAATGATAAAAATGAGAATGCAACTCTAACCCTGAAGCTTTTATTATTTGAAGGCCATAGGAACGGAATAATATTTTTTATGATTTCAAAATTCATAGCTGAATATTTAAATACGAGAATATAGTAAGTGAAAAAAAGACTAAATCAAACTTAAATTATCTAATCTAAAAGTGAAAATATTTGACCTGGATAAATTAAATTTGGATCTTTGATTAAGTGACTATTTTTGTTATATATGTCAATGTACATGATACCTCTGCCATAAATTCGCCTAGCAATTCGCCATAGACTATTACCTGGTTGTACGGTTATGGCTTGAGTAAACATTGTATCTAGCAAATCTTTAGTTTCCTGCTTAAATGGTGTTTCAATTCTAAATTTTACTTCACCATTAGCTGTAGTTTCGTCAATCCTGAGCTGGTATATTCCAGGCTTAATAACACCCAAATCTAGTGTCCAACCTCCGTCTAAACTAGGTTTAGTTTTAGTTTGGAAACTATTATCAAGGTAAACGAGTATATTCATATTAGCTCTTGCTCTACCAAATAAAATTGCTGTTCCATTTTCTGAATACTTGATTCTATCCAAAGTTAACTTTTCAACATTGATAGGCTTATTTTCTTGTTTAACAACAATATCCTCATTTTCAAATTCAAGAATTGTTAAATCATTTAGTCTCTGATTCTGTTCAATATTATTTTTAT
>CACBRT010000058.1 GCA_902541695.1 uncultured Alphaproteobacteria bacterium | reverse complement strand
GATTACAATTAGATGGTAAAAATACTGATTTAAATGTATCTGTAAGTGTACAACAATAAAGGTAAAAATATTTAAATGACCTATTGTCTTGGAATGAAAATAAGTGATGGATTAATATTTATGTCAGATACAAGGACAAATTCTGGTGTTGATAATATTTCTTCTTATAAAAAAATGTTTACTTGGACAAAAAATAATAAAGCTTCAATCACTATTTTAACTGCGGGGAATTTAGCAACAACACAAGCTCTTGTAAGTGAACTAAATGGTAGAAATGTAAGTGATAATTCTAGAGCTTTAGAATTGTTCAGCCAACCTACAATGTATGAAGCCTCAAAGTTTGTTGGTAAAAAACTTAAGAAAATAATAGAAAGTAATTCTAGTGGTGGACAAAGGGCAGATTCATCTTTCGATGCAACAATCATAATTGGTGGTCAAATAAAAGGGGGAGAACCTCGTATATTTTTAATTTATCCTGAGGGCAATTTTATTGAAGTTTCTCAAGATAACCCTTTTTTCCAGATTGGAGAAACAAAGTATGGTAAGCCAATTCTAGTAAGAGGATATGATTATGACATGGGTTTTTCAGATGCAGTTAAATTGATGTTATTATCCTTTGACTCCACTGTAAAAGCAAATTTATCAGTTGGTTTTCCATTGGATCTTCATATCTATAAAGCTAATTCTTTTAAAGAAGGTAGAATAAAAAGAATAGAGGCAGATAACAAATACTACTCAAAAATTTCTAATGGGTGGAGTAAAGCCCTTAAATCAGCCTTTGATTCAATGCCTAATTTTCCAATTGAATAATTATAAAGCGATTGGGACTTTTTTAAAACTCAAAAAGAATTTTAAATTTCATTTAAAATGAAAAAAAATCAAAATCTTCCAAAAAAAGTAAAAATCGTAAATTACAATTGCGACGATCGTCTTTATGCACCTTCTGCAGTTAGAAATGCTGAATCTATTGTCAAATTAGTAAAAAAGACTGTAACCCAACCAGGAAATGCACTGGAGATAGCTAGCGGTACCGGTCAGCATGTTGTAAAACTGGCCTCTGCTTTGCCTCATCTTAAATGGCAACCTTCAGATGTAGAAAAATCTCGTCTTAAAAGTATTATCTGCTGGAGTAATGATCAACATTTGACAAACCTAAAAACTCCTTGTTTGTTAGATGCAACAAAAGAGGGTTGGGCTAAAGAGCACCTTTGTCAAGACCTTATTCTCTTAGTGAACTTACTACATTTAATTGGTATCAAGGAAACTAAAATTTTAGTTAATGAAATGCCAAAAGCGATGTCCTCAAATGGATATGCAATTATTTATGGACCGTTTATGCGAAGTGGAAAGCTTACAACCAAGAATGATATTGAGTTTCATCACAGCTTAATTAATACAAACCCTGATTTGGGGTACAAAAATGATGCAGATATGTTAAATTTGTTTAAAGAAGCAGGATTAGTTCACATTAGTACTGAAAAAATGCCTGCTAATAACTTAGCATTTATACTTAAAAAGCTCTAAATAGGTTTGTCTATCAAACTAAAACTAATTAATTGAAATGAGTGGACTATATCTTCCTTCAATCACCCTTCCCTAAATACTTTATCTAAGGAATGAATGTTATGTTCACTCTTTCAATTTCTTGACTTATTACATCTTTGATTTGATATAAGCAAAAAAAAGTTTAGCTAATATAACAAAATTTTATAAGCCAACCTGTATTCTAGTATGAGCAGCCTTTATTAAGTCACATTCAACATTTTTTTCTTTAGCTAATTCTATTAAATATCCCAGGATATGCTCACATTCAGTTTGTTTTCCAGCTTCAAAGTCTCGCAGCATTGAAGCTTTTAAAAGAGAGCCTTTCTCAGTAATTAATTGTAGATTATATTCTTTGGCTTCAGTTCCAATATCATAACCTTTTTTTAAAACAACATTTGTGCACTGTTCGTGTATTTTTTTAATCAAACTTTTTCCATAGATTGTACTGCTAATCTTTCCTAGTGGTTTTTGAAAAAGTACAGTACTCGCGGCAGTAGTACCGATTAACACATATTTTCTCCAAAGATCTAATTCTATATTATCAGAAAAATTACATTCAAAAGAAGATTCTTTACAAATTTCATAGAAATCGTTAGCGATATTAAAATTTTTTTTTTGTTCTTAGACCAAAATTCAAACTAGCTCTTGAAGTAATTTGTTGTATTGAACCATCATCATTTATTGCAGTTGATATATATGCTGTACCTCCAAATACCCTTTCTTTATCAAATTCATTATCCAAAATATCGAAATGAGCCATTCCATTTAGAAGAGGAATAACAACTGACTTATCTACATAAGGTTTAATTTCTTTTATTGCTTCGATGAGATCATAAGATTTATTTGTAAGAATAATCACATCAAAGTGTTGACCAGATAATTTTTTGTCTAAAAATTTAGGATTAACTTTAAATTGTCCATTAATACCTAAAATATTGAGACCAATTTTTTTTAAATTATCTTTCCTTTTTTCCCTCACTAAAAAAGTTACGTTTGCTCCTGATTTAATCAAATGAGCTCCAAAAAAACCCCCAATTGCCCCAGCACCAAGAATTAAAATTTTCATAATTTTATCCTATTTAGTCCTATTTAATAATTTAAAATCTATTAAACCATAGTATTTAATAATTCATTTTAGATATGAAGCTTTGAACCTTTTGTTATTTTATCCACAATATTTTTCTTTTCTCTAATAGCTAATCCGACAAGTGGTAATTCTAAACTCTTATATTGTTGTACCGTTTTCCTGTTTGCTTCATCATGTCCTGATGAAAACATATCATTAATATAAATAGAACATTTTAGGGATTTATTAATTATTCGAAGATGAATTTTTTTTTAAGTTATTCAAATCAGCCTCTAAAATAATAACTGGCTGACGATTTAAGGGCAAATAATAATAATCTGAATTATCTTTATATGAATCTCCAACTAATGATGGATTATCGCCAATTATTCCGCTAGTCAAAAAGGAAGTAACATTAAGCTTTTGCCAGATTTGAAGAGAATTTAACAATACAATTGCAATTTTTGTATCAAACAAATTTAGTCCTTCATGAAAAAAATGAAAAATTTATTTCTTTTATTTTTTATCTCATAATATTCACAATAAGAAAAGTTATTAAATTTTTAATAAGTGTGTCTTTATTTTAGATCTTAGAAAAATTAATAAAACAAACAAATGAAACATTTTATTGCTACCCATACTTTTCATACAAATATTTTAAAAAGAAAATTTTTTTCAGAAAGAAAAAATAGAAAAAAAAACTCCGACTGGTTTGACAATGAAAGTCAAGAACACAAACAAACATTTTTAAATTTATTAAAAAATAGAAATATTATTAATGAAAATAATTTTGATAAATTAAACTCTGATGATTTTGCAATTCCTATGCAATTTTTTATAGGAAAAGGTGATTTTTTCTTCTGCCATTGGATGGCAATCGACGAGCAATCAATTATTGATAGACTATCGTCTTTTGGAAGCGAAGAATATTTTATTACACTTGTGACAAATATTGACAAACCTAAAATTAATGTAGAAGCAATATTGCCTATAATAAATAAAATGAAATAAACAACATAATTAATCATTCTTTATTTGAATATAAGTATTTATAAACTCTTTATTTATAATAAGTATTTTATCTAATAACTAAATCCCATAGTCACATGAGAGTGTCACTTTTGTACAGAATATTCACTTTTTTAATGTCCTTGAACATGTTGAGTATCAATTCTTAATTAAAAAAAAAAATACATTTTAATGCTTACGATTATTGATAGTATATATTAGTAAGGAGATCTCTTATACAAGCGATGGCAACCAAAGAACAATGGCAGGAAATGAAATCAAAATTGCAATTGTAAATCCATCAGCTATAAAAAAAGGAGTTACGCCCTTAAAAACGTCTTGAACACTTAAATCATCCCGTACACCCGCAACAACAAAACAGTTTAATCCAATTGGAGGTGTTATTAAACAAAATTCAGCCATCTTAACAACAAGTATACCAAACCAAATTGCACACATAGAGCCAGACATGCCGAAAGCACTATCAGCAGCTGATACAGCTTCACCTCCATTTAATGCCATTACAGCTGGATATACAACTGGTAGAGTTAAAAGTAACATTCCAATAGCATCCATAAACATGCCAAGTAAGGCATATCCAAGAAGAATACAAATAAGAATCAGAATAGGAGCCATATCAAGAGAAGTTATCCAAGAAGCAAAAGCCTCAGGCAACTCGGCAAAACCTAAGAACCTAACATAAATCAATACACCCCATATTATTGTGAATATCATTATTGTTAACTTCCCAGTCTCTAGTAATGCATCCTTAAGTTGCTTAAATCTCATGCCCCTGTAAAGCGCCATTACAAATATAATAAAAGCACCAATGGCACCTCCTTCGGTAGGTGTTCCCCAAGCATCCCCAAATGGATTATAAACAAAGAAAATAATTATAATAATTACTGCTACTATTGGAAATGCAGGAGCAAGACTTTCAAAGCGTTCTTTCCAGGTAAATCCACTAACTGGGGGTCCAACATTTTTGAAATAGCTAGCTATGCAAACAATTAATAACCCATAAACAATGGAAGAAACTGCACCAGGAATAAAACCAGCTAAAAGTAATTTTCCAACATCTTGTTCTACAATTATAGCATAGATAACTAAGATGGCGGAAGGTGGAATTAAAGACGCAAGAGTTCCTCCAGCAGCAACAACACCAGCGGCAAATTTCTTGTTATAACCTATTTTTAGCATCTCAGGTATAGCTATTCGAGCAAAAACTGCAGCAGTTGCTACAGAAGCACCTGAAACAGCGGCAAACCCTGCTGTGGCAAAAACAGTTGAAACAGCTAATCCTCCTGGCATCCAAGCAATC
>CACBRT010000057.1 GCA_902541695.1 uncultured Alphaproteobacteria bacterium | reverse complement strand
TAAATCTTAATACAATAATTTAAAAATTAGTGGAGTTTCTGGAGCATAACTTAATAGCACAAATAAGGCTACTTTATATAGTTCAACAATAGAACAATAATTTAAATATATAACACTTAATCGAACCAAAGAAATATAAGTAAAATGCTAATAATTCCTAAAATTAATCCTAAAACGATTCCTCCTAACAGAGCAGGTAATCTTCTTTTATGAGGCTTTATAGGTTTAAAATCTAAAGCATTACGTAAAGACTTCTCTATAAGATATGGAGCGTGCGGACCAAATTTAACTATCGCTTTAGCACTTTCTGCAATATCTCTTATGACTGCTTTTGGCCCTAGGTTTTCTTTAATATATGTTTCTACGACTGGTCTAGCAACTTCCCACATATTCAGACTTGGATTTAAACTCCTTCCAACGCCTTCTACTACAACCATAGTTCGTTGCAATAAGAGTAGCTCAGTCCTAACCTGCATACCAAAACGTTCTGTGACTTCAAAAAGATGTCCTAGTAATTTTGCAATTGAAATTTTACTTGCTTCCATACCAAAAATCGGTTCTCCAACCGAACGAAGAGCTTGAGCAAATTTATCAATATCTTGGTCAAAGCTTATATATCCTGCTTCAAAATGAACTTCGGCAACTTTTCTATAATTTTTATTTATAAATCCATTCAAAATTTGCGCATAGATCCTTCTAGTATATAAATCTATTCGACCCATAATTCCAAAATCTAAAACTATCAATTCCCCATTTATTCCGGATCTTAAATTACCTTGATGCATATCAGCATGAAAAAAACCATCTCTAAGTGCGTTATTTAAAAAAGATTGAATTATTAATTCAGAAAGTTTTTTTAGGTCAACTCCTTTTTTATAAAGTAAATCAAGATCACCTAAAGATATACCTTCAACCCATTCAGTAGTCATAACACGCCTACTAGATAAATCCCAAATAACTTTTGGCACTTTAAATTTTTTGTCGTCTTTTGTATTAAAATAAAATTCTGCTGCAGCGGCGCTTTCCATTCTTAAATCAATTTCAGCTCTAACAATTCCTTCAAAATATTTAATCACTTCTAAAGGTTTTAATCTTCTTGATGCTGGGGACAATAATTCAATAAATCTGGCAATAAAATAAAAAGCATCAATATCTTTCAAAAAAGCTTTTTCTATACCTGGTCTAAGAACTTTTACTGCTACTTCTTGTTTTGTTGATTTTAAAATTGCTTTATGAACTTGAGCTAATGAGGCAGCAGCAACTGGTTTTTGGAAGTCTAAAAAAACCTTTTCAATCTTTATATTAAGTTCGTTTTCAATGGCATTGATCGAGTCTTTTTGATCAAAAGCAGGAAGGGCATCTTGTAATATTCTTAATTCGTTAGCCAAATCGTTGCCAACAACGTCAGGTCTTGTAGATAATAATTGCCCAAATTTAATATAAGCTGGTCCTAAAGCAATTAATGCTCTTAATACTGGAGAATATTTTTTTTCACCTTTCAAACCAAGAAATTTAAATGGCCATACTAATAAGCGAATAGGCATTCTTATCGATTTTGGAGCTTCCAAAGCATCCATTGCAATCGCCATAGCACCAGAACGCTCAAAAGTGGCCCCCGTTCTTACCAACCTCCAAATATTATGAGGACCCCTCATTTAAATTTTCCAAGCAGAATGTAGAGCAGCAATTCCAAATGTAAGATCTCTGTATTTTACTTTTTTAAATCCTTCATCAATAATTAACTGAGAAAATGTATCCTGATCTGGAAATTTTCTGATGCTTTCAACTAAATATAAGTAACTTTGTCTATCATTAGCTATGATTTCACCTAGCATTGGAATTATATTAAAAGAATATTTATCATAAAACCAATTTATCAATTCATTGTTTACAGAAGAAAATTCAAGTATCATTAATCTTCCCCCAGGTTTTAGAACTCGATATGCTTCAGACAAAGTTTTTGAAATATCAGTAACATTTCTTATTCCAAAAGAAATAGTATAAACATCAAACAAATTATTATTAAAGGGCATATACATAGCATCCCCACAAACCCAATTAATTTTTGAGTTATTATTTAGGTCAATAGTTTTTTTTTGACCTTCTACCATCATAGATTCTGTTAGATCTAAAATAGTTGCATTGATATCTTTTTTTCCTCTTTTAATAAAATCAAAAGCTATATCTCCTGTACCTCCAGCTACATCAACCAAAGATTGTCCACTTCTTGGAGCAAGCCAATCAAGCATTAGTTCTTTCCAAATTCTATGAATTCCCAGACTCATAAAATCGTTCATTAAATCATATCGCGAAGAAACATTTTCAAAAAGGTTTTTGACTAAGTTAGGTTTATCTTCATATTTAACTCTTGAAAAACCAAAATCTGTGTATTTACTATCCAAACTTAATCCTTTAATAATATATTAATCCAATATGTTACTTTTATCAAAGTAAATAACTTTATCAAGCTGTCTAAAATTTTAAAAATAAAATTTCGGTATTTCCATAAATTCTCTTGTCAATTAATTGAAGTTTAATATTGAATTCTTCATCTTTATCTTTTTCTACAATTAAAATTGCTTTTTTATCTATCCAACCAAACTTACATAAATTTTTTATGGTTTTTGATAAAAGATTTTTTTTATAGGGAGGATCTAAAAAAATAAGATTATTCTTTTCATAAGGACAAACACCTAAATTCAATGAATTTCTTAATAAAAATTTTGTTTCGTTTTTACAACAAAGAATATTTATATTTTCTTCTGTTATTTGCTTTGAAATGAATGAATAATCAATAAAACTACAAAAAGATGCGCCTCTGGAAATTGCTTCTATACCCATAGCACCAGTACCGCAAAAAATATCCAAAACTCTTGCACCTAAAATTGGGTTGCCAGCTTCCAAATTTTCTAAAATATTAAAAATGTTTTCTTTTACTCTGTCAGTAGTGGGACGAATAAAAGGGTTATAGGAGACTTTATAAAGACTATTTATTTTTCTACTTTTCCATTTACCCCCTATCACTCTCATCTCATTTCTCTAAGAATTCTTTTTAAATCATTATTGGATGAGGAAATTTCATTAGGGTCTGGAGTCTTGTTCATTTCTAGCATTTTTTTGCCGATCATATAACTTATTGGATCATTAATAGCATCTACTGAAATAAATTTATTATCTTTATAATACCAGAAAGAGTTTTTATTTTTGTCCATCCTATGAAATACATTTGTAAAACCAGTATTTAAACCTGCAGTTTGAAGCTTATAATCATATTGATCTGACCAGAACCACGGAACAGGTCTATATTTACGTTTTATTCCAAATACATTTTCAGCAGCTACCTCTGACTGTTCTATAGCATTTCCAACAGATTCTAGTCTGATAAATTCTTCGTTGTATTTAAAACTTACACAATCTCCTGCTGCTAGAATTCTAGGATCGTCTGTCATACAGTGTTCATTTATTCTAATTCCATTATTAATTGTTAAACCAGCATCACTTGCAATTTTAGTATTTGGTTCAGCTCCAATACCTATTAATAAAAAGTCAGCTATAATTTCCTCATTTTCTTCTGTCAAAACACCAAAAAATTTATTACCTTTAATCATAAATTTTTTAACAGATGTATCTTCTTTTACATATACACCATTTTGTTTATGAATTTTTTTTAAATAATTTGAAACAAATTTGGAGGTAGATCTATTTAAAATTCTTTTTTGAGTTTCTATTATAGTAACATCAATTCCCATTTTTCTTGCAACAGCAGCAACCTCTAAACCTATGTAACCACCACCTAAAATTAATAATTTTTTTTTGTATTGAAATTCATTGGCAAATAATTCAACGTTTTCAATATTTCTTATATAAAATATATTAGATATTATTTTATTATCTGTTTTAAGTAAGCGAGGTTTTGACCCAAGACCTAAAAACAGAATTTTGTATTTTAAAAATCTACCACTATCTAGAAAAATTTTATTTTGTTTTCTATCAATTTTTACTACGCGTTGTCCTATAATAGTGTTTATTTTATTTTCATTATAAAAATTTTTAGTTCGAAATAATAAACGATTTTTTTCAAATTCCCCTGCTAAAAACTTTTTAGACAATGGCGGCCTTTGATATGGTAAAAAATTCTCTGAACAGATAATAGTAATTGACTTATTACAACCAAGAGACCTTAATTTATTCACAAAGGAAAAACTAGCTTGACCACCACCAATTGCAATTATATCTGGCATGTATTACTTAATTAAACATAATCTTCTATATGAATTAATATATAAGAAAAAAAAAATATCAACTAGTGGAAAAAATAAATGATAAAGATCGGTGACAAATTACCTAAAAGCAAACTATTTTTATTCACAAATGGAATAATGCAGGAAGTGATTACAAATCATTTATTTTTAAACAAAAAAGTAATTTTATTCGGTATGCCTGGTGCTTTTACACCTACATGTTCAAATTATCATATTCCTAGTATTATTGATCAAATAAAAAATTTTAAAACAAATGGTATTGATGACATTTATTGTTTAGTGGTAAATGACATTCACGTTACAAAGATTTGGGCTGAAAAAAATGGTATAACAAATAAAGGTTTAAATTTCTTAGCTGATCCAGTTGGAAACTTAGTAACAAAGATGGAATTATCATTTAATGATTTAGATGTTGGTTTTATAAATAGATCAAAGAGATTTAGTATGATTTTAAATAACCTAACCGTTGAAAAATTATTCCTTGAGACAAAAAGAGGTGTTTGTAAAATAACTTCAGGACAAAATGTGTTTAATTATATAAAAAATTAAATCATTGATTTAAAAAATTTATTTAAACATAACTATCCATTTTTTTAGCCATTTTTTCATCTAAATTACTTAGTGAGTTAACATCGTGTGTTTTGAGAGTAACTTCAACAGTTTTATAGACATTAAACCACTCAGGGTGATGATTAATTTTTTCAGCAAAAATTGCAACTTTTGTCATCCAAGAAAATGCTTCTATGAAATTTTGAAATTCAAATTTCTTATAAATACAATCTTTTTCTTCTATATACTCCCAACCATTTTCAGTTTGTTCATTAATAAATTTTTCTTTGTCTATTTTATTTAATTTTTCAGCCAAATTTGTTCTCCTCAAAATTTTTGAAAGGGCTTGTTTTCATTAATATTTCATATTCTTCATTAATTACTTTTTCTTCTTGTTTTAAATAATCAGCAACAGCATTTCCAAAAGACACATTTGAAAACCAGTGTAAGGAGTATACAAAACTTGGTAAATAGCCTCTACTAATTTTATGTTCACCTTGTGCGCCAG
>CACBRT010000056.1 GCA_902541695.1 uncultured Alphaproteobacteria bacterium | reverse complement strand
CTTGAGATTGCCATAAAAAAACTTAGAAACGCAATATCAAATCTTAATAAAGAAGGAAGAAAAAAGTTATTAAAAGCTTTTGATGATGTTAACAATAATTTTAAAAACTTATTTAATAATTTATTTGGTGGTGGAAAAAGTAACTTACTTCTTGTTGAAAGTGATGATCCTCTTGAAGCTGGATTAGAGATTATGTGTCAACCTCCAGGAAAAAAATTATCAAATTTAGCATTGCTTTCTGGTGGTGAACAAACTCTAGCTGCTATCTCATTGATTTTTGCAGTCTTTATGGTGAAGCCTAGCCCTATTTGCGTTTTAGACGAGGTAGATGCACCTCTAGATGATGCTAATATTGTTAGGTTCTGTAATCTTCTTGATAATATTAATGCTCGTACGAATACGAGATTTATTATTATTACACATAATCCAATCACAATGTCTAAAATGAATCGTTTATATGGTGTTACTATGGCAGAGAAAGGGGTAAGCCAACTTGTCAGTGTTGATTTGGATAAAGCTGAAAAATTAATAGATGCTTAAAATACATTTGCTACTTTGAATTGAGATATTTTAAAATTATGAATTCATGTGATAATAAATACTTTGTCTCTACAAATTGGCTTTATGAAAGATTAGATAATCCTAAAATAAGAATTTTAGATGCAAGTTGGTACTTACCTCATGTTAAAAGGTCTGGTTTTAATGAGTTTAAAAATAAACATATTCCTGGAGCAAGCTTTTTTGATTTAGATTACTTTTCAAATATGAACTCAAAATTTCCTCATATGGCGATTAATGAAAAAGAGTTTGCTGATAGATTTGAAATTTTTGGAATAACACCTGATCAGAGCATAATTGTTTATGATGGATTGGGATTATTTTCTTCACCAAGATTATTATGGTTGATGCATTTATATGGATTTCATAATGTTTTTATCTTGGATGGGGGTCTCCCTAAATGGATAAAAGAAAATAAACCAACTAACAAAGAAATTCCAAAATTTAAGCCTTATAAATTAGATTTGACCTATGAAAAAAACTTGATAGTTTCAAAAGATTTTGTTGCAAAATCTTTGAATTCAAAGGATATACAAATTATAGATGCTAGATCTTCAGAAAGGTTTAAGGGCATTCAAAAAGAGCCTAGAAAAGGTTTAAGAAGTGGCAATATACCTGGTTCTATAAACTTTTATTATGGGGATGTGTTAAATCCTGATTTTACTTTAAAGTCTAATGAAGCACTAAAAGATAAAATTAAACAACTTGGTATTGACTTAAAAAAACATTTAATTACTACTTGTGGTTCAGGAGTAACTGCTGCAATTCTTTATGTTACCTTCAAAGATTTGGATGTAAAAAGAATCTCACTCTATGATGGTTCATGGTGTGAATGGGGAAGTTTAAAATGAAATGCATTTGATTTTTTTAGATAATTAATAGTTTTATTAAACATGTTTGAAAATTTAAAGATACAACCTGAAGATAAAATTATGGCTCTGATGTCATTGTTTAAAGCAGACAAAAGAGACACAAAAATTGACTTAGGTGTTGGCGTTTACAAAAATAATGTTGGTCAAACTCCTATTATGGATTCAGTCAAAAAAGCCACAGCTATACTTAATGATACACAAAAAACTAAAAGCTATGTAGGTTTGTCAGGAAACTTGGGTTTTATTGATAAGATAAGTGAGTTAGTCTTAGCTGATGTTGTTGACAACAATCGAATTATAGGTGCTCAAGCTCCAGGTGGAACAGGGGCTTTTCATCAACTATTACTTTTAATAAGATCTATGGAAAATGAAAATCAAATTTGGATTTCTTCTCCGTCATGGCCGAATCATGCAGCCATTTTAAAACATTTAGGAATGCAATTTAGTAGTTATAATTATTTTGACCATAAAACTTGTGAAGTAAATTTTTCTAGAATGATGTCTGATCTAGAAAAAATGAATTATGGAGATGTCTTACTTTTGCATGGTTGTTGTCATAATCCAACTGGTGCTAATTTAAATTTAGAACATTGGTTGGAGCTTACTAAACTCTGTGAGAAAAAAAATATTCTTCCTCTTATTGACTTAGCTTATCAAGGTTTTGGTGATGGAATTAATGAAGATGTCCTAGGTGTTCAACATATGGCTTCTAAATTACCAGAGTTGTGTATTGGTGTTTCTTGTTCCAAGAACTTTGGCTTATATAGAGAAAGAGTGGGAGCATCTTTAATAGTAATTTCTGACAAAGAAAATCGTAAAATTGCTGAAGATAATTTAAAATCATTCAATAGGGTAACTTTTTCTTTTCCTCCAGATTATGGTGCATCTATTGTTGATATTATTTTGAGAGGTGATACCCCTGAAAGTATGGGGTTAAAAAAATTATGGGAAAAAGAATTAAATGGTATGAGAGATAATATGCTCGAGCTTAGAAAGTTATTATCTGCGTCTTTAAGAATGACAACTAATTCTAATAGATTTGATTTTATAGAAAGGCATAAAGGAATGTTTTCACTTATGGGCCTATCAATAACTCAAGTTGAAGAATTGAGAAAAGGATTTGGTATATATATGGTAGGGGATTCTAGAATAAATATTGCTGGGTTAAACAAAAGTCAAATTGAATATTTTTCTTCTTCGGTAGCTTCTGTTATTTGATAGATGATAGTATTTTCAACTACATAGTATTAATTATTGAATTGAAATAAAGAAAGTAAAATATTATGGATAAAAAGATTTATTATCCCAATTTAGAAAATTCCAAAACGTTTAAAATTGACGAAAATAAATATAATGAAATGTATGAGGAATCAATCTCTAGTCCAGAAAAGTTTTGGGGAAGGATGGGAAATAGAATTGATTGGATTAATCCTTTCACAAAAGTAAAGAATACTTCTTTTTCGTACGATAATGTGTCTATTAATTGGTATGAAGATGGAACATTAAATATTAGTTATAACTGTATTGATCGACATCTTAAAGACAATAAGCATAAATTTGCAATAATTTGGGAATCAGATGAGCCAAGTTTATCAAAAAAAATAACCTTTGGAGAACTTCATGAGAATGTTTGTCGTCTATCTAACATTTATAAAAAATTAGGAGTAGAAAAGGGGGATAGAGTAGTTCTGTATATGCCAATGATACCTGAGGCTGCATATGCTATGCTAGCATGTGCAAGGATAGGTGCAGTTCACTCTGTTGTTTTTGGAGGCTTTTCGCCAGAGGCTCTTTCAAGTAGGATAATTGATTGTGGTGCTAGTTTAATTGTAACAGCTGATGAAGCACCTAGAGGGGGAAAGCTTATACCTTTAAAAGAAAATGTTGATAAAGCTCTTAAAATCTCAGGTGATGTTAAAACACTGGTAGTACAGCGAACTGGTGGAAATGTATATATGAAAGAAGACAGAGATTTTTCATATAATAAATTGATTAATACAGTTAGTAAAACTAATACTCCAGAAGAAATGTCTGCAGAAGATCCTTTATTTATTCTATACACTTCTGGCTCTACTGGGAAGCCTAAAGGAGTGCAACACTCAAGTGGTGGTTATATAGTTTATGCATCATTAACACATAATTACATTTTTGATTATCACAAAGATGATATTTATTGGTGTACTGCAGATGTTGGTTGGATTACTGGACACAGTTATATCGTTTATGGACCTTTATCAAATGGAGCAACTACTTTAATGTTTGAAGGTGTTCCAACATATCCAGATTGTTCAAGATTTTGGCAAGTATGTGAAAAACATAAAGTCAATCAATTTTATACAGCTCCTACAGCAATTAGAGCATTAATGGGGCAAGGTGATGATTTTGTTAATAATAGCGATCTATCAAGTTTAAGAATTTTAGGTACAGTTGGTGAACCTATTAATCCAGAAGCATGGGAGTGGTATTATAAGGTAGTAGGGAAAGGTAAGTGTCCAATAGTAGATACCTGGTGGCAAACTGAAACTGGTGGAATTCTTATTTCTCCTTTTCCAGGTGCAACACCCACCAAGCCTGGATCTGCTACTAAACCTTTTTTTGGGATTAAACCAGTTATAATAGATCCTAAAACAGGCAAAAAATTATTGGGTAATAATGTAGAGGGTGTGCTTGCTTTTGAGGATAGTTGGCCTGGTCAAATGAGAACTGTATTTGGTAACCACGAAAGGTTTATTAAAACTTATTTTAGCGATTTCAAAGGTTATTATTTTTCAGGTGATGGTTGTAAAAGAGATAATGATGGATATTATTGGATTACAGGAAGAGTTGATGATGTACTTAATGTTTCTGGACACAGAATGGGTACGGCTGAAATTGAAAGTGCATTGGTATCTCATCCTTTAGTTTCTGAAAGTGCTGTTGTTGGTTACCCACACAAGATAAAAGGTCAAGGAATTTACGCTTTTGTAACATTGATGGTTGGAAAAAACCCATCAAATGATTTAATTAAAGATTTAGAATTATGGGTTAGAAAAGAAATTGGTCCTATAGCAAAACCGGATTTTATTCAATGGTCTCCTAATCTTCCAAAAACTAGATCTGGAAAAATAATGAGAAGGATATTGAGAAAAATTGCAGAAAATAAGTTTGAGGATCTAGGTGATACTTCAACTTTGTCAGATCCTAGTGTTGTAAGTCATTTAATTGAAAATAGGTTAAATAAATAATTTGTAAATTTTTTAAAAAATGAAAGGAATTAAAACTATTATGAAAAATAATTTATATATTTTTATATGCTTTTGTTTTCTTACATCATGTAATAGCACAATACAGGGTGATTATAGTCAATACGATTTTAGTCAAGGTGGTCCTGTTCCTTTAAGAATTGAATCAGAAGAAAATATGTCTTCTAAAAATGTAAAATGTTTGGCAGAAAATCTTAGTTTTCTAATAGGTCAACCAGAAACTGCTCTAGCAGCAATGGAATACCCAGCTGATACCAGAGTTTTAAGTGAAAGTCAGGAGTTGACTATAGACAAGGTTTCTAGTTCTAGATTAAATTTAGTGATTGGTTCAGATAGAAGGATAGTCAATGTGTTTTGCGGTTAAAACGTTACTTACTCATTAAATCATTTCTTTAAATCTAAATTACTTTTTCTCTAACTTTAGGTTTAAGTCTATAAATCATATAATGGTTATGTTCGTTGAATAACTCTATTGTTCTAGTTTTGTTAAATATCCTGTTTTCTAGTCGAAGTCTCTTTTTCTTATTTAATAAAAGTATGTATAGTAAATTTATTATTTTCAGGGTAATTGGCCTGTTTATTTTTAGACTTGAAAGAACTCTTTTAATTGCAAAACCTACAGTGTTGTAGAACCTTTGCTCTAATTCAAT
>CACBRT010000055.1 GCA_902541695.1 uncultured Alphaproteobacteria bacterium | reverse complement strand
TGATATATGGATCTCTGGGAGTAATTGCTAAATCCTCTCTTTCTAAAGGGGTAGTACATGGTAGAACTATGTCTGATCTTTTAGCCAAAGAATTCCAACACCATTCATTACAAATAACAGTTTCTGGTTTTTGCCAGGCTTTCATTAATAAACTTAAGTCTTGATGATGATGAAAAGGATTTCCACCTGCCCAATATACTATTTTTGTGTCAGGATATGAATAATTATTTCCATCAAATTTAAAATTTTTTCCTGGCTGAAGCAATAAATCACTAATTCTCGCAACTGGTATAAAGTCTTTTACCTGATTTATCCCTTGTGGGAATGCAGCAGCAGGAGGTATTACAAAGTTACCACCAATAAAATTGGTAGCGCTATAACCAAAACCAAACCCACCACCCGGTAAACCAATCTGTCCCAACATACAACTTAATGCTATGGCCATCCAAAAAGGTTGCTCCCCATGATCTTGACGTGTAAGGGACCAACTTACAGATATCATCGTCCTTTTATATGACATTTCTTTAGTCAGATTCTTTATTATCTCAGTTTCAATTTCACATATATCTGAGGCCCACTTAGCACTTTTAGGTATTCCATCTTTTTCACCTAATAAGTAAGATAAAAAATCTTCAAACCCTACTGTATATTTTGAAATAAAATCAAAGTCCACTAGATCAAATTCATATAAAGTATGCGCCAATCCTAACATTAAAGCAGTATCAGTATTAGGCCTAGGTGCAATCCACTTACCATCCACTTCATCTATTAAATCAGACTTTAAAGGAGAAATATTTATAAAATTAGTTCTTGATTTAAAGGCCTCAAGCAATTTTTTTTTCTGAAAATGATTACCAGTCCCCCCCTGGCTTATCTGTCCATTTTTAAGAGGTATGCCACCAAAGCAAACAAAAAGTTCCGTATTTTCCTTAATAGATTCCCAGCTCGTACAAGTATCTAAGAAAGCTCTGTAACTCCCTAAAATGTGGGGGACAACTGTTTCTGCAGCAGCAAAACTATATGTAAATTTTGATTTAGTATACCCTCCAATACAATTCAAAAATCGGTGTAACTGACTTTGTGTATGATGAAATCTTCCAGCACTAGACCACCCATAGGAACCAGCAAAAATTGCTGAATTTCCAAAAATATTCGATACCCTTTTTAACTCATTAGCAACTAATTTTTCAGCTTCAGACCAAGTTACTTCAACAAATGGATCTACACCTCTTAAATGATTATGACTATTAGGCCCATTTTCTAACCAACTTTTCCTTATAGATGGTTTAGCAATTCTTGTAGGTCCGTCCTGAACATCAATTATCCCAGAGCCTATTGGAGAGGGATCATTATCATATTCAAAACCATAAAGTTCTTGAACCCTTCCATTAGTTACCTTCGCTCTATATGTCCCCCAATGAGTACTTGTTAATGGTAATGAATCTATTTTTTTTTCCATAAATTTAATTTTCAGATTTAATTTTTAAATTTTGAATTCTATTTAATTGATAAACCTAGTGCTTCACTTCTTTTTTCACTAATAGTCTTTGTAATTCGGTCAACAATCATTGCAATAATCGCCATAGATATTCCAGCTATGAACCCTTTACCCATATTACCATCAGTTAATCCAATAAATACAATCTGCTCTAGACCATTTGTACCAATCAACGCAGCAATAACTAACATAGCAATTCCATACATTATTGTTTGATTTAAACCTAACATTATCACAGGCAATGCAAGAGGTATTTTAACAAGAAAAAGCAATTGCATTTTTGTTGATCCCATCATTTTTGAAGCATCGATAACTTCACTTGGTAAATTTCTAATTCCATTTTCAGCATATCGAATTGAAGGGACTATGGCGTATATGATAATTGCTAAAAGTCCAGTAAAGTCACCAATTTTAAAAAGCATTACAAAAGGAATTAAAATTACAAATAATGGAATTGTCTGTAAAGTATCATTTATAGGCCTAACTATCGCAGATACGACTGAATTATGTGCTGCCCATATACCTAATGATGTTCCTACAATAAAACAAAATACCACAGCTATTCCACAAAGATAAATTGAAATCATAGCTTCTGGCCACATTCCAACAACAACAATAAATCCAAGGCCAAAAAAAGTACCTAAAGCTAGCTTATAACCACCTACACGAAATGCAAAAAAACTATAAATCAAAAGTAGTGAAAGCCATGGCATATTAGTTAAACCAAAATATAGAAAAATCATTAACAATAATAAGAAAATAAATATTTCATTCTTTTTATTTTTTAAAAACCAAAGAGAAACTATAATAAAAGAAATAAAATAAAATATCTTATGAACCATTTCTAATTGAAAACCCCAAGTAAAAGGACTTACCGCTTGTTGAAAACCAATTTTTGTTGGCAACATAATAAAAAATAAAGTGTATGTCTTTACTAGTTTAATTTGAGTTTTAAAAGTTTTAACAAAAGTTTCAAAAAAATCATTGATATAGCTTGATACCCATATACTGAAATTATAGGGCCAATCGGCCAATACTTGAAAAAAACTAGCAATCATAAATAATAATATGCTTACAAGGATAGCAAAACCTAAATAATTTAGTCGTATATTCCTTAAATATTGTGAATCTTTTATCGCTTTATCAGAATTAAGTGCAAATCCTGAAGTAATTCTATCAATTATTATAGCCATCAAAGCAATTACTAATCCTACAACTAAACTCTGCCCTACCTCAGCTTTTCTTATATAATATAAAACTTCCCAACCTATATCAGCTGTCCCACCAATAATTGCAGCAATAATAACCATACTTAAGGCTGCCATTGTAGATTGATTTATTCCTAAAAGAATCTGTTTTTTACATGAAGGAAGCATTGCTTGCCAAAATAATTGTTTGGTGTTTGCACCTGACATAATTGCAGATTCAATTATGTGGTCTGGGACCCTTTTTAGTCCTAGTATCGTATTTCTCACCATAGGTGGAAAAGAATATAGGATACTCGCAATCAAACCAACTACTGTTCCAAATCCAAATAGCAGCAAAATTGGTAATAAATATGCAAAAGTAGGTACAGTCTGAAATATATCTAATATTGGCATTATTACTTTTTCTGCTCTTTTTGAAAAAAATCCCCAGACTCCTAATCCAAACCCAATAAATATTGCCATTGGAACAGATATGATGACCAACGCCAAAGTATTCATACTTTCTTCCCAATATCCAATCAAAACCATGTAAAAGGTAGCAGACAAGGTAAATATTGCTAATCTAACACCAGAAGATAGATAGGCTATGAAACATACTAAAAAAATTACTACAACCCAAGGAAGACTATGTAATAGCCATTGCGCTCCAATTATTGGCCAACTGAGCAACCAAGAAATACTTAAGAAAAACCAACCAAATTGCTCAATAAACTTTTCCATTGAAAAATTTATCCAGTCTGAAAAAGGAAAAATTAATTCTTTTGGGTATTTTGATGCCCAAACCAACTTATCTTGAAAAATAAGTAGAATCAAAGTGACAAAAATTATCCCTATCCAAGTTAAAGTGTTCTTTTCAAAAATATTATTTTTCATAACCGTTAAATTATCATTTAATTTTCAGCTGTTGCTAAGGCTGTTACGAAACTCTGAGCATTTGCCATCCCAAGCTTTTTACCAGCCTGATCCACAACTACAACTCCAACAGATTTTTTAGAAAGTAACGAAAGCATCTTTGCAACTGGCATGTCAAAAGGAACTTCTTTAGCTTTTTGTAATATTTTCTGACTTTTATCAATGATATCTGAAGCTTTTAGAACACTTTCCCATGGTACATCTTTGGTAAAATCTCTGATATAATTGTCTTTTGGATTTAGAATTAGATCTACAGGCTTACCAATCTGAACTATTTGACCGTCCCTCATTATAGCCATTCTATCTGCAATTCTTAAAGCTTCTTGAAAGTCATGGGTTATAAAGACTACTGATTTTTTTTGTAAGGATTGTATTCTTAAAAACTCATCCTGCATTTGTTTTCTTATTAATGGATCCAAAGCAGAGAAAGGTTCATCCAAAAACCAAACATCAGGTTCTACAGCAAGTGATCTAGCTATACCAACTCTTTGTTGTTGACCACCTGATAATTCCATTGGAAAATTATTCTCTCTTCCGTTAAGACCTACTAATTCGATAACCCTTGCTGCTTTTTGAAGCCTATCTTTTTCTGTTAAACCTTGTAATTTTAACGGAAATGCAATATTCTGGATAACATTTAAATGAGGTAGGAGTCCAAAATTTTGAAATACCATACCCATTTTGTGCCTTCTTATTTCAATTAATTCTTTCTCACTTTTTTCCAAAAGATTTTCTTCATCCAGTAGTATTTCACCCACAGTGGGTTCAATCAGACGAGAAAGACAACGAACAATTGTTGATTTACCTGATCCGGATAATCCCATTATCACAAAAATTTCACCGATGTGAACGTCAAAACTCACGTTAGCATTAGCAACGATATGACCTTGCTCTGTAATTTTTTTACTTAAAATTGACGGGTCTTCTTGAAAATACGAGTTGTTTGAAAAAAAACCATCTGAATTATTACCATAAACTTTCCATACATTGCGACATGACAATTTTATTTGCTTAGACAATTCAACATTATTTTTCATTTAAAGATCCAGAAATAATATGCTGAGAAACTATAAGTTCCTCAGCATATCGAGTCAAAATGAATAAAAATTAATTCATCCAATTTTTCCAAACATTTTTATTATTGGCTATCCATTCAGCTGCAACTTCTTCAACTTTTCTACCTTTTTCGTCAACTTCTAGGATCGCTGCATTTTCATCAGCATTAGTTAATTTCATAGCATTAAACATTTTATAAGCTGCGGGCCACTTATCTGCAAAACCTTTGGACACTACTTTTTGAACTTTAGCTTGTTCAAAACCACAAGCTGTGTCTTTCTTTTGAGACTCCTCAATACATTTTCCATCAGTTGGATTCCATTCTACCCAATTAAAATCATATGCTGCAAATATCCAATGAGGTTGCCAAAACATCATTATTACTGGTTCTTCTGCAGCCAGTGCAGACTTAAGCTCCGCAACCATCGCTCCTTCACTACCGCCTGGAATTGGCTCAAAAGGCATCTCAATACTTGCAACCATATCTCTTGAACGTGTTCCCCAGCTTGCAGGATAAGTAATTAATCTTCCTTTTGGAAAGGTTTCAGCTGATCCAAATGCTTGAGCACATTCATAAAGAGCTTTATAATTAGGTAAACCAGGACATCTTTCTTCCATATATGGCGGATAAATCCAGCCCTCTTTTGGAGAAAGACCTAGTTCTCCAACTACAACAATATCTCCTTTATCTACCAAGCCATCATATAGATCACCAACATTATTAGTCCAAACTTCAGTGGAAAGGTTGATATTTCCAGAAGCAATTGCTGGATGCTGAGTTATAGCGTCTGAAACAACTATCTCTACGTTGTATCCCATCTCTTTTAGAAGACCGGCAGCAACATGCGTTGAAAAATGCTGTCCAGTCCAATCCTGGATTGTTACTTTAATTGGATCATCGCTTTCTGGATAACTACTCGCATTTAGCATGTTACCAAAAAATAAACCCAAGAATATCAAAGTTCTTAAAATCATATTTTTACTCCCCGTTA
>CACBRT010000054.1 GCA_902541695.1 uncultured Alphaproteobacteria bacterium | reverse complement strand
GAAGGAGTAATTAAAATTGCTTCAAATGATTCTGATAAAATTAATAAAGCTTTAGAGTTAATTAAATCTATTGTTGATGAACCGGAAGTTGGTAAAATTTATAATGGGAAAATTGTTAAACTCATGGAATTTGGAGCTTTTGTAAATTTCTTTGGTAAGAAAGATGGATTAGTTCATGTAAGCCAAATTTCTACCGAAAGAGTTGCACATCCAAAGGATTTATTGAAGGAAGGTCAACAAGTAAAAGTTAAATTAATAGGTTTTGATGATAGAGGGAAAGTACGTTTATCTATGAAAACCGTTGATCAAAAAACTGGTGATGAAATAACAAATAATAAAGCATAATAAGTTAATAAATTTTAGTTTATATTTTTTTTTCAATTATTTGTAAGTAATATCTATTTGCTTTATCTATTATGTTTTTGTCTTTTTTTGAAAAATTTTCAACATCCTTTTTGTAAGAATAAGTATTAGTTCTGGTTCTAAATCCAGACGTTTTATTGATTTCTTTGTACCAGTGTTCTCCCCAAATTCCATCATAAGCTTTTGGGCCTGATTTCCATCTTAACATTGATTCACAATAAGGAATTTCTAAATCATCACATAGTTTTCTAAGTATACGAACTGGATCATTTTGTAAGTCATTTGAATCTATTACTATAGGAATTAAACCTAATCTATCTTTAAGATATTTATATATATCAAATTGTCGTTCAAATCCTAAATCTTGAAAGTCGTAAGTTTTATTTTTTTTCTTATAAGATTTTAGAACTAAAACTGGCTCCCTGACTAAAAAAACGTTTTTGAGAGATAAGGCAAAATCTATATAATCATTATTGATCATATGATGTGTCATATGTTTTTGATATTGATATGACTTTTTGAAATAACCATTTTTACAATATTCAGATACTTCTTTATAATCTGGTGACTGGCTCTTGATAATTTCGTCAAACATAGGATGTTGAATTCCAGTCTTTTTTAAATAAGAGGCATAAAATGGTTCATCTAATATATCAAAATCATTTCTAGAACCAAAACTTCTCATTAGAGCAGTTGATAAATTTCTTGGACCAGACCATACTGCTATACGTTTAATATTTTTCAATTAGACCTTGATATTCATTTTTTAATATTTGTAAAATCGAATTTTCGTTTTTGTTAAAGATGCTATGACCATCTATACTATCAACTTTAGTTAACCCACCGAATGTACCAGTCAAAAATATTTCATCTGCAGAGTAAGTATCTAACAATGTGAAGTTTTTTTCAAAAATAGGGATACCTAAATTTCTACAAAGATTAATAACTTTATGTCTTGTTACACCATTCATACAGTAATCACCAGTAGAGGTCCAAACTTCTTTGCCTTTAACTATAAAAAAATTACAAGAATTAGTAGTATTTACAAAACCATAGGGATCTAACATTAATGCTTCGTCACCGCCTACCCGAGTTGCTTGAATACAAGCCAATACACAGTTGAGTTTTGAATGACTATTCAATTTAGGGTCTTGTGTCATTGGGAGTCCTCTTACTTGCGGGACTGTAATTAATTTAAGATTTCTTTTAGAAACTTTAAGGGAAGGTTTTGAATGCTCCATAATTATTACATAGGTGGGTCCATAAATAGAAAAGTCAGGGTGTTGAAATGGTTTTGATTTTTTTCCTCTAGTAACCATAAATCTAGCATATACATCAGTGTACATATCATTTGATAATCTTGTCTTTTCTAGTTCTTGCAAAATTTGATCGACTGAAAGCTCTAATTTAATTTCAACAAGTTTTAGGGCTTCGAACATTCTTCGAACATGATCCTCAAAAAAAGTCCACTTATTTTTGTGAAGCCTTAATCCCTCCCAAATACCGTCACCTAAAAGGAATCCACTATCAAATACTGAAATCTTGGCGCTTTCTCTGATGAATAGTTTACCAGAAATATTTATCTTAATTTTATGGTTTCTTTTATCTTCAATAGTACTGTGAGTAATAGATATGATTAGATCCTAACTACTTTATAAAAATTCTCAATAAATATAAACTAAGGTAAGGTTTAAAGCCACCCAGATAATTCATTCTCTAAAATATTTATGAGTGCTTTGATATGATCATCCCTGTCATTTAAACAAGGGATGTAAAGAAACGTTTCCCCACCAGCATCTGAAAAACTTTCTGCTATTTCTTCATTTATCTCCTCTAATGTCTCTACACAATCAGATGAAAAAGCAGGAGCAATTATAGCTATGTTTTTTTTACCATTTTTTGCCAAATCAGCTACATAATCAACTGTCGAAGGGCCAACCCACTTCTCAGGTCCAAATTTTGATTGAAAAGTTGTAGTAAAATGAGATTGGTCCCATTTAAGTCTTTCTGCAAGTAATCTAGTTGTTTTTTGACATTGACAATGATAGGGGTCACCTGCCATTAAATACCTCTCTGGAACTCCATGATATGATACTACTAAATGATCTGGTTTTGTTTTAGCTTTTTTATAGGCTTCTTTAATTGAATTTGATAAAGAAAATAAATAAGTTTCATTCTCAAAATATGCTGGTACTGTTCTAAATGCTGGTTGCCATTTCATTTTCATAAGGGATCTAAATGCTTGATCATTTGCTGTGGCAGTAGTTGGTCCTGCATACTGAGGATATAAGGGGAAAAAAATTATCTTTTCACAACCTTGTGATTGAAGATTTTTAATAGTTTTTTCTGTTGAGGGGTTTCCATATCTCATACAAAAATCTAAGATAACCTTCGCACCATATTTTTTTTTAAAATGAGAGGATATTTTTTTTAACTGTAGCTTGGTTGTCGTCAATAAAGGGCTCTCATTTTGTTCTTTATTCCAAATACTTTTATAAGCTTCACCATAAGAAAAAGGTCTCTTTGATAAAATTACTAATTGAAGTAATGGTTGCCACAACCATTTTGGATAATCAATTACTCTTTTATCTGACAAAAATTCATTTAAATAACGACGCATTGACCAATAATCAGTATTATCAGGAGTACCTAAGTTAGCAATAAGTATACCTACTTTTGCTGAAGGCAATGATGGGTGATCTTTCCCAGCATATTTTAGTCTACCTTCTCCAGGTTTTTGAAGAATCAATTTGTTATCCTAATCTATAATTTAAAGAACCAATTAGAAGTATATTGATTAGTTAAGTGTATCTTATTTTTTTTCAATAAAATAATTGGAAAACTTTTAAAGTTTTTTCACATCAAAGATTTAGGTTTTGATATCCATCCAGTTAGACAAATTATATCAAAAGTAGCTATGTATTTATTTTGCAGCTTATTTGATAAAAAATTTTTTTTGTAAAAATTTAAAACATCATTTAAAAATTTTTTTGTTAAAATCTTCTTATTCCTATTTAATAAACCGTTTGTTTCTCCAATGCTTTTTAGGTCTTTAATTAAATTTATAGGGTTATCATATTCTATTTCAAAGTGAAGCTTATCAGAGACACAATAATTAAAACCTGCTCTTCGTAATAGAACACCATACGTCGGTGTATCAATCATAGGGTGTATTCTTGGGGAGATGCCTCCAAAATTTTTTATCTCGGCATGTTCAAATGACTTTCTTAATTCAATTAGACTTTTTTCACCAAAAGCATATCCTATAAAAACTCCATTTTTTTTTAAACCAAATCTCATCTGTACCAATTTTGAAATTGGATCATTTACACTGTGCAAATGAAAAGCACTTATTACCAAATCATGCGATTTGGGTGAAATTTTAAGAAATTCTTCATCGTTTATATAATTATTTTTTTTATGATCAATATTTTCAGACCAATATTTTGAGAACTGACCAACTATTAATATTTCTAAAAAATTATCTTCCAGTTCTAAAAGTCTTTCTTTTAAATCGTTTATTGCCAAGCTATGTAAAAAAGAAGGAAATTTATTTTTTATCCTTTCTTTTCTTGTATTGATAAGTTTTTCATCAAAAATAATCTGTTGATCTGTCATAGTATAATAATTTATAAAAATTTAATTTAAAATAAAACCGAATTTATCAAATATTAGAGATTTATAATTATAAAAATGAATTTAAATATTAAAATAGGTATAATCCAACTAACTTCATCAGATAATTTACAAGATAATTGTAATCAATTAGAATATTATTTATACGAATGTAAAAAAAAAGGTGCTGATTTTATATTAAGCCCTGAAGTTTCTAATTTTATCTCAACAGATTCTGAACTTAAAAAACAATCTATAAATTTAGAAAAAGAAGATTCCATGATTTGTATGGTCAAAAATTTTTGCTACAAATTCAAGGTTTGGTCATTAATAGGTTCAGTAATAATTAAGATTAAAAAAGACTTAAAGGATGAATTTGTAAATAGATCTATTTTAATTAATTCAGAAGGAAAAATTGTTGCTAGATACGATAAAATTCATATGTTTGATGTAAATTTAAAAAAAAAATGAAACTTACCAGGAATCAAAAAATTTTCGACCTGGAAGTGAACTAGTATTGGCAAAAACACCATTTGCTAAGATTGGACTTACTATTTGTTATGATATTCGATTTCCATATTTATTTAAAAAACTAAAAAGTTGTGGTGCGGATATAATATGTATTCCATCTGCTTTTACTATCAAAACAGGAAAAGACCATTGGGAAACATTAGTAAGAGCTCGCGCTATAGAAAATAATATTTTTATTATTGCACCTGCTCAATGTGGAAAAAATACTTTCTCTAGACAAACATGGGGGCAATCATTAATAGTAAATCCTAACGGAAAAATTCTCAGTGATTTAGGGAATAAAGTTGGCTATGATGTACTAGATTTAATAAATGATTAGGTTTTTTTATTTTTATTTAAAATCATAGCAGATGTTGGAATGCAAGATATCAAATAATATAAATGAAAAGTAAATCAAATAATTTGGCTCCACTCATTTTATTTTCTGAAATTACTACAGTTGATCAATTAATTAGAGCTAAAATATCAAAAATCTTACCAGAAGGTATGGCCATATCTCATTTATCTGTATTAAATCATTTGGCTTCTATAAATAATGAAAAGACCCCCATGCAATTGGCAAAAAATTTTCATGTTACAAAAGGTGCTATAACAAATACTCTTTCAAAATTAGAAGCATCAGGATATATTAATATAAGGCCAGACTGGAGTGATGCAAGAAAAAAACAAGTTACAATAAGTAAATCTGGAATTGAGGCCCAACGAGAAGCTATGAAATCAATTACTCCAATATTACAAAAAGTTTTTATAAAACTTGGAAGCCATAAAGCAGGTGTAGTTTTACCTATTATAAGAGAATTGAGAAATATTTTGAGCAAGTGAATGAATACCAAAAAAAAATTCTAATTATTGGAAGTGCCCCAGACTCAATAATAGCAAGAGAATGGAAGGCTCTTTCTTTTGATAATATTGTAACCATAAATAATGCATGGAAAATAAGAAAAGATTGGACAAATTGTATTTATCCAGAAGATTTTCCATTGAGCAAAAGACCTATGGCAAGCAAAAACCAAACTCTACATTCTTCAGGAGAGTATGTTGAAGCTCAAAATCACTTTGGTGGTTTTGTATATGCTGGAGGTACAATGGCTTTTACAGCTGGTTATTGGGTACTTTATAAATTCAAACCAAAGATGATCTGTTATATTGGCTGTGACATGGTTTACAAGGGCGAAAAAACTCATTTTTATGGAAGGGGTAATGCATA
>CACBRT010000053.1 GCA_902541695.1 uncultured Alphaproteobacteria bacterium | reverse complement strand
TTTCAACAATTCAATTTAGTTCCCCGAATGGATGTCGTAAGCAATGTGCTTCATGGAACATTGAATAAAAGATCTACTTTCACCACATTTTTCAATTTATATCCGAAATCTGATATAAACACCGCCATTGAAATTTTAGGTCGTCTTGGAGTTGCAGAGCACGCCGCCAAAAGAGCCGAAGCTCTTTCTGGTGGGCAGCAACAAAGAGTTGCGATAGCAAGAGCACTGATGCAAGACCCAAAAATAATCTTAGCTGATGAACCAATTGCCTCTCTAGATCCAATGAATGCCCAAATCGTTATGGAAACTCTTCGCCGCATACATGACGAAGATGGACGAACTGTGATTGCGAACCTTCACACCTTAGATACTGCGAGAAAATACTGTGATCGTGTGATTGGCATGCGAAATGGCCATTTAGTTTTTGACGGGACACCTTCTGAACTAACAACAGAAGTAGCCCGCAAAGTGTATGGTGCTGGCTCTGATTTTTCCGAGGCAGCAACATCAACTGAAATAAGAGTAGCTTAATCTTGTTTCAGTTTAATTTCAATCAGCCCATGAAAAATACAGAGGGCAATATAGGAGATAAACTATGAAAAAATTACTATCAGCAATTATTGCTTCTACAGTGTTATCAACCGCTGCATTTTCAGGCGGTCATTCAATATCTGAGTTTCGTATTGGGATCCTTGGAGGTGAAAACGCACAAGACCGTATGACAAATAATGAATGTTTTCGTCAAAAAGCTGAAGATTTGCTGGGCGTCCCATCAAAAATATTTGCACCAGCTGATTACGATGGGGTGATTCAAGGTCTTTTAGGAGGTACTATTGATATGGCTTGGCTGGGTGCATCAGGCTATGCTAAAACCTATATTTCAGATCCAGAAGCAGTAGAACCAATCGTAGTTGCAGTAAATATGGACGGTGGCTATGGTTATTACTCAGTTGGTTTTGCAAGAAAGGATAGCGGGATAAAGTCACTTGATGATATGAAGGGAAAAGTTTTTGGTTTTGGTGATCCAAATTCTACATCGGGGTACTTAATACCATCTATTGAAATACCACAAGCCACCGGTGCAACCATGGACTCTGGTGACTATTTTGGTGAAGTTAAGTTTACCGGTGGCCATGAGCAGACAATTGTTGCAGTAAATAATGGCGATGTAGACGGAGGTGTTACCTGGGCTGATGGGCTTGGTGATTGGGAAGACGGTTACAATGCTGGTGCATTAAGGAAAGCGGTAGATGCAGGTCTGGTAGATATGAATGATATGGTCCAGATTTGGAAGTCAAAGCCAATTCCAGAGGGGCCAGTTGTTTTAAGAAAAGATCTTCCAGCAGACGTAAAGGTTAAGATTACAGCTCTAACAGCGAGTTTACATTCAATGGATCCTGAATGCGCTTACGGGGTGTTTGCCGGTGAAAGATTAGGAGTTATGCCTATAGGTCATGAGGCATACGAAATCATCGTGGAAGCACGTAAGTTAAAATCTAAGTAACAAGTAAAATTTTATCGGTAGGCCTACTTTAATGAGGCCTACCGATTCTTTAGGAATGTAATGTCTGAAATAACCTCAACTCAAAAATACGAAGCAGAATATTTCGAGCTTATAAAAAAACGCCGCACATATAGCGCTATTCTACTTGGCGTTTTTATCGTTCTTATGATATCCGGCTTTAATGTTGTAGACGATAGAAATGCAGGCAGCTTTTGGGCGGGTATTACAAGTATCTTCGACTTTCCCAGAGAAGTGATTTTAGAAGCTAGTGAAAAAATAGAAAAAATTCCTGGCCTTTTTGTAAAGTTCTTTCCATCCCTAATAGAGACGATTAACATCGCCGCTGCGGCAACTTTGGCAGCATCAATATTCGCTATATTTTTGTCAATGCTCGCCACACAGGGCATGGCTAAGTGGCCTCGGCTCATTCCTGTTTTTAGACGTACCTTAGATATAATGAGAGCCATTCCTGATTTTGTGATAGCACTTATATTAATTTTTATACTTGGTGGTGGCCCGGTCCCCGCCATGATTGCCATTACCTTTCATACGACAGGAGCGCTTGGAAAATTATTTTCAGAAGTCAACGAAAATGCATCACTTCAACCCCTTGATGGATTATCCTCAGTGGGTGCTAGTTGGATGCAAAAAATGCTACTCGGCATCCTCCCTCAAGTATCTCCAAACTATTTTAGTTATGCCCTATTACGGTTTGAAATCAACATTCGTATATCTGCTATTCTAGGTTTTGTTGGTGCCGGTGGAATTGGGTATGATTTAAAAAATGCTATCTCGTGGGGTAAAGGTCGGTATGACGAAGCTGGAGCTATTTTCATACTTTTATTTGTAACCATTGTTATTGTTGATCAGCTGTCTGGTATATTTCGAGATCGTTTGACACACGGGAAAAAATCTGAGGGCTTGCTATGAGTACAAATAATATAGAGACCCTCAAATCGAATGTTAACAAGCTTTTTTATTTTAAACGTGCTTGGGCATTTGGTATTCCAATAGCTATTTTAGCATACTTCACGTATGTTTTTATTTCCTTCGATATCTTAGGCCTGAGTGAGCGAGGGTCCCTAAAAAACGCAAAAAGCTTAGTTGGGGACATGTATAGCCATAAAGTGCATGTTACTCGTGATAACCGAAAAGGCGATATTTCTATCTCAATTGAAGGTGAAAAAAAAGGTAGATATCCATCGGGAGAAGCACCGGAATGGATAGAATTAGGTAGCACAAGTAAAATAAATCTCGGCAACGGGCATTTGATCTATTTTGGTGAAAAAGATGTTGTATATGAGGTACCTAATTACGGTAGAATTTGGGCTGAACCCGGTTTAGGTGGTGTAGAGGCGGAATACCCCAATGGGCCGTTGCCAGAATGGATAAATCAGTCAAAAAACCGAGTTACTATTACAACAGAAGCAGGTCGCCTCACAATTACCCGAAATCGTACAGAAGTATTCAGATATTTTTATGGCTGGGAATTATTCTTCTTTACACTGGACAGCCAATATCATGGGAAAAGTATATCTGAATTAACCTCACTAGCATTTAATGGCGAGCTACCAAAGATAATGACAGACTTTTGGTATAATAAGATGTGGAGACACAGCGATGTTGCTTGGGCGATAGGTGAAACTATCCTAATGGCTTTTTTGGGAACATTTGGAGCTGCCTTGGTAGCATTCCCTCTTGCGTTCTTGGCAGCAAAAAACATTACGCCCTTAGCACCCGTCAGGTTTTTCTTCCGTCGTATTTTTGATTTTACCAGAGGCTTAGATCATTTGCTATGGACGATAATCTTAGCACGAGCTTTCGGACCGGGACCACTAACAGGAGCCTTAGCTATGGTAGTTACTGACACAGGAACATTTGGAAAGCTATTTTCAGAGGCAATAGAAAATGTAGATAAAAAACAGATAGACGGAGTACAATCAACTGGAGCACGAAATATTCAACGCTATCGTTTCGGCGTTATTCCCCAAATTACCCCAGTTTTGCTAAGTCAAATTTTATATTACTTCGAATCAAATATTCGTGGTGCAACTGTCATCGGTGCGATGGTAGGCGGGGGTATAGGCTTGATGCTTACTCAGGCAATTATTACTCAAAGTAACTGGGAAGAAGTTACTTATTACATTATATTGATAATATTACTCGTCACAGCTACTGATTGGCTATCAGGGAAATTGCGTCAGCGATTAATCAAAGGTTCACTTAACAATTGAATATTGAATAATAATAGGCTTTGGTTTTGGGGTGCCATCAATGATATGTCTTAGGTGTGGGTGTCATGATTGTTATATCCAACACTCTTAAAGGTTGCTATTTAAAAAAAACTTTCTTTTTTTTATGTTTTTTTACAGTATCTGAATATGAAAAAATATTTTGCTGAATTTATAGGTACCTATTTTCTTTTATCCACAGTGGTTGGATCAGGAATAATGGCAGAAAGGTTATCTATGGGAAATGATGCAATTGCCCTTTTAGCAAATGCAATTGCTACAGGAGCTACTTTGATAGTTTTTATAAGCATTTTTATAAATATCTCAGGAGCTCATTTTAATCCTGTAGTTTCAATAATTATGTATTTAAGGAACAAAATTAAATTTAATCAAACAATCTTTTTCATTATTGTTCAAATTTTGGGAGGCATTTTAGGAGTTTGGACGATACATTATATATTTGAACTAGAGATACTGCAGCTATCATCTAATATCAGGACTGGCATTCCACAGTATTCTTCAGAAATTTTAGCAACTTTTGGCCTTATTTTTGTTATTTTAATGAGTGAAAAATATAATCCAGACAAAATTCCAATTTTAGTAGGCTTATATATAACCTCAGCATATTGGTTTACCTCATCAACTAGTTTTGCTAATCCAGCAGTTACAATCGCTAGAACTTTAAGTGATACATTTTCAGGTATTAACTATGGGGATACTTTCCCTTTTATTTTTTGTCAGTTTGTAGGCGGATTATTAGCTTTATTCCTTTTTAAAATAATTAGCTCAAATAAGATTTAATTATAAAAATTTTTTGAAAAACCTATCAAACAAACTGTATTCGCACTATTGTTTTTTGACAATGAAATATGTTTTATATTTACATTAATCTTTTTAAATAAAGATTTAACAACGCTGGAATATATCTCAAGCAATATTATTTTCGAGGCTAGCCTTTGGTAACAGATTTAAAAGTTTGAAGAACCCAAAGACTAACCCCAGAAATAGAAAATTGTTTATTATTCAAAAATTTATTAAAATATTATGACAATTTTATGAATCTTTTTTAAGTTAATTGAATCAAGAAAAGATAGCCATTTGGTAATCTAAAAGAATGAATTTGGTGCAATGGCTTTTATTGAAAGGTGCTCTGGTTTTGCTTCTGGTATAGATTCTTACTAATTACCAATATATAGAATGTTTTTTTTTGGTACCCTCAAGTATTTGTCTGAGGGGTGGATGTTATGATTATCATATTTTTGTAGCAACATATACCTTACTAATCTATCATAAGTCAGCAGTATTTATTTTATCTACATGGGTACATATCCTTAGAGCCTACTCCAGCTATGATCTAGTCAGTAAAAACAAAACTTCAAAAGTCTTGTGTGAGATTAGAGGAGGGAGAATTTCCTAATCTCACACGTAGACCAGGGAGGAAATATGAAACTAATTTCATATAAATAATCATTTATATTTAAGTATTATCAAAATTATGACAAAATATTTAAAAAAATAAAACATGAAGAAATTATAATGATTTTTTTCAATTATTATCATTTATCGTAGAAAATTTATGATAAGTGACAAAATTATGCTTATGACAATACAAGTAATAATTGGAAAATAAAAAGAAGAATTTTCTCCTTTCAAAATTATATCCCCTGGTAATTTTCCTAGTCCAAGTTTTTTCAAATGAGGATAAAATAATCCTATAATTAAAATAACTATACCAATAATGATTAATATTTTTTGCATTTTTATTCTTTAACTTTTTTTAATAATCCTATGTCTGCCCGACAACTCACATTTAATAGAAACAAAATATGAATCACATAGGACATATTTGTAATAATGCCCCTACACTAAAACTAACAAAGGTTTTCTAATCTATAAATGCAATCAAGGTAGAGAAATGTTTATCGGTAAGATGAAAAAAATAATACTTGTTGGTTGAATATAAATTTTGATAATATGATTTTATCTCAAATATCTTTGTTTTAAGACAAAAAAAATAAGTCCGATTACTTTGGAAGGAAATCGGACTTGAAATAATTTCGAAATAATGAAAGGGAGGAATTATCTCGACTATTATATTGGAGAAAGAATTTTTATTTTTTCGTCAAAATTAAATTACGATTAGTCTGTTATATACACTAATAAGAAGATCGGAATTTCCTTGAAAAAACTACCTCATGTAAGTTGGGAATTTTGATTAATATTGAGTCAAAAATA
>CACBRT010000052.1 GCA_902541695.1 uncultured Alphaproteobacteria bacterium | reverse complement strand
TTTATCTATAATAGCTAATGCAATATTTTTTTTTAATCTTGGAGAATAGACAGCTGAAGTGACTTTACCAATTTTTATACCTTTCTTTTTTACATCCCAAAATTCATTATTTGGACTTCTCAATGGTTCACATTCGATTATAAGTCCAACCTGTATTTTTTTAATTCCATTTTTTTTAATATTTTTAAGCGCTGACTTTCCAATAAAATCAGTTTTCTTATCTAAATTAACTAATCGTTCTAAACCAACTTCAAAAGGATTATTATTAGAATTTACGTCAGCATGGTAAGAAAGCATTGCCCCTTCTACCCTTCTTATAGTTGATGTGTGTCCTGGTTTTAGTCCAAATTTTGAACCTAAATTCATTATTTCATTCCATAAAATATTACCTTTTTTTCCATCACAAAGAAATATCTCATAGCCAAGTTCACTTGACCACCCAGTTCTAGATATAACTAATGGTATTTCATCAAGATTTGTTCTCTTAAGTCTATAATATGGTAGTTCGGCAATTTCTTTACCAAAAATTTTTTCCATTATTTGTTTTGATTTTGGACCTTGTAATTGTAAAGGGGAAACGTCTGGTTCACTAAGATTAACATTCATTCCTGAATTAATTAAAACACCTTTTGTCCAGAGCAATATGTCGCTATCAGCTAAAGATAGCCAATAGTGATTTTTTTCAAGTCTTAGTAATACAGGATCGTTAAGTATTCCACCATTTTCATCTATTAAAAGAATGTATTTACATTGTCCTACTTCACAATTGGAAATATCTCTAGGAGTTAAGTATTGAACAAATTTTTCAGCATCTGGTCCTTTTATTTCAACTTGTCTTTCAACAGAAACATCACAAAGAATTGCACTATTAATTAAATTCCAAAAATTTTCTTCAGGATCACCAAAATCTCTTGGAATATACATGTGATTATAAACTGAAAATTCTTTAGCCCCCCATTCTATGGTAGCTTGAAAAAAAGGAGATTTCCTAATCTGTGTTCCAAAGCCATAGTCTTTAATATTTTTTTTAGGCATAACTTTTAATATTAAATTCAATTAAATTGATCAATTTCTCTTGAAAATTTTTCAAATAATTTATAGGCATCATCAGATGACATTTCTTGAATAATTCCTTTCTTAACATCAGAATTTGTCCACATCGATGTCATTAAAGGATTTCCACGCATAGCCCAATTAGTAAATAATCTCCTTGTGGTAAAATTTTCAGATAATTTAAAAATTTTTGAATGTCTTTTATCATTTAAAATTCTCTTATAAGTAATTTCTAAATTTTCATCTGGTCCTTCAAGATATTGGAGATAAAGATCCTGTCTGTAAACTAGACAACCAGTTAGGTTATGTTTTTTGTTATTTATTTTTGATATTTCTAAAATATTGTTGATATTTTTTTCGTCAAAACCAATTGGATGAGATGTATATATTAGATATTTAATTTCAAACTCCATATTAAAAATTAAAACTAGACGTATAGATTGAGGCTATCAATTTAATTAATTCCTATTTCGAGGTTAATATTAAACCATAGAATATGCTAGACTAAATTTATATTGTAATTTCAAAATTAATTATTTTAAAAGAAAGAATAGTGCTGTTATTAGTAGTAAGGATGCAAGTATATACTCAATAATAATTTTTATTTCCCTTTTTCTTATAAATCTTTTTATTATTGAACCAAATGCTGCCCATGGTGTTATTGCAATTGGACATATAATAAGAGCAATAATTGCAATAATCATAATTGAATAAATTAAGTTAATTTCACTTAAAATAAATCCAGATGCTGACATGCTGGAAATTGACCATGCTTTTGGATTTATGATTTGGAAAAAAGCTGCCTCATAAAATTTAATTGGTTTTTCATTTTTTTCTTTTATTTCATTAAATGAACCAAGAATTTTATAGCTTAAATAAGTCAAATAAGCTGCACAAAGAATTTTTAAAAAAAATTGTATTACTGGATAAATTTGGAAGATTTTTCCAAACCCGAAACAAACTAATAAAAGTTGAAAATTATGTCCTATAGTAATTCCTAAAATTACAGGAAGGGTTTTGATAAAACCAAATTTAACACCTGATGCTAATATCATAGCATTATTAGGGCCAGGAGTTATATACATCACTAAATAAAATGAAACTAAGGCAAAAATATAACTTAAATCAATCATAATCAAAATAAAATAATTTTAAACTTATTTAGGTTAATTGAATTCACTTGATCAATCACCATTTAAACCCATTATCTGGAAATTGCTCTACTTGATCAGAGTTCCTATATGCTGACATAAAGCGGTGCATAGGATGAATAAGTGTATTTATTATATTGCTTAATCCCCAGGTTTCGATTTGTTTGTAAATTTGTTCTTCATCTTCTGCAATCCAATGACAGAAAAAAAAGTCATCATTCCCAACCCAGGTTTGAAGACAAGTTGCAAATTCTCCTTTTGATGATATTGCCCACTCTTTTTCAGTAAGTCTGAGAGTAGAAGGATTTTTATTTTCAGGAGCTGTTAAAAAAGATCTTCTAACTTTGTTCTGAAGTAAAAGTATGAGTGCATATATAATGGTTGTAATTTTTTATGATTGATTCCCTAAATTTTAAAATAAAAGACAATAATTTTGAGTGAAAGTTTTAGCATATGGTCATACAAAAGATAATGAAAACAAAATTTATCAAGTAATTGAGGCTCCCACAAAGTAAGCCACTCAAGAGGTCGTGCAAGATGAAGCAATTGCAAAGTTGATAACAAACGCATTTGTTGAATTATCAACTCAGAAGGTTATTTTTTTTTTGAACAGTAATTACATTTACATATTACCTATCATTATGTATTTTAATTAAGTATGACTGCTAAACTAAAATTAATTAGTCAAGAATTACTGATTTTAAGTTCCGTTATTATTCTATCACTAGTTTAATTTACAGTTTTTTTATTATTTATGAAAAATAATTAAATTTTATAAGGTTTAATATGTCTTCAGAAAATATTAACAGGAAAATTGCGGTAATCTTTGCAACTGATGTAGTGGGCTATAGTACATCGATGGAAATAAACGAAGTACAAACTTTAAAAAATTTAAAAGTTTGTAAAAAAATTTTGGAAGATTTGTTTTTACAGCATGGTGGCAAAATATTTAATACAGCTGGAGATTCAATATTAGCTGAATTTTCAAGTGCTGTATCAGCTGTTGTCTGTGCTTCAGAATTCCAAAAACTTATAAGAGAAAGGAATAACTCAGTAGGGGACTCTCAAAAAATGGAATTTCGTATCGGCATAAATATGGGAGATGTAGTTCAAGAAGAGGGTAATTTGTATGGTGAGGGAGTTAACATAGCTGCTAGATTAGAAGCTTTGTCAAAACCTAATGGTATTTGTTTATCTAAAAATATTTATGAACTAGTTAGGACTAAAACAAATTTTTCGTTTGAGGATCTTGGTCAACAAAAAATGAAAAACACATTAGTTCATGCTTTCGATATAAGTACTGGGGAAAAGACAAATAACTCAAGAAGCAAAAATACAAATAAACAAAGAATAATATTTCCTATATTTTCTGTATTGTGCATTATTTGTATAGTTATCTTTGGATTTTTTCTTATATCAAATAATAAGAATATCTATTATAATAATAATAAAATAATAGCAGTAATGCCATTCATAAATTCAGCAGGTGATATTTCGCAAGATTATTTTTTTGACGGAATTACCGAGGATTTAATAATTGACTTGTCAAAAATCGAATCTTTTTCAGTTATTTCTAGAAATTCAGTTTTTAATTATAAAAACAAAGAGTATTCAGACAAAGAAGTTGCTGAGATTTTTAATGCTAACTACTTATTAAAAGGTAATGCGCGTTTAAGAGGAGATTTTATAAGATTAAATATAGAATTAGTAGATGGTAAGACCGGAAGTAATATATGGGCAGAAAGATTTGAAAAACCAAAAAAACAAATTTTTGAACTTCAAGATACTCTTGTTGTAAATATAATTAATCAATTATCTGTAAAGCTCTCTGAAAAAGAAGAAAATAAAATTATTAATTCAAATACTCCTAATCTTGAAGCATATGATCTTTATAAAAGAGGACTTGCAAGTCAAAATAGACTAGAAGCTCGCGAATATTATAAAAAAGCCATAAACAAAGATCCCTCTTTTGGTAGGGCATATGGTTCTATGGCTATTAACTTAGCTTTTGGATTTTCAGCAACAGGTGGTGAAATGTTAAGTAGTTCAGAATGGACTATACTTAAAAATGAAGCTATTAATTATGCAAAAAAAGCTATTGAATTAAATCCTGATGAAGCATTTAGTTATTTTTCATTAGCATTTGTTTTTGCACAATCTAAAATGTTAAGTAGGTCAAAAGAGCAAAACAAAATAGCTTTAGAATTAGAACCTGAAAATTTGTTGGCTTTACAAATGAAAGCAACAAATCTAATTAATGATGGTTTGTTTGAAGAAGGTTTGCAAGCATTCAAAACTGTCAGAAAAATTGACCCTCTTTTTCCAATTTTTGTTTTAATGGGGGAAGCTAGAGCCCTTTTAGCTCTAGGTAAATATGAAGAAGCTTATAAAATTAGTGAAGAAGCATTAATAAGGAATCCAAGAGCTGATAGCGCTATGCTTAGTTTTATTGCAGCAGCTTGGAAAACAGGTAATACAGAAGATGCTCAATGGCAATTGGAAGAATTTTTACTTAAACGTGAACAATTAAATTTTAGCAAAGATGATTTTGAAAATTTTGTTAACAAGTATCCATGGCATGACATTAATAAAAATCTGATAAAATCGGTATATAGTGAAATGCTAAAGAAAAATTCGTAAATTGTTGTGATTTAATTTTTGAATATCTAAAAAATAAAAGAATTTAAAATTTTAATTTGGACCTTTTTCAAGAAGACGGTTAGCAATAATTTGTGCTTGAATTTCAGCAGATCCTTCAAATATATTTAAAACTCTTGCATCACAAAGTATTCTACTTATTTCATATTCAATTGCATAACCATTACCACCATGAATTTGTAATGAATTATCTGCACTTGACCATGCTATTCTAGCACATAACAACTTAGCCATACCAGCTTCAAGGTCACATCTATAACCTAAATCTTTATTTTTAGCAGCAAAGTATGTAAGTTGTCTTCCTAATGCAATCTCAACAATCATCAATGCTATTTTATTAAATACTCTTTGAAAAGTAATAATAGATTTATTAAATTGTTTTCTGTTAATAGCGTATGACATAGCTAAATCTAGTGATTTCTGAGCAACCCCAATTGACCTTGCAGCAGTTTGAATTCTTGCACTTTCAAACGTTTTCATTAATTGTGAAAATCCTTTATTCTCTTTTTCTCCTAAAAGACTTTGATTTTCAATTTCTAAATTTTCAAATCTTAATTCAAATTCTTTCATGCCTCTATATCCTAATACTTTTATTTCTGTACCAGATATTTTTTTATCAGGAAAAAACTCTCTTTTAGTACCTGCATTTTTTGGAATAAGAAAAATTGATAATCCACGATGTTTAAGTAGTTTATCAGGATGTGTTCTAGCTAACAAAATTAGTAGATTTGATCGAGATCCATGTGTTATCCATGTTTTATTACCTGCTAATTGATACTTTTCATTTATTTTTTTTGCTTTAGTCACTATAGAGCCTAAATCGGACCCACTATCGGGTTCGGTAAAACATGCTGCAGGTATTGCGTCTCCACTTGATATTTTAGGCAACCAAAAATTTTTTTGATTTTCAGTTCCGTCATTTAAAATTAATTCAGAGGCAATTTCTGTTCTAGTTGCTAAACTACCTACTCCTATGTAACCTCTTGCTAACTCTTCTGAAACAACACACATCGCCAGTTTATTTAAACCAAGTCCTCCATATTTTTCGGGAATAGTAAGCCCGAAAACACCAATTTCAGCTAATTCTGTAATTACTTTTTTTGGGATTAAGTCGTCTTTTTTATGCCACTCATGTGCAAAATTATTGACATTAATTAAGTTAAATTTTTGAAACTGTTCTCTAATAAG
>CACBRT010000051.1 GCA_902541695.1 uncultured Alphaproteobacteria bacterium | reverse complement strand
TTAACACCAAATGAGTTAATACAAAAATGCTATGAATCTATGATATCTGGTAGAACCAAATATTCTAATGGTAGAGGAGAAGAAAGCCTACTTGAGGCTCTGGCAGAAAAATATCAAAGTAGGACTTCATTAAAAGTTTCTAAAAATAATTTTTTATGCCTGCCAGGCACACAAACAGCACTGTTTGCAACAGTTATGTGCTTAGTTGAGGAAGGGGACGAAATTTTAGTAGGTGATCCATACTATGCAACATATGAAGGAATAATAAAATCATCTGGAGCAAATTTAATTCCAATTCCACTTCGTGAAGAGCATGACTTTTCGTTACAGGAAAATGATATTAGAAAAAAAATAACAAATAAAAGTAAAGCAATACTCCTCAATTATCCCCACAATCCAACAGGTGGTATACTAAAAAAAAAGGATTTATCTAAATTAGTTGATATTGTTGAAAAAAATAATCTATGGATAATTTCTGATGAAGTTTATGAAGAGCTTATTTTTAGTGAGGATTTTATTTCTCCTTTAGAAATTGAAAGTTTAGCAAAAAGAACAGTTGTGGTTTCTTCAATTTCAAAAAGTCATGCTGCACCAGGATTTAGATCAGGATGGGTTTTTGCTCAAGCGGATGTAATCAATAAAATGTTACCATTAGCTGAAACAATGCTTTTTGGAAATCAACCTTTTATTGCAGATATGACAGCCTATGCAATTTATAACAAAAGTAAAACTGCCATAAAAATGAAAACAGATTACGAAAGAAGAGCAAAGTTGATCTGTAAAAAACTTGCCAAAACAAAAAATATCCGACCAATTATGCCCAAATCTGGTATGTTTATTCTTATAAAATTAGAATTAAAAAATTATTCTGACGAAAAATTTGCTTGGGAGCTTCTTCGCACAGAAGGCATTGCTGTTATGCCTGGGTCTTCATTTGGTCTTAATGGGAAAGATCTTATAAGGTTGAGCCTTACTGTACCTGATAATAAGTTAGAAAAAGCTTGTGAAAGAATAGATGAATTTGTAAGGAGTATAGTTTAGCATAACTTATGTTTAAAAAAAATATTGATAATGAGGCTTTGACTGTAGGTAGTGTTCTTTTACCTATCTTAGAAAAGCTTGGTATCGACACTATATTTGGGATACCCGGTGTACATACTGTTGAAATTTATCGTGGGTTAGAAAAAACAAAAATAAAACACATTACTCCGCGGCATGAACAAAGTGCAGGATTTATGGCTGATGGATATTTTAGAGCCTGTGGAAAGCCTGGAGTGTGCTTGGTAATCACTGGTCCTGGACTAACAAATATATTAACAGCCATGGCACAGGCTCGAGCCGACTCTATTCCAATGTTGGTTATTTCGTCTGTTAACCCTTATAAAAAAAGTGATAATTCATCAGGGCTTCTTCATGAACTTCCCCATCAGCAAAAATTATTAAAAAAAATAGCTTTAAGTTCTCTAACAATCACAAAATCAAAGGATCTGCTTCCAGCAATTACAAAATCTTTTTGTAAAATGCTTGAAGAAAGGCCTGGACCTGTACACATAGAAATTCCAACAAATATACTTACTTTAAAAATCCATAATTTAAAAAAAATTAAATCATCACAGAAAAAGAAACAAATTATACTTAATATAAAAGAATTGAATAAAGTTGTAGATTATTTATCAAAAGCTAAATACCCAATTTTGTTACTTGGAGGAGGTGCAAAGGGTTGTGATAAATACATTTTAGAAATTGTGAATAAAATTAATCCTATTGTAATTACCACAACAAATGCAAGAAGTTTGCTAGGTAATCATCCGATGTGTATCCCTGCAAGCCCTACTCTATTAACAGTTAGAAAGGAACTAAAAAAAGCAGATATAGTGCTTGCGATTGGTACAGAGTTTGGTGAAACAGATTACGATATGTACAAGGATGGTAATTTCCCAGAATTAAAAAAGTTAATTAGGGTAGACATAAGTAAAAACCAATTATCTAACAACGTTCAACCTGATATAGCAATTAGAAGTAAGTCCTATAATTTTTGTAAAAAATTATCTGAAATTTTATTAACAAAAAAAGAATATTATAAGCATTCTTTATATACATCCAAAAGAGCAAAAAAAATTAGGCTTAATTGTTTAAAAGAAGTTGAACTCAAATTAAAAAAACCATTAGACTTAATCTTACAAATTTCAAATAATTTCCCAAACGCAATTTTAGTTGGAGACAGCACACAGCCAGTATATGCTGGAAATTTATATACTAGCACCCTAAAAAAAGGTAAATGGTTTAATTCAGCAACTGGATACGGTACTCTAGGGTATGCACCTCCTGCATCCATCGGTGCTAAGTTAGCTAAACCTAATAAACCAGTTATTTGTATAGTAGGCGACGGTGGTTTGCAATTTTCTTTAGCTGAATTAATGACAGCATCAGACGAAAAAATTTCAGTTATTTTCTTAATTTGGAATAACTTTGGCTATAAAGAAATAAAAGATTTTATGGTTTCTAAAACGGTAAATCCAGTTGGTGTCAATATCAAACCTCCAGATCTAAAACAGCAAGCTGCTTCATTTAATCTATCATATTATGGTTTGATAAATCGTTATAATCTAGTTAAAACTTTAGAAAAAGCAATTAAGGGAAAAAAACCTTCATTACTGGAAATTCGTGAAAATGAATACTAGCACCCAATCATAAGGAATTAGATTATGCCTTTAAATATCAACTCTGAAGTTTTTATAACTTGTGCTTTGACTGGATCTGGAAGTACCCAAGAAAAAAGTAGATTTGTTCCTAGATCACCTAAAGAAATTGCAGATGATGCTATTTTGGTAGCAAAGTCAGGTGCCTCAGTAGTACATTGTCATGTAAGAGACCCAGAAACTGGAGCTCCGTCAAGGAAACTAGAATATTATAAAGAAGTTACTGAAAGAATACGAAATTCAAATACTGATGTAGTTTTAAATCTCACTGCAGGGATGGGAGGGGATATGGTTTTTGGACCAACCTCTAATCCATTAAAATTAGGAAAAGGTACTGACATGATAGGTGCAGAAGAAAGAGTTGAACACATAGTTTCTTGTTTACCTGAGATATGCACTTTAGATTGTGGAACCATGAATTTTGCAGAAGCAGATTATGTTATGACAAACACCCCTGGGATGCTTGAAAAAATGGGGAAACTTATAACTGACCTAGGGATCACTCCAGAAATAGAAGCATTTGATACAGGACACCTTTGGTATGCAAAACAATTGGTAACAAGTGGTGTCTTAAAAAATCCAGCTCTTGTTCAATTATGTATGGGAATACCTTGGGGAGCTCCAAATGATTTAAATACATTTCTAGCAATGGTAAACAATGTTCCTCAAGACTGGACTTGGTCTGCATTTTCTCTAGGGAGAAATCAAATGCCCTATGTAGCTGCTTCAGTAATTGCAGGTGGAAATGTACGCGTCGGCTTAGAAGATAACTTAATGATTTCAAAAGGAACTCTCGCTACTAATAAAGATTTAGTTGAAAGAGCAGTAGAAATCGTCCAGAATTTAGGAGCTAAAATTCTTACTCCTAATGAAGTAAGGAAAAAACTTAATCTAAAAAAAAGAGCTGCAAATTGAGAAAGGAAATTAATAATATTTCATGTGTTGGATCTGGAACCATTGGAGCAGGATGGGTAGCCAGGCTACTTGTAAACAAAATTAAAGTAAAAATATATGACCTTACTCCTTTTCAAGAGACAAGATTAAAAATTGTAATCGAAAATACCAAAAGTGCTTATAAAAATCTTTTTCCAGATAAAAAAATTAATTTTGAAAATTTTGAATATTATAATGAGATTTCTCCAGCTGTTGAAAATGCCGATTTAGTAATAGAAAGCGTTCCTGAAAGACTAGATATAAAACAAGAAGTTTTTAAAAAAATTGAAGAAGTTTGTTCAAAACAGACAATAATCGCCTCATCTACTTCTGGAATTAAACCGACTGATTTGCAAAAAAATATGCAAAATCCTGAAAGATTGATGGTCACGCATCCATTTAATCCAGTTTATCTCATACCATTAGTAGAGGTAGTTGGCGGAACTAAGACAAAAGGTAATTTTATAAAAAAAGTGATTGATTTTTTGAATTCTATTGATATGAAACCAATCTTATTAGAAAAAGAGATAGAAGCTTTTGTTGCTGACAGACTTTTGGAGGCGATTTGGCGGGAGTCTCTTTGGCTTATAAAAGATGGAATCTGCACTACAAAACAACTAGATGACATTGTTCGCTACGGTTTTGGTCTGAGGTATGCCCAAATGGGAGTATTCCAAACTTACAGAACAGCCGCAGGTGAAGGAGGAATGCGTCAATTTCTGGAACATTTTGGTCCATGCTTATCTTTGCCCTGGACTAAGCTCATGGATGTACCTGAATTTAATAATGAACTTATAGACCTCATATCCAATCAATCAGATACCCAAGCAAATGGATTAAGTGTCACTGAACTAGAACAAATTAGGGATAAAAATTTAGTTGAAATCCAGAAAGCATTAGAAAAGAATAATTATGGCGCAGGAAAATTAATAAAAAAAGCCCGAGAAAAAGCAGTGCCTTAGTTTTATTGGAGATAATAAATGGAATTTAGCTTGAATGAAGAACAAAAACTCATCATCGATACAACAAAAAGTTATAGTAAAGCATAAAGTAATAAATATTGCTAAGATTGGAGAAACATTGGGTATGTGTAATAATGTGTAGAATTCTAAATGAGCTCCACCATCAAATGAAATATATGGCAATACAATTGAGAACCCCCACCGTAAAGTCATAGCCATACAAGCTCCTGCAAATCCAATCATAGATCCAATTGATAAATCAAACTCACCAGCTATTATCAGTAGCCCTGCTCCGAGTGCAATTATTCCAAGTTGAGAGATGACTCTTAAATTATTTCTTATTCCGAGTGCATTAAATCCTTCACCAGCAAATGGATTCCAAGTGGTTTCGGATGCTGGTATTGAAAAATAACCAAGCATTCCAAAAAGTAATATCATAACGCCAATAGGACCAATTTCAGGCCTGGAAATCAATGACATTAGGGTATTCTTTGGAATATGTCTATCAGACTCTTTCCTAGAATTTTTTGATGAATTCATTTTTTGTACCAAAAAAAAAGGTGGGTTAAAAAATCACCCACCTTTAAAAATATTTAGATTTATCTATCAACACCTGCTAATGAAGCAACTGAGGAAGCATTGCTTTTATCAACAAACCCTGGACCAGATGGAATGTTAGCACCTGGAAGAAGACCAGCACCATTGTTATAGAGATGTAAAACAATTATAGGCATATAACCTTGTAGCCTTTGCTGTTGGTCAATAGTGTATTGAACTTTTCCAGCATTAATCAAATCCATAACAGGTGGGCTTAGATCAAAACATGAATGGTGAACACTCATTCCTAATTCGTCAATAGCTTGCTGCACACCAACACAAACATGCGGACCAACGGAAAGAACGGCATCTACATCAGGATTAGCTTGAAGACCAGCTGCAGCTCTTGTTGGTATTGTAGCTGGGTCATTAGAACTATCAAAGTTAGTTGTAGGAATAGCTTCAGCATATCCTCCACATCTATCTGTCAAAGCTGTATTATATGCTTCTTGAATGAAACAGATTCCTTTAGTAGCACCCTCAGCCTTAGCTCTTTCTCCAGCTTTCTGACCTGCTAAAAACTCTGGCTGTCCAACATGCATAAGAGCTCCTAGTGAGGCAGAAGATTCTAAACCTGAATTCATAGTAATAACAGGAATTCCAGCAGCTACTGCATCTTTAATTGCTTGACCCAATGCATCTGGATCAGGTAAAGATACAACTAATCCGTCAGGTTGAGTTGCTGCTGCTGCAGCTATTGATTTTGCCATATCAGCCATATCACCAGAAGGTGTAAAAATATATTCAAAATTAGCACCAATGGCACGAGCAGCGTCTTCTCCACCCTTTTGTACCACAGGCCAAAAAGGATCTTTACCTTCACCATGAGTAACCATTACATATCTCTCTGAATGCCCTCCAGCTAATACAGAACTAGCTAATGCAAAAAGCATTGCAAAAGCGGTTAAAAGTTTTTTCATTTTTATCTCCCTTTATGTAAAAACTCTAATTTACAAAAAAAGCACATGTATTTTCATATGCGAATAC
>CACBRT010000050.1 GCA_902541695.1 uncultured Alphaproteobacteria bacterium | reverse complement strand
ATACCTAAATTATTATATGCTTCAAAATTTTTTTGATCATTTTTTATAGCAGAATGAAAAAAGGTTTTTGCTTCTTCATTTTTTTTTAATTGGTATAAAGCAACCCCTACTATATTTTGAATTAATGAATTGTTTGGAAATTCCTTTAGTAAATTATTACCTGATATAATAACATTTTCGAAATTACCGTTTTTATATTTTCTAATAAGATGATTAATCTTATCTTCAATTTTTTTTAAAATTACGTTTTTATCAAATAATTCAAGCATACTATCATTCACAAGGTTACTATTTATGAAAGGGCAATTAGCATACCAATTTTGTAGATAGGTAAATAAAAATAAAATAGGAAATAAAATTACGCAAATTTTAATTATTGTTGCTTGTGGTTTGATAAGGCACATATTAGTCAATAGAATTACAGAAATTGTTTTCTATTATTAAGTACAAAGCAAATTTAATTATTAAACCTAAAGTTTCCAAAAAAATAATTCCTGGAGTAAAATCAATTATTGGACATATTAAGGATATAAAAAATAATTGATTATTCAATTCCGAAGGGTTTGATATTGTTTTTATCTAGCTGCAATCGTTTAAGGTAACGCAGAGCAAAAATTTTAAAAGGTATGGAAAGTAAATCTATATTATTTTTGGTATTTATTATTATCAATAAATACAGGTCATTTTAAAAGTTTTAAAACTTTAACTCAAAAGTAATTTTTACTTCCTTTATTTCAGTTATTGGTCCTCCATTTCCCACAATTATTTATGATAAATTCTTCTGGTTTCTTCAAACAAATTAAAAATCTTAAAAGGCTACGGTCAAAATTTTATCTTGGACCTTAGTAGTCAGGTTTATTTTAATGATATCTCTTTGAGATTATTTAAAGTTTATGTAGAACAGGAAAAAATAAATAGAGCACTTCAGGTTTTTTCAAATATTATTATAGAGTAAATTAATGGTATTAGGCTTTTCTACAAGTTGATAAAAGGATTAGAAATTGGCTTATACTCTCCTAGAATCGTAGTTTATTATCAAATTCATGCCACTTTTTACTAAAACTAAGCTATTAGGAACTAGGCAGGTACTTTATCTTATTAGGAGTTGTATTTTAGTTCAGCAAATTAAGTCATTAGAAATATAGTTAGGCAAAAAGTATTAACTTTATTATTATTAAACCTGATCCTCTAAATAGAAAATAGTTTAAGAATGGTCAATGAATTACTTGTTCAAAAGAGTACCGAAATTTAGATTTAAAACTGACGATAATTTTGAAAATAATATTGAAACTTATTTAGAGGGTAACTATCAAATATAATTAATGCTTTATAAACTAAATTTAATTATTTTGATTTTAATCTTAAGCATTATTATTGTTAAAATTAATAATAAGACAAAAAATGAGATAAGTTTATTTTTCAATAAAAATATCTTTATGTACTTTTCCTGAAATATAATTGTTGTGAACCATTGTGAAGGCATTTTCCAAATTTTTTGTATAATTTTTTGTATCAAATAATTCGCATCTTTTTTTATTACGATGAAGTTTATTTTTTAACTTATTTAATAAATTAGGATCATTTGCAATTTTTAAAGCTAATTTTTCATATTCATAGGATGTTCTTGTAATTAATTCAGGAAGTCCAACTGCAGTAAGTTGACTGGCAGCACTTCTCGCAACAAATTGTGAACCAATTTTTGTAATCAAAGGTAAACCTGACCAAAGACAATCTGATGCTGTAGATTGAGCATTAAAATTAAATGTATCAAGGAACAAGTCAGCTAATTTATGTCTTGCTAAATGTTTATTTTTTTCAATTCGTTCTGTAAATATTATTCTTTGTGGATCCACCCCACATTTCTCTGCTTCTTTTCTGAGATTATACTGGGTAATTTCATTACTTCCCTGTAGCCATAAGACACTTTTATTTATTTTCTTAAGTAGTCTCATCCAAATTTCATATTCTTCCATACTGATTTTAAAACTTTGATTAAAGTTACAAAATATAAAACTATTCTCGGGTAATTTCATATTTTTTTTTGTGATCTTTTGATTGCAAATCTCTAAATTATTATTTGTAGGCATATAAGTACCAGGTAAATAAATTAAATTTTCAGAATAATATTTTCTTTTATCCTTTGGGATAACTATTTTGTCAGCAATTATATAATCAATATTTTTTGAACCCAATGTCCCTCCAAATAAATGGATCTTAATAGGTGAAATTCTATAATTAAAAACTTTTCTTGTATTTCCGGTGTAGCCCATCAAATCTACAGCAATGTCAATTTTGTCCTTTTTTGCCAATTCTGCAATATCTTCATCACTTACATTTTTTAAATGTTTAAAATAATCAACAGATTTGATTAAATAACTCTGGATTTCATCATTTTTATCATAATCAGAAAAGGAATAAATATATATCTCAAATTTTTTTCTATTATGAAGTTTCAATACTTGTGATATTTGATAACCTACTGGATGTTTATTTAAATCTTCACTAAAGTATCCTATTTTTAATTTATCATTTTTAAAGCATGTTTTTTTTTCTAAAAAATTTTTATCCTTTTTAAAAAAATATTTAGAAAACCTAATTGCACGCATTAGTTGCCTTCTAGGGTTATCTTCAACTGCAAACATTGTAAATGGGGATATAGATTCTGAATGAATTCCTAACTCTTTTAGACTAATTTTTATATTTTTCAATTCTTCCCAGTTGCAGATAGATTTTTCTAAATGTACTAATTTTGTTAATAAATTATGGTTTTTGGAATCGATTTTTAAAGCTTTATTATAACTTACTCGAGCTAAATTATAATCTTTATGTTTGAATAAAAAATCACCAACTGTTGTATAAAAATTAACTAAACCTTTTACATTTTGATTAGAAAGACTGATATTTCTTAATCCTTTTTTTGAATATATCATATGCTTTTTCAACATTGGTTTTTGAGAATATTATACCTAAGTTATTGTAAGATGGGTAATAGTTATGATTACATTTTATTGAGTTTTCATAATAATTAATTGCTTCAACTAAATTATCTTGGCTTTCAAGAAATTGTGCAAACATATGACTAACCATAAAACTATTAGGATTTTTTCTTAAAAAATTTTTAAATTCTGAATAGGCAACTTTACTATTAAAAGCAGTAAGAATTTCAAATAATTTTATAGCAGCTCTTTCGTATTTGGGATTTATTTCCAAAGATTTTTTTAATTTATCAATAGCTATTAAAACTTTTCCTTCTTCAAAAAATATATTACCCAAATTATGAAATGCTTCAAAAGATTGGGGGTTTATAGCAATTGCTTTTCTAAATACTGATTTGGCTTTTTTAAATTCTTTTAGATTCCAAAGTGCTACTCCTAGGTTGTTATGAGCATGAGGATTGAATGGATCTAAATTTAGTACTTTTTTGAAATATTCAATCGCCTTTTTATTATTACCAGTTTCGAAAGCAACAATACCGATTAAATTATACAAAATAGAATTATCGCTATAATTTTGTAATATATAATTTTCTGAAGATAAAATTTCATCTTTTTTACCAACGTTATAGAGGTTAATGAAATAATTAATGCCTCTACTTAATTTATTTTTATCTGAAATATTATCTTTAAGCATAAAATTATAATTTAGAACTGAAGAAAATTTATGAGCAATAATAATGCCAAAAAAATAATTGTACTTTATAAAATTTGGCTAACTTCTAAGTTATTTTTGTTATCTTCATACTCAATAATATTCATTGTATCAGTAACTATACAATCACAATTATTCTTTTTAAGTGATTTAAGTGCATCATTTAGTGTCATAACTATTGGTTCTTCATGGTTATTAAAGCTTGTATTGACTAAAACTGCTATTCCATAAAGCTCTTTGCATTTTTTAATGATATTATAATAAATTTTTTTTGGATGATTTTCATCTATTACTTGTGGCCGGGCAGTTTTGTCTATGTGAACAACTGCAGGATATTTTTTTAACATTATATCAGTGCACATATAGCAAGTAGTCATATAATTCACATTTTTATCTTTTTTATCAAAATTATGATAAAAGTAGGGAGCGTCTTCTAGCAAGCATACTGGTGCAAATGGCATAAATTCAGTTCTATTTAATCTCTTATTTACTATTTCATTTATTTTTTTATTGTCAGCTTTAAACAACAAACTTCTTCCTCCTAAAGAACGAGGACCAAACTCTATTTTTCCTTCCAGTAAACCTATGATTTGTCCATCATAGATTCTTTTAGCTACCTCACTTGTGAGAAGATCAATAGAATTATACTTATTAAAATTAATACCTGTTGAAATATTAAAAGACTTATTTTCTGAATATGATGGTCCTAGGTATACATTAGATAATTTTTTGGGAATTAATCCATTATCAACCTGAGCTAAACAAACTGCGCCATATGACAATCCTCCATCACCCATTTCTGGAAAAATGAATATTTTTTTTGTGTGATTTAGTTCTCTTATTTTTTGGTTTAGCTTTACATTTCCAAAAATACCACCTGATAGTACTAAAGGTATTTTTTTGGGTATATAGTAAAATATTAAATTTGAAATTATGTATTCTAGTACAAATTGTACGGCAAAAGCTATTTCATAATCTGAATAAGGTGCACATATTTGTTTAAGTTTTTTCAATTCATTGGGTTTATTAAAGGGTATAAAATTTTTTGAAATTATTATTTCTCCATTTTGATATGAAATTAAATTTAATAGCTTATCACATAGTTTTGTTTTTTTACCAAAAGCAGCTAATCCAGTAATTTTTCCTTCATGTCTGTGGGATTTATAACCTAATAGTTCAGTAATTTGTCCATATAAAAAACCCAGACTTTTTAGTTCACAAAAAGTTTTAATCCTTTTTATACCATTAGATTTTGATGCTTCCCAAATTACTCCAGATTGCAAATCACCCCGGCCATCAAATGTCATAATATAGGATTTATCATACCCACTAGCATAAAAAGCGCCGGCTGCGTGACAGAGGTGATGGTCATATTCAATTATTTGCTTGTCTTTAAAAAATGCATGAATGTTTTCATAAAAATCTTTACTAAATTGATGATCAACATTTAAAGACTTTGTAAGTCTATCAGCAGTTTTCTTATTTTTAGATTTTATTGCGCAATCAATATAATCTTTTGTTGCTTCTAAAGATGGGCCTTTGTAACCACCGTATGCAATAATATCAATATCAGAACTTTTTACCTTTTTATTTTGGAGTAAATAATTAAGGGACATCCTAGGAAATCCTACATGAAATTTTATTCTGCTAATTCTCTCTTCAGCTAAAGCAAAAACTATTTCATTTTTTATTCCATAAGAAATACTAGAATTATGGGCATTATTTATTCCTAAAATATTCATATTTTAATTTTCTTTAACAAAAGCTCTCATTTTATTCTCTTTGTAAAAGTACAAATTTTAATATGCAAATCTGGATTAATAGTATTATGAATTTTAAAAACCCTGAAATTCATTTAATATTCGAAATAGTTAAATCTATAGTTTTCGTTAGCAAAATTTATTCCATCATAGATATTTATTTTAAACAGTAGGTAAAATCTTTTTTGTTAATAATATGCTAAGTATTAAAAATTAATTGTAAATTTTACAATTTATTGGATTTTAAAACATTTTCTATTTCTTTTTTTATAAAAAAATATATCACAAATTGTACTATTTTTTTTTACTTGAAAGAGCTGATCAAGCTATGTGGATGAAGTGGTGTTCTTCTTAATTGGTATAATATTTGCGAGGCAATAAGATGACTCAACTACTCTATCTATCTGTATGCTTGAAAAAACTAATCATAATAGCGCTCCTAAGGAAATAACTGATGCACTTGTCACACTTTACCATCAAGGAAAGTTTGATGATGTGGTCTCTCGTTCCTCTCAGCTAATCCAACAATACCCTCACTCCCCTATTCTTCATAATATTCTAGGGGCAATCTCTTTTGAAAAAGGAAATAAGGAAGAAGCCGTTAACCATTTTCAAAAGGTGATCGAGATGCAGCCCAACCATCCTCATGCCTATAATAATTTAGGAGCTACACTGATTGATGTAGGAAACTATAAAGAGGCTCAGGCTAATCTTGAAAAAGCAGTTGAACTCAAACCAAACTATGCTGAGGCTTATAATAATTTAGGGAACGTTTACAAAGAACTTAGAGAATACGACCAAGCCATCATCCAATATAAAAAAGCTATCGAGTTAAATCCTAATTACTTTGAAGCTATGAATAATCTTTGTAGTATTTATCATGAACTAAAAGAATATAGAGAAACAGTTATTGATTACAAAAAAGCAATAGAATTTAATCCCACAAATCATGAAGCTATAAATAATTTAGGAAATATCTTTTATGATTTAAAAGAGAACAAACAAGCTATTTTTTTCTACAAAAAAGCTAT
>CACBRT010000049.1 GCA_902541695.1 uncultured Alphaproteobacteria bacterium | reverse complement strand
CAAATTGCTTTAGAAATATTTGATAATAGCTCTTTCTGATATTAAAGGATTTTATTACTATTATATTCAAATATAATTATTGCTAATATATGACATGTACTCATATCTTACACAATTTATTTTAATTTCAAAATGTTTCAATTGTTAAATAAAAATTTATAACTTAAAATTATGTTGATTTAATTGATATTATATTTAGTAATATATTTTTAATTTATCAAATATTGATAACACTATATTTTTTTATTTTTAAGAAAACTTTTTATAATGTGTGATAATTATAAGGACTTATTTTCTACATCTTCCGTTTATAATATAGAAAAAAAAATAAAAAAAAAAATGAATGGTTTTTTTTTAATGATGAAAGCAGCTTATACCGCTTTTGATTACATCAAATTAAATACAAAGGGGGAAGTAATAATTCTTTGTGGAAAGGGCAATAATGGTGGTGACGGATATGGATTAGGTGCATTATTAACGATGGCAGGTAGGGAAGTCAAAATATATAAAGTTGAAGATCCAATAAAAACTGAAGCAAAGGCTGCCTTAAAATTATGTCAGAAATTAGGTGTGAAGATTAAGAAATGGTCCAAATCATTAAAAGATTCAGATATTTATGTGGATGCATTACTAGGTGCTGGAATTAAACAATCGCCTAGAGAACCCTATAAGTCAATAATTAGATATTTGATTAGAAAGAAAAATAAGGGAAAAAAAATAATTGCTCTTGATGTACCTAGTGGTATTGATGGTACTACTGGGGTAGCCTATAATCCTTCAGTAATTGCGTCAAAAACAATAACATTTTTGGCGATGAAGAAAGGACTATTAACTGGTGATGCTGTAGATTATACAGGTGATCTCATATTTAAAAATATTGGTGTTAATCAAAAAAAAGTAGAACCTGACGCAATATTATTAAAAAAATCAGATTGTGATTTCAAAATTTTTCAACCTTCCTTTCATAAAGGAACCAGGGGTAATGTACTAGTATTTGGTGGTATGAAGGGAATGGAGGGGGCAGGTATATTGTCTGGTATTTCCGCTTTAAGAGCAGGTGCTGGTAAAGTTTTCTGGGTTACTGACACAAATAAACTAAATTTCCCCCCTGAATTAATCACTGTTAATCCTGAATTGAAAGATACATTGAAGTTTTTAAAAATGTCTAATGTATGTATTTTGGGTCCAGGTCTTACAAGCGGTTTTGAAGAGCTAATAGTAAATATTTGGAATTTCAAAATTCCCTTAGTTCTAGATGCTGGAGGATTACGATGGTTAGCTAAATCTAATTTTAGACAAAGAAGTGATCATTTAATTGGAACTCCACACCCAGGAGAGGCAAAAGATTTAGTTGGGCAAAGGGAATTAGATAGGTTTGAAACTATTAGAAAAATTAAAAAAATGTATGGTGGTGATTGGATTTTAAAGGGTCCTGGTACCTTAATACACGAATCTAATCAATTATGGATTAACAATTTTAAAATGCCTGAATTAGGCACTGCAGGTTCTGGAGATATTCTAGCAGGATTAATAGCAGGTATCTGGTCCTCAGGTTCTAAAACACCTGCAAGGTCAGGTGTTTGGTTTCATACAAATTTAGCAAAAAAGGCATTAAAAAAAAGAAAAACAACTTATTTTTCAGCAAGTGATTTGATAAATTAAATTTTCTTTAAATTTAAAATAAAATTTATTGAGTAATTTGAGAGATTATATATCCTAAATATTAACCATTTTATAAAAGTGCAGGACCTTATTTTGAACCTTAATAATCTTCAAACCTTGGATGATTTTCGTTTAATTGCAAAAAAAAAATTACCTAAAATGGTCTTTGGTTATATTGATGGTGGTGCCGGAGACGGTCTCGCACTTAAAAGAAATATTCAATCATTTAAAAAATTATTGCTTCAACCTAGAACATTATTGAATGTAAAAGATCGAAGTTTTTCAAAAAAAATTAATGATCAAAAATTTGATTATCCTTTTGGAATCGCTCCAATGGGTTTATGCAATGTATCAAATCCTAATGCGGATACTATGCTAGCTCAAGTAGCTAAGAAACTTAATATTCCATTTTGTGTTTCAACAGCAGCCTCTACTTCTATTGAAGATATATATAAAATAGCTACAAATAATGTTTGGTTCCAACTTTACATGGGTAGTAGTGTTGAAAGTACTTTAAAATTAGTAAAAAGAGTAGAAAATGTAGGTGTAAAAAATTTAATTATTTCTGTAGATGTTCCAGCCCCAGGTTATCGTCCAAGAGAACTTAGAGATGGATTTACTGCTCCTTTTACATTTGGTATTAAACAAATTTTAGATTGTGCTTTTCACCCATCTTGGTCGTTACCTTATCTTTTCTATGGCAAACCAAAATTTGCAAATAATGATGGTTTATCAAATAAAGGCAAGAAGTTCTTTGAAAGAAATTCTGGTACTAGATTAATTCCTGACTTAGATTTTTTGAAAAAGCTGAGAGATAATTGGTCTGGAAACCTTTATGTAAAAGGAATTACATCCTTGGAAGACGCTTATAATTCTATTAACTGTGGTTGTACAGGAATTTATATTTCAAATCATGGTGGTCGACAATTAGAAAGTGTCCCATCAACTCTTGATTTGCTCAAGATAATAAGAAGCAAAATTGGAAAAAAATATCCAATATTATTTGATAGTGGGGTAAGGACAGGTGAGGATATCATCAAAGCTTATTCATTAGGAGCTGATTTTGTTTTTTTGGGCAGACCCTTTCTTTTTGCTAGTTCTTTAGGAAAAAAAGAATATATCATCCATTTAATAAAATTACTAGGAAAGCAAATTGACTCTGCTCTTGCTCAAGTGGGCCGAACTTCAATTGAAAATTTAAACAATGGTGTTCTTTTTAAAAAGGATGTTTATTTTGATAAGGATATTTAAATATGGTTCGTGGTGGATATTTATTAGCTAAAGCCTTACATGACAAAAACATAAAGCATGTTTTTACACTTGCAGGTGGTTTTTGTAATCCGGCACTTGAAGGATTTAAAGATCATCAAATGCCAGTTATTAATTGCCCACACGAACAAATAGCAGGCCATTTAGCTGATGGGCATACAAGGATTACTCGTGAACCTTCTGTTTGTCTAGTGGGGCCAGAAGGTTTTGCAAATGCAATCCCAGCTATGATGGAAGCATGGGGTGAACGATCACCTGTAATTTTTATTACAGGTTCATCAACTTTAAAAAGAAAAGGGGCAGGAGGTTTTAAAGAAATTGATGATGTCTCAATGGCGGAACCTATTACTAAATATAGTTTTTCTGTTACTGATGGTACTAGAATAAAGGAATTTGTAGATAGGGCTTACAGGATTGCAGTGTCTGGATACCCTGGCCCAGTTCATTTGAGTATACCAGTGGATATAATGTTTTCTTCATTTCCAGAAAGTATTGGTGATGAAGAAAGACCCTATTTAAAACATATTAATTATAAGCCTAAGGCATGGCCTGAGCCTATAATATTAAAAAACTGTATAGATATTATTTCGAAATCAAAAAGGCCAATAATAATTGCAGGACATGGAGTATGGTGGTCCAAATCAGAAACTGAGTTAGCCAAATTTGCTAGAGAACTAAAAATTCCTATCTTTAATGTTCCATATCATCAAAAAGTCTTAGGTGAGGAAACGAAAGAAATGATGGGATTAGCAGATATTCATCAATATCAACCATCGAAATGGGCTTTTAACAATTGTGATTGTATTATTATGGTTGGTGCTAGGTTAGATAACCAGATGAATTTTGGCAATCCTCCACTTTTTCCACAAAGTTTAAAACTTATTTGTATCAACGGATCAGATGAAGAAATACAATTAAATAGATCTGCAGATTTTCTTTTACTTTCCGACCCCGGTGCTTTTTTTAGAGAAACCCTAGCTCATAAAACAATTTATCAAAACAATTTTGAAAGTGATTGGCTTGATAATAATCTTAAAAATAGATTTGATTGGGTAAAGAACACAATATCAGATTTAAAAACAAAAACTTCAAAGCCATCATGGAGTAATGGAGTAATTCACCCATTACAACTAGCAATAGATGTTATGGAAACAATGGAAGATGGAAATCATTTAGTATTTGATGGTGGTAATACCCATTTTTGGTCTGAAATTGCTTTAAATCTGGTTGCGCAAAATGGTAAAAATTTATCAAATATTATGCACCCAGCTTCATTTAGTTTATTAGGTGTTGGGGTATCGTTAGCAGTTTCTCTAAAAAGAATAAATCCTAAAGATACTGTAGTATTGATAAGTGGAGATGGAGCATTTCTTTCTGGAGGACTGTCTATTGAAGTTGCTTTTCAAGAAAAACTTCCAATAATTATTGTAATTGATAATAATGGTGGTCTTGACTGCATATCACAGCAACAGGAGAGAATGTTTAATAGTGGATCGCATTTTGCTACAGATTTCAGAGACATTCCATTTCATGAAATGTTTATTGGTTTAGGTGGTTATGGAGAATTAGTCACAAAAAAAAGTAATATTAAATCAGCATTAAAAAGAGCAATAAATAGCGGGAAAACTGCTTGTATTAACGTTAAAACAAAAGGTCAAATTAGTCCTATCGTAGCAGCAACCTCAGACAAAAGAGATAAATCATCTATTGAGTAATTTATGGCAACTTTTAGTACACACATATTAAATTCAGTAAATGGTACGCATTTTTCTGGTGTTGATATCAAATTATTTAGATGTATAAAAATAGATAGAAAAGAATTAATTTTTCATGAGAAAACAGATGTTGGTGGACGCTTAAAAGTTTCTTTTGATTTAAACCCAGAACTAGTTTCTGAATATGAGGTACAAGTTTTTTTTGCCAAAAGATTTTAACTATAATACAAAACCAGACACCATTAAGAAAAATATAAATATATCTTACTTTTCCGTCAGAGTATTCCTTTATGAAAACGATATTACTTATCACATTCCACTAATTATTTCTCCATATGGAATGTCATGTTGGATTTCACGATAATGGAAAATAAAAAAAGTGCTAATTTACAGATGTCACGAAGAATTAGGAGAACACCTTACACTTCGTGTGTAGAAAAATCTGGTATTACTGGATTTACTGTTGTTAACCACACACTTCTGCCAAAGGCCTTTCAACATTCTGTTATTGAAGATTATTTTCACTTAAAAGAATATGTTCAAATCTGGGATGTAGGTTGTCAAAGGCAGGTCAAAATTAAAGGCCCAGATGCTGAGTTTTTAGTTCAAAAAATTACACCTAGAGATATAAGAAAAACAAAAATTGGACAATGTCTTTATATTCCTCTTATTAATGGTGAAGGTAAAATAATTAATGATCCAATTTTGCTTAAAATAGATAATGATCACTTTTGGCTTTCAATTGCGGATTCAGATATTTTGTTATGGGTTACTGGGTTATCAATTGGAATGGGATTGAATGTAAAAATAGAAGAACCTGATGTTTCACCCTTGGCTATTCAAGGTCCTTATTCAGAAGACCTTATGGTAGATATTTTTGGTAATAATATAAAGAAATTAAAATTTTTTAATTTTAATTATTTTGATTTCAATAATACCAGTCAATTGATTGCTAAGTCAGGTTATTCTAGTCAGCTTGGCTTCGAGATTTATTTAAATAATTTTAAACTTGGTACAAAATTATGGGATACAATCTGTTCATTTGGAAAGAAATATAATTTACGTCCAGGTGCACCAAATTTGATTGACAGAATTGAAACAGGATTACTTTCTTTTGGTAATGATATGACATCTAATAATTCACCATTAGAATGTGGATTTGAAAAATATTGTGCATTATCGAGTGACATAGATTTTATTGGAAAGGCTAAATTAAAAAATGAAAAGAATTTAGGTCCTAAATTAAAACTTTATGGAATAGCATTTGGCGGAGAAGCACAACCTGCTTGTACCATTCCTTGGCCTGTTTATTTTAATGATCTAAAAATAGGTGAAATTACTTCTGGAATATATAATCCATCTTTAAAAGTAAATACTGGTATTGCACTGATTATGACAGAAAATTTAGATAAATTAAGTAAAGTAAAAGTAAAAGCATTTAATAGTGAAATAGCTGAGGGTGTGATATGTTCTTTACCCTTCACTGTTTCCAAAAATTTTGAGTTAATCAATAAAATCAGGTATTAAAAATGAAACAAGAAACCATTGAGCTTTCAAATGGAAAACTCTCCAAAAGTAGTATCAAACAATATGAAGATGATGGATTTTTATTTCCAATCAATATTTTAAAATGCAACGAAGCTCTTAATTTAAGATCAGAGTTAGAGGATATTGAGGAAAAATACCAAAAGATAAAATTACCTAAACCCTTAAACTCTTATAAGAGAGGACCAGCAAATGCTGTCATTCCGCTCGTTGCAAATCTTGCTAAAGATGATAGAATTTTAGATGTAGTTGAATGTATCATAGGCAGTAATATATTGGTATGGGCTGCTGAATTTTTTATAAAAGAAAAAAAAACTGACAATATTGTTGGAATGCATCAAGATCTTACATACTGGGGTATGGGTGAAACTTCTGGTCAAGTTACTGCATGGTTGGCTCTTAGTGATTCAAACAAAAACTCTGGTTGTATGGAATTTGTAAAAGGATCTCACAAAAATAAAATACTACCTCATTATGATACTTATTCAAAAAAAAGTTTGTTATCTAGAGGGCAAGAGGTGCAAGTTCAAATCCATAGTAATAATAAAACAACTGCAGAATTATTACCTGGTCAAATGTCAATTC
>CACBRT010000048.1 GCA_902541695.1 uncultured Alphaproteobacteria bacterium | reverse complement strand
TTATTTCTTGGGGTGATCCTTCGCTTGGTGGGAATAATGCAGAAGTTTCAAACTTTTTATTAAATGTCAAAGATATTATAGCTTCAAAGTGGGCGTTCGCAGCTATAAAGAATGATGGTTCAGTTGTAAGTTGGGGAGCCCCAGCATTTGGCGGGGATTCATCGGAAATGGCTAGTTTACTCTCTTCAGGAGTTGTTAAAATAGTTTCAAACTATTCAGGATTTGCCGCTCTCAAGGACGATAATTCTATTGTCACTTGGGGGAGTACTGACGATGAAGGTTACGGAGAATTATTTAATTTCAGTATTACTGAAGTCAAAGATGTCTTTGCTAGTCCAAGATATGTTTTTGCCGCTGTTAAACAAGATGGTTCTGTATCTACTTGGGGTAAAGCTGATTATGGCGGTGACTCTTCTGGAGTTCAAGACCAGCTTTCCTCGGGAGTAAAAGAAATTGTCGGAAATTTTTATGCTATGGCCGCCATCAAAGAAGACGGTTCAGTCGTTACTTGGGGTAGGGAAAATTACGGTGGTGATAGCTCAATTGTGTCCTCCCAACTTTCCTCTGGTGTGAAAAAAATTGTGGCCACAAATTACGCTTTTGCCGCTATAAAGGAGGACGGTTCAGTCGTAGTTTGGGGGGATAAGGATTACGGTGGTGATGTCTCTCAGGTTGTTGATCAACTAGGGTCCAATGTAATCGATATTATCTCGAATGACCATTGTTTTGCAGCAATAAAATCAGACGGTAAAGTGATCACTTGGGGAATTGAAAATCAAGGTGGGGACAGTAGTTCTGTAGCAGGATCATCTGGATTTATTGAACTTGGTAATATTTTCAAAACTTCAAATGATGACTTGGCTGATGGTTACAAGATTGTTAAGTATACCTTAACACCAGACGGAAAAATCCCTGATTTTATTTTCTCTGACAACGCAAAAGAAACGGAAGTGTTTGGGTCAGGGCATGGTAGTCTTCACGGATTGTTTCCAATAGAAGATACGACGAGACCATCTCCCCAAGATAATGTGATGATAGGGATAGCGTCAGCAGGTGCAGACATTTCAACGGCCCTTCATGTCTTCAAGGACAATGCGGAGTTAGTCGAGTACTTAACTAAGATCAGTACGGATGAAAACGGTGTTCAACTGTGGAAGCAACCGACTGGGGAGTTGGATAACACAGGACTTCCATTAATGATTGATTTTGTTCCGGCTGACGCCGCTAACAGACTGTGGAATGATTTAACAATAATCAATACGCATTTTGGGTTTGACACAGAAATGGATGACAATCGTGTCAATTACGATTCAATTAACTGGGAGGAAGCGGGCTTTAATCCTCCACCTCAAGATGCGGTTGTCACACAGGCGCTGGAAACCTATTACAATGATGATACTCAGCAGAGTGTCACTGTCTTAACGGGTGGGTACAGTACACCCAGTGGTTGGGTTAAAGGGAAAATCCTTGAAGATATCAAAGATTTTTACGGGTCTTATTTAAATGAGACTATAATCGGCAACGCGTCTGACAATAAGATTTACGGGTTGGGAGGAAATAATACGCTCACAGGTGGTTTAGGGGCTGACACATTTTACGTTACCAGTAATGACATGATAACCGACTTAACCACAGGTGATACTCTAATAGTCAGTGATTTGGCAGTTGCTACCACTGTTGAAGTTTTGAATTTTGTGGCGACTGACGCTACAGTCAACCAAGGTGAGGTTATTATCACGACTTCACGAAATGAAAGTAGTCACATTGACTTAGGTGCGGCGTCTGCCGGTGTTTACACTATAGCCGGTGGGTTTGGGGAGGACAATTTAACTGGGAGTCCTGGGTTAGATACCATTGTCGGTGGTGGCGGTCATGATATTATTAACGGTGGTGACGGTGACGACTACATTTGGGGAATGGAAGGAGATGACACATTAACTGGAGGTTCAGGCGCTGACACATTTCACTTTGATTTAGGCGCTGCCAATGATGTCATTACAGATTTCAATGAACTTGACGGGGATAAACTTGATTTTGCTCAAATTAATCTCAATGATATTACCAAGACTACATTAGGCACTGACGTCATTTATACCCTCTCTGACAACTCAACAATTACTCTAAAAACCCCCACTCTCAATCTGCCTAGCATGACAATGCTGTCAGCAACCGTCCGTTCTAAATCTGGTAATGATCTGGTAATAGATTTCTTTGCCACACCCGAGCTTATGACTGCGTTAAGTTCAATCACTGACTACCAGTTACTTCTTAAAATAGGTGGAGTATCAACAGATTTCCTTACCACCAGTGTAGAATTTTCGTCTGGTATGGTTGGTAAATACACATATAATGAACCTGACCATCAAATTTCTTTAGGCGCTTTGGGGATAGAGGGTATTTCTGATATTAATACACCACTCTTCACCGTTCACGGTACGAATACTTCCGGTTTAAATGCTATATCTTTTGAATATACCAATATTGAAATGAATGGCTCTGAGTACGCCAACTTTTTAAACGTATTAGAAATTTCTGCTGTTCAAACCTTAAATGGTACCATTACTAGTTGGACGGGTAACCCAGTTGAAGGGGCTTTAGTCAAGGGTTTTGATGCTACAGGAGCTCAAGTAGGGACTGCCACTACAAATGTGGAAGGTCAATTTAGTTTTGATGTAGTGGATGATGTTTCACTATCAGTGGTAAAAGATTTTACCAATGACAGGATAGTCAGTGTGAGAGACGCACTGGACGCACTCAGGATTTCTGTTGGTATGACCAAGAGTGACGGAAATCTGGTCCCGAATGATTATATTTCCGCCGACTTTAACAAAGATGGAAAAGTGTCGGTTGTTGACGCTCTTGAGATCTTAAAATATTCAATCAATATGGATGTCACTCAGGCTCAGTGGGTTTTTCTTGAAGGGGATACAGATGTAAGTAGTGTCGGACGACGAGATGTTATTTATAGTGAGGATTTGATAGTAAACTTCTCTGACCTCAATTCTGACCAGGACATCACGGGTATACTCCTTGGTGATGTCAATGGGACCATCTAAGCGGTTTTAAAAAATAGAAAAATTAAGTTTTAAAGGCATTTATTTTTTATAATAATAATCTAGTAAAAGTTGTGTTGAAAATTAAGACTGTTGTAACTGTCATTAACATCGCCAAGTAACACGCCAGTGAGGTTGACAGTTGTATCCTCTGAAATATTTGTTAGGGATATACCGTCACTGTAAGAGACACTACTTTTTGAAATCCCAGACAGGTCTGCACTACTATCAATAAAAACCCAATCGGCAGAATTACTGACGTTTAAACCGACAGAGTATTTCAAGATTTCCAAAGCGTCACTGGCCGTGACTTTGTTATCTTTATTAATATCTGCGGATATATAATCGTACGCGGAGGAAGTCCCTGAACTGGTCTGAAGCCCCACACTTAACCGAAGAGCCTCCAAGGCATCTTGGGAGGACACTGCAGCTTTTAAATTACTATCCTGAAAGTCAATGACTGACGAAAATGAATCTCCTTTACTGACGAGAACTTCCCACGTGCCGTTCGACGTTGAAGACTTTCCGTTTATGGTCACACTGTCCATTGTCTTTTCGGACCGAGACAGAATTTGGCCTCCCACGTAATGTTGGTTTACCAAGTTTAGATTGGATGACCCTAACTCGTAAACTTCAAACCAATTATTCATTTCTGTCTTTTCAGTGTTGGCCCAGTTACTTCTGAATGACACGTATTCTAATTTACCGTCCCCGTCGAAGTCCGACCATGACAGTGGTTGTGGGGTGTCTGAAGATGAGGGTATCTCAATTAATTCAAAATGGCCCGTCCCGTCATTTTTAAAAATAATAGGTGTAGGAGCATTGTAATCCACGTATTTCCCGGCAATGTCTAAATCACTGTCCCCGTCGATATCAAGGATGGAAAACCAGTCAGTCCATTGTAATCTCTCACCGAAAGTATCTTTATAGTCTTGCGGGTCAACCAAACGTTTTGACGTTTCGTCAGTGAAATTTCCGTTTCCGTCATTTAAAAGGAATTGTAAGTAAGTCCCCCCGTAGTAAGGCTCGTAACGTGACTGGTTAATAATCAAGTCTTGGTCTCCGTCTCCGTCAAAATCTTCACTCCAGGTATTCATGTGAAGACTGTTGGCGTCACCGTAAACAGCGGTGGGCAGAGTGACAGAATTTTCGGAGGTAAATCCATTGTCAGAGTTAAAGAATAACCTTGATTTGGCTGGTCCGTGTCCCCAGCCTGCCACAATATCGTCTTTTCCGTCACCGTTGAAATCCTCCATGTGGAGGTCGGTAAGTAAAGAGGAAGAGGAAGTAGCATTTCCCACCGCCATGGACGATCCCATACCTGAATGATTTGTACAAAAATAATAAAGAGTGGACGGCGCACTGTCAGGAACGATGAAAGTAAGTTTAGCACCTGCCGTCCCTTGCACGCCAGTCACAGTTACTCCGTCAGTGTAGGCAGTCTGTCCATTCTCAGAAGTTGACAAGCGGAAAGGGTGAGCAGTCGATACTTGGCTTAAGTCAAAAATGTAAGTAATTCCCTTTACTAAGTCTAAAGTGGCCTGAGATTGACCGTCAATGTGAAATTTCCCCTGACTTACGGTCACTACAAAAGTTTGAGTATCACTGGAACTGGTAGGCTCTTTCCAAGACGAAAAGCTGGGAAGAAGTGAGGAGTTGTACATTTCAAATTGTCCATTTGCAGTTTGAAGTAGGCCATACGTTTCAGAAAATTCTCCGACAAGAATGTCATCCATCCCGTCATGATTAATATCACCGATAGCCATAGAGTGAGCGTCAATTGAGGTTGTCCTGCCTGTATTACTTGATGATGGTAGGGACACATTGGTCAACATGTCTGAAGCGACTGACTGGAATGTGTCAAGGACAGTTACGGTCAAATCACCCAAGCGCCACGGAATGTCCCACCGTGTCTCTGTCTCTATTGCCGTGTCGTGGGCAATGGTAACAACAGCTTTAGAATTATAAGAATTGAGGTAAATCTCGTCTGTCCTCCGGGAACCTGTAACTAATGGGGAAGAGGTAGTTTTCGCTTCTGAATACGTGAGTGTCCCGTTGATATTTTCGAGGACTTGAAAGTTATACCGAGTGTCTACCCCTGTTCGGTATCCTCTATTCATGGGAATAACAATATCAAGATCACCGTCATTACCCACATCAAAGGGGGACACACCCTGGGGAAAGTAAGTTACAAGTTGCGGCTCGTTGTAGACACCCGCGTACCACCAGCCTTCCGAAGTTTCGGTTTCCTTCCAAGTGTGTGTTTGATACTGAAGTTCAGGGATAAGATTTTCGGCATTTTCCCTGAAATTCCCTATGAGTGTTTTGTCGGCAAATTCAATACTTTCAGCGCCACGTATTTCAATAGTTTTGTTATTTCTAAAAAGAAAAGTACTAGCGCCGGCAGTCTCGACGGTGTAAGTATTTGATTGTTGTTCCCAAACTCTTACCGTGTCTTGCCCACTTCCCAAATATAATTTGGCATTCCCTCCTGAAATGAAAATAACTTCATTGAGAGAACTACCGTATACAGTACCACCGATACTTGAACCAAAATGAACTTCAGTAATATCACTGACGTTGTCAGTCCCTCCGTAAGCGTCATACAATTTACCGTTGGCCAAATCAATGACTGACGGGCTAGGATCATCAGATACTCTTATCGAACCAGCGTATGAACCCGAATACTCAGCAGTAATGGTATCATTACCAGGCCCTGAAAAATAAGTCACACCCGGACCCAGCTTTATAGTGTCATCCCCTTCACCAGCTTTAACAAAGTCACCCCAGGAAGTACCATTACTGTAAGTCGCGTCAATGGTATCGTTATTTTCAGTCCCGTAAATAATGGTCATATTGAATTACAAAATTTATCCTCACATTGGATATATTTACACTGAGTAAAAATCTTCAAGTGTAGATTGATCAAAAAAGAGTAGGATAAGTACTTTTTTAATGCCTCGCGTGCGCAATTTGGAAACCATTGAAAATCAAAAAAAATCAAAATCACTTATTTTTTTAAAAAAAATCTAACAAAAAAAATCGAGTATCTTATTAAAGTTTTTCAATAAAACTCTGAATTTTACTAAATAAAACTTAGATAAGTCGTTATTGTTAGTGCCGAATATTTTTAATGCATTTTTATATTTAAGGTAATCATATGATAAAATTAGAGCCATCTGTAGAAACAGATTTTGTTTATAATAAAAATTTCACATTATTTACCAACCAAAAAAATTCTTTAATTTTGGGAAAAGACCATTTTTTTAAACTAATGAATAAATGGGAAAATCAACATAAAAACCGCATTAAAAGAGTTGGTGGATTAAGTTTACTAGCTATTTCTCTTGCTGCTTGTAATAACAACAATAATTATTCTCAAGGTGACCTTGATACAGCGAAAAAAGCGGCCCTGACCTCTTCAGATGGGACTACTTACTCAAATGTTGATGAGGCAATATTATCTAATGATACACTGATAAAGAATTCTACTTTAACAGATTCAAGTGGAACAGTTTACACCAGTGTTGACGCAGCAATTACATCTAATGATACAAACGCCATCAATGCTGCAGTTTCAGCATCCACAACTTTCAATTCACTTTCTGAATTAGTATCCGCTTATGTAGCGCTTACTGACCCGTCAACTATCAAATTGTCAACACAAAGCAGTGATACTTTTACTTTGTCTTTAGACAATGACACAATAGACGCCTCTACTAGAAATAGTCTTCAGACAGGTGATAACATAAGCGATGATTCTTCAGCGGATCTAGATATTTTAACAGCCAATGTGACTACAGACAATCAAGCTCCAACATTAGTCAATATTGAAACATTAAAAATTAATGGTGATTTTCTAGTGACAGGTTTAGCCCTCACTAATGTTACTGGCGCAAACAGTTTAGACTTAACAACTTCCTTACCTGGAGGTACAGCGACAGTAACAAATGCTTCAACTTCTTCAATTGCAAAAATAAATGCCTCTACAAATGTAAGTACACTTGATGTAACCTCTTTATCTGGT
>CACBRT010000047.1 GCA_902541695.1 uncultured Alphaproteobacteria bacterium | reverse complement strand
TTTGCACCTGAATAATCTGTAATTAATACTTTAATGTTTGCATCTGAAATACGATACTCTAATGCATCTGGACCAAATAATAAAAAAAGAGGAACAGATATGCCACCTAATTTAAAAACTGCTATATGAGAAACTATACATTCTAGAGATTGAGGAAGTAATATACCTACCCTATCACCTTTTTTAATCCCAAAACATTTTAAATAATTTGAAACTTTATTAGCTTTTTGGTTCAAGGATTTGAAAGAAGTTGAATTAGTTTTTCCTGAAGATCGTAGATCAATAATTGCAGGCTTATTTGGTGTTTTATTTGCCCATTTTTCACAAATATCATAACCAATATTGTAATTATCTGGTATACTCCATTTGAAATTATTATATATGTGATGATAATTTAGATTTTGATCCCACATTATTTTTACTTCAAATATTACTTTGTCTCTTCAAAAATTTCTCGTCCTATTAAGATTCTTCTTATCTCAGAAGTCCCTGCTCCTATTTCATAAAGCTTTGCATCTCTTAAAAGTCTTCCAGTGGGATAATCATTTATATACCCATTTCCACCTAGGCATTGTATTGCTTCTAAAGCAAGCTGTGTTGCTTTTTCTGCAGAATAAAGAATACAACCAGCTGAATCTTTTCGAGTAATATTACCTCTATCGCATGCATCAGCAACTCGATATACATATGATTTACATGCGCTAAATGTCGTATACATATCAGCAATTTTTGCCTGGATTAATTGAAAGTTACCAATCGGCTGCCCGAATTGTTTGCGCTCGTGAACATAAGGAATAACAACGTCTAGAGCAGAGGCCATAATTCCTAAAGGGCCAGCAGCTAAAACAACTCTTTCATAATCTAGTCCGGACATTAAAACCTCTACGCCTTTTCCTTCCTCTCCAAGAATATTTTCAAAAGGGACCTCACAATTTTCAAATACTAATTCACAAGTATTGGAACCTCTCATTCCCAATTTATCGAGTTTTTTTTCAGTACGAAAACCTTCCATTTCTTTTTCAATGATGAAAGCCGTGATTCCCCTTGAACCTAAATCTTCATTAGTTTTTGCATAAACTATTAAGGTGCTTGCGTCGGGTCCGTTAGTAATCCACATTTTATTACCATTTAATATAAATCGATCATTTCTTTTTTCAGCTTTCAATTTCATTGATACAACATCAGAACCAGAACCTACTTCAGACATTGCTAAAGAGCCTACTTTTTTACCTGAAATTAAATCAGGTAAATACTGTTCTTTTTGTAAATGGTTTCCACATCGAAATATTTGATTTACACATAAATTCGAATGAGCCCCATATGAAAGCCCTACAGAGGCAGATGCACGACTTATTTCTTCAACTATTATACAGTGTGCCAAATACCCTAATCCTGAGCCACCATAATCTTCTGATACAGTTACGCCGAGCAGTCCTGCATCTCCCATTTTTGACCAAAGTTGATAAGGAAATTCATTTTTCTGATCTATTTCTGAAGCTAAGTCCTTAATTTCTTTGCTGGCAAACCGATGAGCCAGATCTCTCAAGGCAATTAATTCATTAGATAGCCCATAATCAAGTGATCCAATAAACACGATAAATTACCCCCTTTTTTTTAAAATTTTTATTTTTTGAATAACTAATCAACTTCAATAGCAATCGCTAGTGCTTCGCCTCCCCCTATACAAATGGCAGCTACTCCCTTTTTTAATCCTCTTATCGAAAGTGAATTAATTAAAGAAACTAATATCCTAGCGCCTGAAGCACCTATTGGATGACCAAGAGAGCAAGCTCCTCCATTCACATTAATTTTTTCACGTGGAATTTTAAGCTCTTTCATAAATGCCATTGGTACAACTGCAAATGCTTCATTAACTTCCCATAGATCAACATCATCAGCTGACCAATTTAAGGACTCTAATAATTTGTTGGTAGCGGGTATAGGGGCGGTTGTAAACCAACCTGGATCATGTGCATGACCCGCATAACCTCTAATTCTTGCTTTAATTTTTAAATTTTTTCCTTCTGCATATTTCTCTGATGATATCAATAGAGCTGCTGCACCATCTGAAATTGAAGAAGAATTAGCAGCTGTTACTGTTCCATCACTTAAGAATGCAGGTTTTAATTTTGGAATTTTTAAAGCATTACTTCTTTTTGGTTGTTGATCTTCGGTAATTAAAATTTCTTCTTTATTTTTATTTTTGACCTTAACTGGTGTAATCTCATGCTCAAAAAAACCATTTTTTTGAGCATTTAGAGCATTTTCTAAAGACCTAATAGCATATTCATCTTGTTGTATCCTAGTAAATTGATAGTTTCTTGCGCAATCTTCTGCAAAAGATCCCATTAATCGACCTTCATCATAAGCATCCTCTAATCCATCTAAAAACATATGGTCATAAACTTTAACATGTCCTATTCTCGCTCCATCTCTATAATTTTTTGAAAGGTAAGGAGCGTTGGTCATACTTTCCATTCCTCCTGCAACTAAAATGTTATTAGTTTTAGCTTTTATTTGTTCAGAACCCATTATTACTGTCTTTAATCCTGAACCACACATTTTATTAACTGTAACTGCAGGAACAAATTTGGACAAACCAGCATTAAATCCAGCTTGCCTCGCCGGGGCTTGGCCTATTCCTGCTTGCAATACACAACCCATTATTACTTCTTCAATATCATCAAAATTTACTCCAGAATCCTTTATGGCCTTCTTTATAGCAACTCCACCTAATTCAGGTGCAGAAAGCTTAGCTAATTCACCTTGAAAGCTTCCTAATGGGGTTCTTGCATATCCACTTATGACTATGTCATTCATAATTAAATTTTCCTTATAAAAAAATTTTTGATCTATAATTTTTAAAATAAACCTTTACGAATTAAGAAAATAACAACAATAATTATAACACTAATTCTATATATGGAAATGTTAAATGAATAGGTATAATTGCTTTGATGTAATATTTAATAATCATATTGCACAAATTATTCTAAATAGACCAGAGAAAAGAAATTCAATGACTACTGATTTTTGGAATGAATTCCCCGAGATTATTTCGAAAATTAATGAAGATGGTGATATTAGAGTAATAATTTTAAGTTCAACAGGGCCACACTTTTGCTCAGGTCTTGATTTATCACTTTTTCAATCAGATCTTTTGAAAATTAATCAAGAGCAACAAAGTAAACCTATACTTCTTACTAATTATATTGAAATTTTACAAAAGGCATTAAATATTTTGCAGGACTCCCGTATCCCAGTTATAGCAGCAATTCAGGGTGCTTGTATTGGTGGTGGTTTAGATCTTATTTGTGCCAGCGATATTCGTCTTGGAACTAAAGACTGTCACTTTAGCATATTAGAAACCAAACTAGGATTAGTTGCGGATATTGGTACTTTTCCAAGATTAGTTAAATTAATACCAGATGGATTAGTTCGAGAACTAGCATTTACAGGAAGGAATTTTAATTCAGAGGAAGCTAAATTGTCAGGTTTTTTGAATAATGTTTATCCTAATCAAAAAAACATGCTGAAAGCAGCATTTGAGCTAGCAAAAGAAATATCAGCTAATTCTCCAACCGTAGTTTATGGATGTAAAGAAGCAATCAAATTTTCAAGAGATCATACAACAGAGGAGGGATTAAATTGGATAAAAATGTGGAATTCTTCAATGTTTAATATGACAGAAATAGAAGAAGCTTTTAAAGCGAAATTTGAACAAAGGTTAGGGAATTTTAGTAAATTACCGAAAAAGGTTACTAAAATAAAATAATTCTTTTACCTTTTATCATCGATAACAACTCCGTCTTTTGGTAATGAGTTTGGTTTTACTTTTAAGATATTGGCTCTAAGGTTGATTATATCCCTCAAGTTAGAAGTATAATCAAAAGAGTTATCTGGATTTACCTCAATTTTAATTGTCAAATCATCCTGATTATTCAGTAAAGATATTTCAGCTCTAACCTTTAATATTTCCTTATTCCTTGAAATAAATTCTTTAATTTGCTCTGGACGCAAAAACATCCCCTTTACTTTAGCTGCTTGATCAGCTCTACCTCGCCAACCAACAATCCTAGTATTTGTACGACCACATTTACTGTATCCTGGAGCAAAAGCTGACATATCTCCAGTTGCAAAACGAATTAATGGGTAGTTTAAATTAAGACTTGTTACTAATATTTCACCAATTTCACCAGGACCTACATGTTCGCCTGTTCCGGGGAATACAATTTCTACAATCACTCCTTCATCTATTATTAATGGCTCATTTTCAACAGTTTCAAGAGCAATATTCCCTAAATCAGCAGTAGCATAAGACTGCATACATTTTATACCTCGGTCAGCATATGCTTTCCTTAGATCAGGAAAGAGCGGGCCCCCTCCAACACAAGCTATTTTTATATTAGTTAAATCAAGATTTAGCTCATCACCCTTTTCTAATATTTTTAATAGAAAATCTGGTGTACCTGCATAAACATTAGTCTTCAAAAAAGATGCAGCTTTTGCTTGTAATTCTGTTTGACCAGTACCCGCAGGAATTACTTTTGTTCCTAATTTCAAAGCACCTTCTTCAAACATCATACCAGCAGGAGTAAGATGATAAGAAAAACAATTTTGCAAAACCATTCCTTTTCTTACACCTGTTGAATATAAAAATGGAGCAAAACGACCCCAGTCACTTCCTCTTGTACCAGGCTCATATATAGGTCCAGGTGATTGAAAAAAATGAGTTGTATTTTGTTGCTCAGTTCTCTCGAAACCTCCAAATGGAGGAAATAATTTTTGCTTGTTTGAAAGTTCTGATTTACGAAGCACAGGTATCATTTGTAAATCTTCAACTGTTTTTATGTCTTTTGGATTTATAGCTTCAAGATTTTCTTTAAAACCTAACGTTTTTCTTTTAGCAGTTTCTATTAGTTTAGGTAAAAAAGCATTTATATATGATAACCTTTTATCATGTGAGCGAATTTCTTCTTTATTGAAAAAATCGCCTTTTAATTCAGCCAACGTTTTCTCCGCCTATATGATCTTCCTTCTCTATAGGATTTACGTTTATCACCTGATAATCCAAGGTAAAATTCTTTTACATCTGGATTTTCTCTAAGCTGTTTTGCTGGTCCATCCATAACTACTCTTCCGCTTTCTAAAATATAACCGAAATGTGCAAACCTCAGAGCTACATTTGTATTTTGTTCGGCAAGAAGGAAGGAAACACCTTCATTTTCATTAAGTTTTTTGACTATCTCAAATATTTCTTCAACAAGTTGTGGAGCCAAACCCATACTAGGTTCATCCAGTAAAACGGTCTCAGGTTTTGACATTAAGGCTCTGCCAATAGCACACATTTGCTGTTCTCCACCAGAAGTATAACCTGCCTGGCTTTTTCTCCTTTGTTTGAGCCTAGGAAAATAACTATATACCATATCTAGATCTTCAAGTACTTTCTTTTTTCCTTCTTTCCTTGTATATGCTCCAGTCAGTAAATTTTCTTCGACTGTCAAATGCTCAAAACAATGTCTTCCTTCCATAACTTGAATAACACCAGATTTTACTAAATCTGAAGGATTCAGTTTTTCTATTTTTTCATTCCTGTAAGTTATTGAGCCTTTAGTGACTTCACCTCTCTCTGAATGAAGTAAATTGGAAATTGCTTTTAAAGTTGTTGTCTTTCCTGCTCCATTTCCTCCTAACAATGCTACTATCGAACCTTTAGAAAGTGATAAACTTACGCCTTTTAAAACAAGGATTACATGATTATACACCACTTCAATATTACTTACTTCCAAAAGTTTTTCGTTAAATTTTGACATGTATATTATTCCTAAGAAAAAGGGCCCAACTAAAAGGGCCCTAACCATTTTTATTTATTTATTAATTACAACGCTCTGTAATATTGTTTTCAGCTGCGAATTGAGCACTATCTGCAAGGATCAATGGTTCAATAACACTTTGATCTGATTGCATATAATCTGTAATAAACGACCAAGTACCCTTTTTTGCATCCCACTGCTGAATTGCAGCAGAACCTTGTCCACCGTGATTTTCACATGAAGCTTTAAAAGTTGGTGAAAACCCAGGAATACCAATAGCTGCCATCTTTTCTTCTGACATTTCTAGATTCTCTAATCCGTCTCTCATCATTGATGGAGTTATTGCTTTTACACCGTGAATCTCTTGAGCAACTTTTGCTGCCTCAGTTGCCATAATTGCAGCATACATTCCACGACTGTAAAGCACTGTACCAACATTAGATCCATCACCTGCTCCAAGGCCCTTATCAATAACGAATTTTCTCATATCATCATAAACAGGAAAATCATCTCCAGGAGCATGCATTGCAAGTGATTTGTAGCCATGAGCTGCTTCTCCAGCCGGAAGAACATCATTCTCAGACCCTGACCACCAAACACCTATGAAATTCTCCATAGGAAATCTGATGTTAGCTGCTTCTTGGATAGCAACAGAGTTCATCACACCCCAACCCCACATGAAGATATAATCAGGTCTTTCTCTTCTAATTTGAAGCCATTGAGATTTTTGTTCTTGACCAGGGTGATCTACCGGTAAAAGAGTAAGTTCAAAACCATGTTTTTCACTTAAAACTTGTAATGTGCGAATAGGTTCTTTTCCATAAGCTGAGTTATGATAAACCAAAGCAATTTTTTTTCCTTCTAGGGATCCATCACTCATATCCATTGCGTGGTTTGTAGCTACACTTGCAGCATCCCAATAAGTCCCAGGAAAGTTGAAAACCCACTTAAATATTTTACCATTTCTTCCTGAAGTTCTTCCATAACCAGAAGATAATATTGGAATATTATCTGCTGATAATTTTGGAATAAGTTGATATGTAATTCCTGTTGATAAAGGTTGGTAAACTAAAGAACCCTCTCCCTTGGTAGATTCATAACACTCCACACCTTTCTCAGTATTATATGCTGTTTCACATTTTACAACACGAATCGGTTCACCACCTATACCACCATCACGCTCATTTAGTAGCGTGAAATAATCTTCATACCCATCTGCAAAAGGAATACCGTTTGGTCCATAAGGACCAGTTCGATAGCTTAAGGATGGAAATACTAACTCTGCTAGAACTGGGGACACTAAAAATAAGGTTGCCAGTGCAGAAAAAATTGTTTTTTTAATATTCATTTTTCCCTCTCATTTTTGTCTTCAGACCTTTTAATTACACCTTTTACTTGAACTAAAGTCAATATACTGAATTGCTGATTAAATGTCGCATTTTTGATTTTGTTATTATTTAACAATTTTTTAATATGGAAATGGCCAAATTCTTAATTTTTGTTTTAATAAATTCCAAAGTTGAGCCAATCCATGAGGTTCAACAATAAGAAAAAATATAATTAATCCCCCAATTATTATAAATTCAAAATGAGCAGCAATATCTACAGACCATCCTAATTGTAATACCAATAAATTTGTAAGAGGCATAAGCTCCTACGGCCATAAATCCTCCCGTTCCTAAACTTACCTGA
>CACBRT010000046.1 GCA_902541695.1 uncultured Alphaproteobacteria bacterium | reverse complement strand
ACCTTTAGCAAATTCATCGTAAGGTGCAAACATTACAGTAATATCTGAATTAGCTTGAAGAACTGACCTAGCTTGATTTGCATTAGAATTAGCTATCGGATTATCTAATGTACCAAAAACAGCAACTTCTTCTATTCCAGGATTAGCCTCTTTAACCTCTTGCCAAGCCTTATCCCTTCTATCTAATGGGGCAATGCCAGGTACATAAACATAACCTGCTTTAAATGAAGTTCCATTGTCTTTAATAGCCTGCTCTAGCGCTAGTTTACCTAGCATATAATCAGATTGTTCAACTTGTGGAATTGCGGGATTTTCTACATTTACATCGAATGCCACAACTTTAATTCCAGCCTCTACAGCTCTTTGGGCCGCGTCCTTCATTGATTCAGTTAGTCCGTGTTGTATTATAATTCCATCAACACCTAGAGCAATTGCTTGATCAACCATATCTGCTTGTAAGGCAGCATCCTGCCTGCTGTCAAAAACTCTAAGATCAACCCCAATTGCTTGAGCTTGAGATTCAACACCGCCTAGATAAGCTTGAAAAAAATCACCGGTGCTTAAAAAGCGTACTAATGCAATTTTTACTTTACCTGGATCATCTAAGGGAGCTGGCATTCCAGCAAAAGCTGTGGAAAACCCAGCAAATAAAATTATTAAGCCCCCAATTGATGACACTATTTTTTTAAAAATTTTGTTCATAAATAACACTCCCTTCAATTTAAAAACAAATTTTGGTTAATGACCTCCCTTACGAGATCTGGATGTAAGAGCAAAGGTAAAAACTAATGCAATAACTAAAACCCCTCCTTTTACAAAATCTTGAGTATAATATGGTGCATTCATCATAGTCAAACCATGAAGTAGCACTCCAACAAAAAGTGCACCAATAGCTGTACCTAACGCGTTTGGTTTAGCTGCCCCCAGTACGGCAAAACCTATTAGTGCCGCTGCAACACTGTCCAATAGAAGATTATTACCCGAGGCAATATCTCCTCTTCCAAGTCTTGCAGACAGTAACAATCCTCCAATAGAGGCAGTAATACCAGAAATAACATAAGCTAAAATTTTATAATAATTTACATTTGTTCCTGCCAATGAGGCCGCCCTTTCATTGGACCCTATTGCATACATTAATCTTCCATGACGTGTAAGCTCTAAAAATATCCAAATGATTAAAGCTACTACTAAAAAAATTACAACTGGAACTGGTATTAATTTCTCGAGAAAGACATCAAATCGATGTCTTCCAATCCATAAAAAGCTAGCAGGAAAAACTCCATCTGCAACTTCTCCAGAGGGTAATCGCATTCCTGTAGCTATTGATCTGCCTTCCGTAGGAACTCTTTGCAAACCAATCAATAAAAACATCATTCCTAGTGTTGCTAATAAATCGGGTACTTTCATTTTTACTATTAATAATCCATTAATAAGACCCACAAAAGCACCCATCAACAAACATGCAATAACAGCAACAAAAGCATTTTGTTCTAGTATTACAAGCATATAGGCAGACATCATTAATGAAGAAGTAGCTACTGAACCAATTGAAAGATCAAACCCATCTACTACTAAAGTACACGTTACACCTAATGCTAAAATTCCTGTAATGGCAACGGACTGAAAAATAAAGACTGCAGAACGTGGACCTGCAAATCCACTAGCAAAAATAGAAAAGAACAATATTAAACCAGCTAATAATACAATAAATCCGTATTTTATTGAAAATTCCCTTATTCCAAATTCATTGTTCATTTATCACCTACCAAGCTCACCTAATGTACTTTGACCAGCTATTTCTACTAAAATTTTGTTAATATCTACATTTTTATTTATATGTTCACCAACTAAGTTTTTCTCATTCATAACTAAAACCTTATCTGCAATTTCAAGAGCTTCGTCTAATTCAGCAACAAAAACAATAGTAGCTCTATTATCCGAGGTTTCTCGTATATGATTGCCAATATCCCTTCTGGCTTTAATATCAACACCTTGAAATGGCTCATCTAGTACTAGAAGACTACAATTCTGTAATAACCAACGACCAACAACAACTTTTTGTTGGTTACCACCTGAAAGGGTTTCAATGTTATCATTTTCTGACTGACACACAATGCCTAAGTCACTAATTGTTTCTCTTGCAATATTTTTTAATGAATTAAATTTAAGTAAAGATAACCAAGAGTAATTATTCAAAAAGGGAATTGTCAAATTTCTTTCAATATCAAAATCTTTTATCACAGCATTTGAAGATCTATCTTTAGGGCTCATGTGAACACCTAATTTAATTGCTTCTAAAGGACTTGAAGGGGTGTAAATATTTCCGTTTAAATAAACTTTTCCACTAAATTGTTTCATAACACCAAAAAGGATTGAGGCTAGTTGAGTTTTACCACTTCCCAAAAGTCCAGTTACAGCAACTACTTCATTTTGGTAAATTTTAAGATTAATTTCTCGACTTTCTTTATCTAATTTTAAATCTGATAAACTTAAAATTTCTTCTCCTGTTTCTGGTATTTTAACATTAACTTCAGTCATTTTATGGCCTATCATTGCAGTAACAGCACCCTCGTAGTCCAATGGTTTTTCAACAAATGTTCCCGATATAGAACCATCTCTCATACAAATTATCTTATCTGCAATTTGTCTAATATCAGACATTCTATGTGAGATATATAATATTGCAACGTTTGTACTTCTTAATCTATCTACTAATTTAAATAATCTATCAGCTTCTTTTGCAGAAAGTGAGGAAGTTGGTTCATCAAGTATCAAAACTTTAGGACTCCGTGCCATTGCCCTTGCAATAGCTATCAGTTGACGATCCGCTACCCCCAGCTCGGAAACAGGTTTTTTACTATCAAATGATAAGCCCATTATTTCCGCAATCTTCTCTGATTCAATTCTTAGGTTTTTTTCACTTATAAAAAAACCTGACTTTTTGTCGGTAAGGCGGTCTAGCATCAAATTTGAAGCAACATCCAAATCAGGAATAACACCATCATTTATTGATTGGTGTACAGTAACTACTCCCTCATCAAATGCTTCTAAAGGTTTTTTTGGTTTAAAAGTTTTTCCAAATAAATTAATTGAACCTCCATCTGATTGATGTACTCCACATAATATTTTAACCAATGTAGATTTACCTGCTCCATTTGCTCCCATCAATACAGTAACTTCTCCAGGGAAAAGATCTAAATCTATATTTTTTAGGACTTTGTTTGGACCAAATGCTTTTTCAAGGCCTATAATTTGGCAGGCAGGTTTTTTCATAAACACAAGTATGATAATAGTTAATAAATAATCATATTGATCACTGAATTTAGAATTGTCAATCATATTGACAAAGTTAAATTCAGAAGCGAAATTCTTACTAATGAGGAGAAAAAAATTATGAATAAAAATTATTCAGCTTTGACTTTAGAGGAGCTTCCAAAAAGACTTTCACAAATAAGTGCGATAACCGATCGAATAGGAACTAATTTCTCTGAATGGAAAGTTACAGAGGTTGGAGACGGAAATCTAAATTTGGTATTTATTGTTGTTGGTAGTAAGGGGAAAATAGTAATTAAACAGGCCTTACCTTATGTAAGGGTGGTAGGTGATAGCTGGCCATTGACACTTGAAAGAGCATATTTTGAATATAATGCACTGGTTCGACAAGAAGAAAGGGATCCAGGAATTGTACCATCAGTTTTTCATTTTGATCGTGAACAAGGTTTAATAGCGATGGAATGTCTGGATAGTCATAAAATATTAAGAGGTAAATTAATCGCTGGTGAAAAGGTAAAAAACTTAGGAGATGTAATAGGAAAACATTGCGCACGTTTGGCATTTAAAGGGTCAGATCTCTTCATGGATACAAAAGACAAGAAACATGATGTTAGCCTTTTTCAAAAAAATTTAGAATTAATGTCTATAACAGAGAATCTTGTTTTTACTGATCCTTATTTTGAAGCAAAAATGAATAATAATACTAAAGGTTTAGATCCGATTATAAAAATAATTCGAGACGATGTTACCATGAAAACTAGGGCTCAACTTATGCTATTAAAATTTACAAGTAATACAGAAACAATGTGTCATGGTGATTTACATTCTGGATCTATTATGTGCACTGAGACAGACACAAAAGTTATAGACCCAGAATTTGCCTTTTATGGCCCCATGGGATTTGATCTAGGTATGAATATTGCCAATTATTTAATGGCTTTTTTTAGTCAGCCAGCCCACAGAAAAAATCTTACTGAAATAAACTCTTTCCAAAAATGGATACTAAAAGTTATTGAAGAAACAATTCAAGCTTTTAACGATGAGTTTTCAAACCTATGGTATAATAATAGAAAAGGTATTCTTTTTCCGAAATGTTTATTTGAGGATCAGGAACAAAGTTCACAGTTTGCATTAAATTCTGTTTTCAAAAACATTTGGAGTGATGCTGTTTCTGTTTGTGGTATTGAAATGCATAGGCGATGTTTGTCACTTGCACATAATGCAGATTTTGAAAAGATTGAAGATTTATCTTATAGAGCAAAATTAGAAGCTAGAAATTTATTAATGGGAAGAGAGCTAATACTTAATTCAGATAAGATAAAAGATGCTTCAGAACTAACTTCTTTAGCTATTAAGTTTAATGAAAGGAATATACTGTGAAAGTTAATGGAGAACATTATCATTCTATTTGGTATGATAAAAATCTTGATAAAGTAAAAATTATAGATCAGCGTCTTTTACCTTATGAGTTCGAAATCATTTCACTAGAAACACTTAAAGATTTTGAAAATGCTATTAGTGATATGGCAGTAAGAGGTGCGCCTTTAATTGGGGCAACTGCCGCATTTGGAATTGCACGTCAAATGCTTAGGGATCCATCAAATAAAAATCTAGATGTTAGCTGGGATAACCTTATACAAACCAGACCAACAGCCATTAATCTTAAATGGGCACTTGATCGATGTAGAAATCATCTTTTGAAAATTCCCGTTGAAGAAAGAGGATTTGAAGCAATGAAACTAGCAATAGACATATCTAATGAAGATGTAGAGATAAATAAAAGTATTGGACTTAATGGTGTTGAGATTATTAAATCAATTGCAAAGAATAAATCCTCAGGTGAACCAGTTAATTTATTAACCCATTGTAATGCAGGATGGTTAGCTACAGTTGACTGGGGAACAGCAACAAGTCCTATGTATCAAGCTCATGATTTAAATATACCTATACACGTATGGGTCGATGAAACTCGCCCAAGAAATCAGGGAGCTTTGACGGCTTGGGAATTAAAGAGCCATGGAATTAGTCATAATTACATCACTGACAATGCTGGCGGTCATCTAATGCAACACGGCTTAGTCGATATGGTAATAGTCGGTACAGACAGAACAACATCCAGAGGTGATGTATGCAATAAAATTGGAACCTATCTTAAAGCCCTTGCCGCAAAAGATAATAATGTTCCTTTTTATGTAGCTTTACCCTCTCCTACTATTGACTGGACTATAGAAGATGGTATCAACGATATACCAATTGAAGAAAGAAGTGAGAGTGAAGTTTCTCTTATACAAGGTAAGGATAATTCTGGATCTATATCCAAGTTAAAAGTTACACCAGAAGGGACAGTTGGATCAAATCCTGCGTTTGATGTAACTCCAGCTAAATTAATTACAGGTCTTATAACTGAAATAGGTGTTTGCGAAGCATCTTCTAACGGACTAAAAAAACTTTTTCCAAAAAATAATCAGAGAGATAACAGATGATTAAAGATTTATATAAAAACAAAGAAGCGAAAAAATGGAGAGAAAGTCATGGAAGCTTAGAATGTGACCAAGACCTTGGAGAAAGGGTTTATACTTCAAGATTAATTGGTTCCAATCCTGATCTAGTGATGCATGGCGGAGGAAATACTTCGGTTAAAGTAGAAAGAAAAAACATTTTTGGAGAAATAGAACGCGTTTTACATGTTAAAGGATCAGGTTGGGATCTGGATACTCTTCAAGCACCTGGGTTGCCAGGAGTAAGGCTTGATCCTCTTTGCAAATTAAGGAATTTAACAAAGTTAAGTGATGAAGAAATGGTTAATATTCAAAGAAATAATCTACTGGACAGTACCTCTCCGAATCCATCAGTAGAAACATTACTACATGCTTTTTTACCTCATAAATTTGTCGACCATACTCATGCCACACCTTTTTTAATTTTAGCTAATCTCCCTAAAGCAAGAGAGGTGTGTAAAGAAATATTTGGTGAGAAATTAGCGGTTGTACCCTATATCATGCCTGGGTTTGCACTAGCAAAAAAAGCTGCTGAGATCTATGTAAAAAATCCCCACGTTGAAGGCTTATTGCTTTTGAATCATGGGCACTTTGCTTTTGGAGATACGGCCAAGCAAAGTTATCAAAAAATAGTAGAGCAAACTAACCAAGTTTCCAAGTATTTCAAACTTAAACAACCAACATCTATTGGAGAAAGAAATAAAACAAAAAATATTCATTTTCTTCCAATTTTAAGAGGGATGATAGCTAATTATAATGGATCCAGAGAAGAACCGATGCCTATTTTTGATTTAAGAAATAATAAAAATGTTTTAAATTTTTTTAAGAGGAAAGATACTAATATTCTTGAAAAAAGAGGAATGGCATCTCCAGATCATGTTTTACGTACTAAAGGGAAACCTATTTTCCTTTCTAAATCTGAATTTAACTTTAATGGAATATCAAAAAAGGTACTTGCTTTTAAGAATGCCTATGAAAAATATTTTGATAGACAAGTAAAAAAAGCAACCGAACCAAAAACAATTTTAAAAGCTGATCCAAAGCATGCCTGGATAGAGAGTCTCGGTATTCTAGGAATTGGAGTTAATGCAAAGGCGGCGGCGGCGGCGGCTGATTTAGCTGAACAAAACCTTAGAGTTAGGGCAGTTGGAGAAGATTTTGGTGGTTTTTATCCTTTAAAAGAAAAAGATATGTTTGACTGTGAATATTGGTCATTAGAGCAAGCTAAACTGGGTAAAGGAATAGCACCAATATTTCAAGGTAATGTTGTAGTTATTACAGGAGGAGCTGGAACTATTGGCCTCGCAACAGCTAAGGAATTCTCAAAGTTGGGAGCTAACATTCTGCTCGTTGACCAAGACCCAAAAGCTCTAGAGAATGCACTAAAACAACTCACGAAATTTGATCGTGCTTTTGCTTGCGATATTACAAAAAAAGGATCAGCTGAAAAAGTTATGCATAATGCAATTTTGAATTTTGGAGGCATAGACATATTGATTTCTAATGCTGGGAATGCCACAAGTGGACTCATGTTAGAACTAGACGATAAGAAGTTAAGAAAAGCTTTTGAATTAAATTTCTTTGCACATAAATCTTTTGCAGTTGAAGCTGCTAAAATTCTGAAACTACAAAAAAGAGGAGGGCAAATCTTATTCAATATATCTAAACAAGCTATTAACCCTGGAAGTAAAATGGGTGCTTATGGTCTTCCTAAAGCAACCACTATGTTCTTAATGCGTCAACTCGCTTTAGAATTAGGAAATGACAAAATAAGAGTTAATGGTATTAATGCTGATAGAATAAGGTCAGGCTTACTTACAGACAATTTTATT
>CACBRT010000045.1 GCA_902541695.1 uncultured Alphaproteobacteria bacterium | reverse complement strand
GTAAAATGTTCCCAGGTTCTTGGTATTTTATTTATGCCCCTAGGACCATTAGTAATGTCAGTTTCATTTTTTAAAATTAACTTGATAATCTCTGCAATTCCAATAGTAGCAATAGCTAAATAATCTGCTCTTAAACGTATACAAATTAAACCAATAATAGTTGCAATTATTCCTGCTAGTATCATCGCAAGGATATCTCCTACCAATAATGGCAATTCTAAACCTCCAAAATGAAACTGACTTTCTGCAGTAGTTAATAAAGCATAAGTATACGCACCTATAGCGGCAAATCCTGCTACTCCAGCATTAAATAATCCTGCAAATCCCCACTGAACATTTAGACCTAATGCTAAAAGAGCGTAAATACCACCAACTGTCAAAAGAGACATGGAATATAGGAAATATCCTAAAAAAATATCCATAGGCCTAGAATACCTTCCCCTTAAAAATACCACTTGGTCTAAATATTAGCATTAAAACCATAATAGAGAATGCTACACCACTTTTATAACCAGGACTTATCACAGGACCATCTCCTAGCCATGGATAAGCTGACAACTCTTCAGCTAGGCCAATTATTAAACCACCTGCTACTGCACCAAAAGGTCTTCCAATACCACCCAAGATTGCAGCTGCAAACATAGGTAATAACATTCTAAAACCCATTGTACTTTCAATAAATTGTGTATCCATTGCTAAAAAAACACCCGCTGCTGCTGCACAAAATCCTCCAACTATCCAAGTAGCTTTAATAATACTTTCAACATTGATTCCTGAAACCTCTGCTAAATTTGGATTATCAGATACTGCCCGCATACCTTTTCCAATTTTAGTACTGGATAAAATATAATTAAAGAATAGCATTATTATTATAGTTCCCAATAATATGAATATATGTTTATTGGGGATAAGAAGCATCGTATCAAAATTTGATGTGAAATCTTTTATTATTGGATTGGGTTTTGCTATTCCCTTAACAAATGTGATTTGATTAGGTCCCCAGATTACTTGCACTAAACTCCTAATAATCAGCATCATACCAAAACTTGCTATTACAATCATAATAGTAGGAGAGTTCCTAAATGGTTTATAGAATAATCTATCAACGATTAATGCTAAAAAGATAGCACAAATACTAGCAGGAATAGCTCCTATAATTGGATGAAGGACAAGACCAAAAGATGACGCTACTAAAACAAATTCCCATGTTAGATATGAACTTGTCATCATAATTTCGCCATGTGCAAAATTAGCAAATCTTAGAATTCCAAAAGTTAAAGTGATACCAATAGCTCCTAGTGCATAAATGCAACCTAAGACTAATCCTGGGATAAAATAAAAATTTATAAATTCAAACCAAAAACTTTCCCACATATTTATTAACCTTTGGATCCAAGGAACATACGTGCTACTTCGGGATCAGACGACAATTCTTCACCAGTACCAGTATATCTGTTTGAACCATCTACCAATACATATCCACGATGTGAAATTTGTAAGGCCTGTTTTGCGTTTTGTTCTACCATAAGAATCGGAAGACCACTCTTATTTATTCTCTGAATAGTATCAAAAATTTCCTGCCTATATTTTGGAGATAAACCAGCCGTGGGTTCATCTAATAATAGAACTTTAGCATTTAATATTAAAGCTTTGGCCATCGCTAACATCTGTCTTTGTCCACCAGATAATTGGCCTGCTAATTGTTTCTTTTTGTCCTTTAAATCAGGGAATAGATTATAAAGTTCTTCAAATTTATTATTTAAATTATTTTCAATTGTCCAAGCACCCATTTCAAGATTTTCATGAACAGATAAACTTACAAAAACATTATCTGTCTGAGGAACATATCCAACACCTTTTTTAACCACATCACTTGGTTTTATACCGTTGATTTTGGTTTTTTTGAGAAAAATTTCACCGCTTTTAATGTCTAAAGTTCCAAGTATAGCTTTGAGTATAGTAGACTTCCCAGCCCCATTTGGACCTATAATTGAAACTATCTCATTTTTATGTACCGCAATTGAAATTTTATGTAATATTTCGGTTTCACCATAACCTGCAATTAATTTGCTTATTGAGAGGATAGTATCAGAATTCAAATTTCTACTCCTCCACCAAAATATGCTTGAATTACCCTTTCATCATTTTTTACATCTGACATTGAACCTTCTGTTAATACTTGGCCTTCTGAGAGGACAACTACCTTTTGACACAAATCAGCTATCAAATCCATATCATGCTCTATAATACAAAAGGTATATCCTCTTTCTGTATTTAACCGTCTAATCATATCTATGATTTTAAGCATAAGAGTTGGATTCACGCCAGCTCCTGGTTCATCTAAAAGTACCAACTTAGCATCTGTCATCATTGTTCTACCAATTTCTAGAAGTTTTTTTTGACCACCTGACAAATTTCCAGCTAACTCACTTTTTAAATTGGACAATCCCAAAAACTCTAAACAATCTAATGCTTTTTCTAGTATTTCTTTTTCTCTTAAATTTACTTTTTTTGACGAAAACCAACTATTAAAAATATTTTCACCAACTTGATTAGATCCAGCTACCATAAGATTTTCTAATACAGTCATTTTTTTATATTCTTGACTTAATTGAAAGGTTCTCAATAGACCCAAATCATAAAGTTTATGAGTTGGAACTCCTGTTATATCATTACTATATAGAAAAATTTTCCCCTTAGTTGGTATTTCTGATCCAGCAATCATATTAAAAGTCGTAGTCTTTCCAGCCCCATTTGGTCCAATCAAACCAAATATTTGACCTTCCAAAACTTTAAAACTTATACCTCTTACTGCTTGGAGTCCTCCATAATGCTTTTCTAAATTTTGAACTTCTAGAGCTATCTTAGGCAAGATTCCATCCCTTATGGTATGAACACAATTAGTTTTAATACTTTCTTTTTTGACCTCTTTCAACTTTAAAGTAACTGATAATAGAGTCAAAAATAATTACTTATTAATAAAGAAAAGATACTTAAAAAACAGAAGAAACTGCTTTTTTCCATCCTTTGTATAAATCATTAGCTTTAGATTTTTGAATTTTAGGATTGAATCTTACATCCAAATTCCACTGCTCAGAAAAATTAGTCATTTTGGGGTAAACACCAGACTTAAAACCTGCCAACCAAGCAGCTCCAAGCGCAGTCGTTTCTAAAAATTTGGGTCTATCAACAGGTGCTTGTATAATGTCTGATAAATTTTGCATAGTCCAATTTGATGCTGACATACCACCATCCACCCGCAAAACAAGATCATCTGATGACTTTTTAAAATCTAATAACATAGCATTGATAAGGTCTAGTGATTGATAAGATACACTTTCAAGTGCAGCTTTAATAATTTCATTTGGTCCAGTATTTCTATTGAGACCAAAAATTGCACCTCGAACGTCAGGTTGCCAATATGGTGCTCCAAGCCCAGTAAAGGCGGGAACAAAGTAAAGTCTTTGGTTCTGATCAGCTTCTTCAGCCATTATTCCGCTTTTATCTGCAGATTTGAAAAACTTCATTTCATCTCGTAGCCATTGTACAACAGCACCAGCTATAAAAATTGAGCCTTCTAATGCATAAGTAGTTTTATTATCAATTCTATAAGCAATAGTAGTAAGCATATTATTATTACTTTTTACAAAATCAGATCCCGTATTTAAAAGTGAAAAACAGCCAGTTCCATATGTTGATTTTATCATTCCTGGATTAAAACACGCTTGACCAATCGTTGCTGCTTGTTGATCTCCTGCTACTCCAAGAATGGGTATAGACGCGCCAAAAATATCCTTATCTATATCTCCAAAATAATCTGCAGAATCTAATACTTCAGGCAACATATTAATAGGAATATTCATTAAATCACAAATTTCTTCATCCCATTTATAGTCTTTTATGTTAAATAACATAGTTCTAGATGCGTTAGTTGCATCTGTTACATGTGAGCGTCCACCAGTAAGTTTCCAAATCAAGTATGAGTCTACTGTCCCAAAAATAAGATCCCCATTCTTAGCTTTATTATATCCATCTGGTATATTATTAAGGATCCAATTTAGTTTAGTTGAAGAAAAATATGGATCTAAAATTAAACCTGTTTTATTTTTTATCATCTCTTCTAGAGACTGATTTTTAAGTCTTTTACAAAAATCACTAGTTCTTCTATCTTGCCAAACAATTGCTTTTGTTGGAAATTCCCCAGTTTTGGGATCCCAAACAAGAGTAGTTTCTCTTTGATTCGTGATTCCGATGGCAACAACCTTATTTGAAGTTAAATTTGATTTTCTTAAAACATCTTTAACAGTGGATACGGTTGTATTCCATAAATCTTCAGGATTATGCTCAACCCAGCCTGACTTAGGAAAGTATTGTTTAAACTCTATTTGTGAGGAATTAATTGCATTCATTTTGTGATCAAATAAAATCGATCTTGTAGAAGTTGTTCCTTGATCTATTGCTATTACATAAGACATCTTTTACCTATAATATGAATTTATTAATATTAAATCCTAAACTTAAGCCAATTTTCTAATTTATTTTTTTCATTATCGTTAAATTTAAGTCCAAGTTTAGTCCTTCTCCATAGAATATCATCTGAGGATTTTGCAAATTCGTTTTTCAAAAGCCAGTCTACCTCTATTTCGGTCAAAGAATGACCAAAATTTTTACCTAAATCTGTTTTTGATTTTACATTTTTTAAAATTCTAAAACTTAAGGTACCATAATAATTAATAAATCTCTTCACACAAATTTGGTCTAAAAAAGGATATTTTTTTTGCAATTTATAGACTAATTTTTTTTTATCATGGATTAAAAAATTACCGCCAGGAAGAGGTTGTTTCATAGTCCATTCACCACCCATTTTGGGGAAAAAGTCTTTTAATCTTAATAACACATTTTCTGACAATTTTCTAAAAGTTGTTAGTTTTCCTCCATATATTGTAAGAAAAGGTAAATTATCTACATAATCCAAGTTTAAAACATAATCTCTTGTAATAGATGACATGTTTTTACTCTTTTGTTTATCGTTACTATAAAGTGGCCTCACTCCAGAAAAACTTGAAATGATATGATCTTTATTAAGATTAAAATCAAAATAATTATTCATAAAATCTATAAGATAGTTTTTTTCTTCATCAGAACACACAGGCTTTTGTTGCATAGATTCATGAACAACTTCAGTGGTACCTATAAGACTATATTCCTCTTGAAAAGGAATAACAAAAATAATTCTACCATCATTCCCCGTAAGAAAGAAAGAATAATTGTGATTAAACAATTTATTAACTACTAAGTGGCTACCTTTTACTAGTTTTGTTGAAAAAGTATCTTTTGACCTTATGTGGTTGTTAACACTATCTACCCATGGGCCAGCAGCATTTACAATGCACTTGCATAAAAATTCATGAATTTCTCCTTTATTATTTTTTGTAATCACGTTCCATAATTTTCCTTTTTTTTCAAAGTTTATCACTCTAGTACGAGTAAGAATATTCGCACCTCTTATTTTTGCATCGACGGCGTTTAAAACCACCAAACGTGAATCTTCAACCCAACAATCTGAATAAATATATGCCTTTTTAAATTTAGATCTTAAAAATGCATTTAAGCTTGAATTTTTAAGATCAGTTGTCTTAGTTTTAGGTAAAGTGGAATATCCAGCTATGTAATCATAAATAAGCAATCCACATCTTATAAAAATATTATTTATTTTAAAACTCTGCAAAGGTATAAGAAAACGCATTGGCCAGCAAATATGTGGCATTATCTTAAGCAAAACATCCCTTTCCTTTAAAGCTTCTTTTACCAATTTAAAATCAAAATATTTTAAATATCTTAGTCCACCATGGATAAGTTTTGTTGACGCTGATGAGGTACCACTAGCAAGATCATTCATTTCAGCTAAGCAGACTTTTAGTCCTCTACCAGAAGCATCTCTTGCAATGCCGCAACCATTTATTCCACCCCCAATTATAAAGATATCATAAACCATTTAATTTAAGACGATTAAAATAACTATTTTATACAAATTTCAAATAAGAATTATAAATTTTATTAATGAAGAACAAGGGTATTTTTTTTTTTGATAAAAACATGTTGAATTTCTCATTAATATAGATGATTGAATTCGTAATAAATGAATAGAGGTTTTTAAATCATGAAAATTGCATTAGTTGGCGCAGGTTTAGCCGGAAAACAACATATTCAAACCATTTTGAGCAACAAAAATTGTACATTAGATCTAATAATTGATCCTAGCCAAGGTGCCTATGAAATTTCAAAAAAATTAAATACCCAATATTTTTCTAATATTGAAAAAGCTCTTGAAAAATCTAATCCTGATGGAGCTATAATAGCTACACCCAATCCTGTACATAAAAAAAATGCAGAACCCTTCATTAGAAAAAAAATACCTATCCTTATTGAAAAACCTTTGTCATCAGATGTGAAAAGTGCTTTAGACATAGTCATTCATGCAAAAAAACAAAACACACCAGTCTTAACTGGACACCACAGAAGGCACAATAAAATCATTCAAAAAGCAAAAAGCAAAATACAATCTGGTGATTTAGGTAAAATCATTGCTAGTCACGCCACTTGTTGGTTATTCAAACCCAATAGTTATTTTAATACTTGGAGAAAATCATTAGGTGGTGGTCCACTTTTAATTAATTTAGTTCATGATATTGACCTAATGCGTTATTTGATTGGAGAAATTGATTGTGTTCAAAGCTTTGAGTCTAATTCGATTAGAGGTGGAGATACAGAAGATACAGCTGTAGTTTTATTAAAGTTTAAAAATGGATCTTTAGGAACTTTATCGGTTTCAGATACCATAATAAGCCCCTGGAGTTGGGAATTGAATTCTAATGAAAATCCAATTTACCCCTATAACAAACAAACTTGTTATTGGATTGGAGGAACACACGGATCTTTAGAATTACCTAAATCAAAAATTTGGAAAAGTGTTGACAAAAGGAGCTGGTGGGAGCCTATTACGCATAGTAATTATAAAATAGGTAAATATAAAAACTACCCACTAGTCCAGCAATTAAATAATTTTTTAGCTGTTATTGAAAACAAAGAAGAACCAATTTGTTCAGGGATAGATGGTTTAAATACATTAGCAGTTATTGAAGCTATAAAATTAGCTGCTAAAACTAATACTGCAGTAAAACCAGAGTTACTTAAAAAATAATATTTTCTTTTGTAGGTCTAAAATATAAGTTTAAAAAAATTGGGAGTGAATATGAATGAACAAATTTGGAATATAATACAAATTTTGTTTGCTGATATTATTTTATCTGGTGATAATGCATTAATAATTGGAATGGCTGCATCCGGTCTTTCTCCTGAATTAAGAAGAAAAGCTTTTATTTTAGGTCTTGCTCTAGCTGCCTTTTTTAGAATTTTTTTTGCAATTATTGCAACTTATTTGATTGAAATACCTGGAATTTTATTTTTTGGTGGATTGCTTTTATATTTTGTATGTTGGCGGTTTTTTCAAGAATTAAAAAATAATTCAATAGAAGGACAAAAAACTAAAACAGATGTTCAAAAATTTTCAATTAATGAAAATAAAAAATTAATCAATGCTCTTCTTACCATAACCATAGCTGACATATCTATGTCGATTGATAATGTTCTCGCCGTTGCTGCTATAGCAAGAGAAGACCGTACACTTCTGATTTTTGGTCTTGTTTTAGCAATTATTTTTATGGCATTTTTTGCAACAATTATTATGAAGATACTAACAAAATATAAATGGGTTTCCTGGTTAGGTTTAATTTTCTTACTTTATTTATCTACAGAAATGGTGATTGATGGGTTACCTGGATTCTATGAAATTTTTACTTGATACAATAGTTATCAGCTTTTAAGAAAGTTAACTATCAATATCAATAAAAATTGTGTCAGTTTCAACTTTTATATTGTAAGTCTTTAAATCATCACATGCTGGTGATCTTATAGCTTTACCAGTCTTATAATTAAATTGACCATTATGCATGGGACATTCTATGACATCGTCCATAACTAGACCATCTTCAAGATGAACATTTTCATGTGTACATAATCCATCAGTACAAAAG
>CACBRT010000044.1 GCA_902541695.1 uncultured Alphaproteobacteria bacterium | reverse complement strand
TATTTTTGATTCAATATTAATCAAAATTCCCAACTTACGTAAGGTAGTTTTTTCTAAGAAATTCAAATCTTCTGATTAGTGTATAAAACAGAGTTATCGTTAAGTAGTTTTGACGAAAAAATAAAAGTTCTTTCTCCAATATAATAGTCGAGATAATTCCTCCCTTTCATTATCTCGACATTCTTTTAAGTCCGATTTCCCTCCAAAGTAATCGGACTTTTTTTATTTAAGATGATCTAAATTTTTTTCAATCAAAATTTTGTAATTAAAAAATATTAGTAAACATCCGTTAATTTAGTTGATTATTTTAATTTCCCTTTCAAAATTTAATGATCAACCAAATGTGTGGATACTTTTACTCCATTAAGTATCCACACTAAGTCTTACGACAAAGATGTTTAAGGTAGTTCACAATATCAAAATTTAAATTCAAACAACAAGTATTAATTTAATACATCTCACCGATAAACATTTCTGTATCTTTATTGCATTTATAGATTAGAAAACTTTTGTCAGTTTTAGGGGGGGTGTTTTAAGTTCAACAACCCTTATAGTTCTTCTTTATGCATTCTCTAGCAAGTAGTTGTGCCTCTGAAATATCTGAAGAAGTCATTTTCTTTTCAATTATCTTTAATTCTTCCCTTAATTCATCATTTCCATTTGAAGCAGAAATATTTTTCCACATATGTGCATAAACAATATCTTTAATAACACCTTGCCCGTAATAGTAACGATTTGCCAGATTATTCTGTGCATCTGCATATCCCTGTTCAGCAGCAAGTTTATACCACCGAACTGCTTCTTTATAATCTTGGGGAACTCCATTTCCATTACTGTACATCAATCCTAGATTATACTGTGCATCTACATATCCCTGCTCAGCAGCAAGTCGGTATAATCGTGCTGCTTCTTTATCATCTTGGGGAACACCTTTTCCTTTTTCGTACATCAGTCCTAGATTATACTGTGCTATTGAATACCCCTGTTCAACAGCAAGTCTATACCAATAAACTGCTTCTTTATAATCTTGGGGAACTCCCCATCCATTATGGTACATCAATCCTAGATTATTTTGTGCAACAGCATTTCCTTCTTCAGCAAGAGGTTTCCATTCTTTCAATGCTGTTGCAAAGTCTCCACTTTGAGCAGCAGTCAATCCTTTATTAAAATCTGCTGCATAGGAAGATATACTTAATGAAAGGGAGAAGAGTAAAACTTGTATGATGATTAAAGTTCTCATAATAAAAATATAATCAAAATATATGTGGAAGGTAAAGAGACTTTTTATAGACTAGAAAATGGTTATCAGTTTTGATGGGGGGTGTTATGTTTAATATGTCCTATCTGATTCACATTTTGTTTCTGTTATGTGAATTTCGAGCAGTAGATAGGATATAAAATTTTAAATACCAAAAATAAAACCAACTATCATCATCACTCCAGCGATAATAAGTCCAAGTCCTAATTTCATTGCATCCCAAGTATCACTCCATTTTGGTTTGACATATCGTCCATGGGGTTCTCTTTCGTGTTTTGGTCTTGCTTTCCATTCAGATAACCATTGGAGGTGAGTGCCAATCATTGCTATACACCATAAGAACCACAAAAATAACAAGAAACATGCAGCGATAATTAACATTTAATAAAATTTAAACCCATATTAAGTCATACTCCCAATATTAAATTAATATAAATTTATAATTACTATTATTGTTTCACACCATTTCTAAAAAAACCAGAACCTTTCTTGGATAGAGAACCATCTTCTAAGTAAACAACCCATTCACCTTCTTCTTTTCCATTAATATATTTTCCTTTGAAGTGTAATTGTCCATTTTCATGCCATCCAATCCAATCACCATCCCTCTCACCATTTTTTTTGTGACCTTTCCACTGTGGACGACCACCAAATTCTCTAGAATAATAATACTCAGAAATACCATGTTCCTTACCATTTTTCATTGTTGTTTTCACCCAAAGAGTACCATCTGAATAATATGAAATATAACTGCCTTCATGCTTACCATTTTTGAAATTAGTTTTTATAAAAAGTTGTCCATTATCGTGATAAGAAATCCAAAGTCCTTCTCTCTTTCCTTTTTTAAACTTACCATTTGCCTTACCACTAATTTCTCCTGTAAATGGAATATCAGAAAACTTTTTGTAATATGTTTCATTCCTCTCAACCAAATCATCTATAGTAAGAGTTTCACTCCAAGTAGGTGAGGAAAGTAAAAATATAGAAATAATTAAAAATAGAATTTTCATATCTAAATCATAACATTAGAAATAAAATTTGTGAAATTGACTGTCGTTTTAGAGTAAACCCATATCCCAAATAATTATCCGACACTTTTACTGTCGTTTTTAAGTTGTATTTGACAAATACGACTTGCTGATTTAAGGTCTAGAATCATAAACGACACTTAGTGAGGATTATTATGAAAGTAGGATATGCAAGAGTTAGTTCAGTAGACCAGAACCTAGATGTTCAATTAGAAACATTGAAAAGCACTGGTTGTGAGAAAATCTATCAAGAGAAAGTCTCTGTAACTTCTACTCAAGGAAGAGATAAACTAAAAGAATGTATAGAGTTTGTTCGTGAAGGTGATGAACTGGTCATCACTCGTATTGATAGACTTGCAAGGTCAGTTCTAGACCTTCAGTTGATTGTGAAAGAACTATCCGACAAGGGAGTTAATCTTTCTGCAACTGAACAACCAATCTCAACAAAGGATGCAACTTCTAAATGTTTCTTAGATATGTTGGGAGTATTTGCAGAACTAGAAACTAACCTTCGTAAAGAAAGACAGAATGAAGGTATACTTCGTGCAAAAGAAAAAGGTGTCTATAAAGGTAGAAAATCTTCTATTGATGTAGATATGATAAAGGAACTTAAAAGTTCTGGATTAGGTGCAAGTGCAATCGCAAATCAAATGAATATTCATAGAGATAGTGTCTATAGAGTATTAAAGGGTTAGTGACTAGATAACTAACCCTTTAATTTTAGTTCATACATTACAAAATTAAATCACAACTGAACTATATTCTTTTTAACCTTTTTTTAAATCTTACGCAGTCTGGAATATTGTTGGGAATTCTGGTTTCCTTCCCACATTTTGCATCTCTGAAACAAGAGTTTTCTCTATCGAGTGTCGCACGAATTCACTTTCTTTCAGTCTAAACTCTTCACAATACTTTTTGAGACTGTCTTTCACCTGTTCATTTAATCTAATTGTATATCGGTTGTCATATCTAACCATTAATTTCTCCTAAAAGTGTAATTTATACGCATCTATTTATATGTAGACACATTTATCTCTTCTTCTTTCCGATTTTCCGAAGAAGATTATATGCTCTGTCAGAAAAGAGAGAACCAGATGCAGTTAGGAACGTATGCCGACGTATCATTTCCTCTTGATGTAGAAATAGACTTGAAAGAGTTTTATACCCTTCAGCAATCAATTTCTGTGCATCAGAAGGGTCTTTTTCTGCACTCAATCTATTACCGATATTTCTGAGTTCTCTTGCATCTTGTTGAACCTTCTTTCCAGATGCAACACTCTTCTGAGTATTCATTGCGATTGCAGTCGTTCTCATAAATGAAATTAGACCTTCATCTAATTGTTCTACATCTTCAGAATATTCTTGAACCTCTTTTAATGCATCTATCATTGTCTGGTTATACATCATTACTTATCACCATTTATTAGGATTAACTTTTTTTAATGCATCTGCCATTGATGCATAATGTTTACGATTGAAAGTAATGTTATCTGAGGAAGTCTTGGTGTAAGAAACATCTTGTTGTTGTCTTTGATATTCTTTTCTAGTTTCTTTTCTTTTATCCTCTTCTACTTGTTTCTTCATATAATAGTTTCTCATATTTCCATTTAAGGATTTCATATCATCCATCTTCAGTTCTCCCAAAAATACCTTCTTCATATTTTCTTTTGTTATATTTATTCTTCAACCTTTGGTCTGTGAGATAGAGATACTCTTCATATGAATAAGGATGTCTTTTAGGTTTCTCATTACCTATCTTCCAGAGAAGATTTCTGTACTTATCTGACCATAACTTAATGACTAAATCTTTGCAGAAGAACAGAGGGTTAGAAGTATCCTTTTTACTTCTTCTATAGAGATTAAGGAAATCTACAGTTCTTCTTAACTCTGGCATGTGTTTTGATTCCTTCAGACAACTTTCGTTGTCTGAAGATTTCATCATATCAAATTGAGGAGATTCAAAAGTATCATCTAGAGAAGGTTTATTCTTATCTGAAACCCTAACACGAATATTTATACTTGAATTAGGTGTTTTGGAGACATTACTGGACATAGTGTTCTCCTCTTTGAATCCTCTGAATATTGAGATGTTTAAGAAGAAAATTATTAGGTTCTAATATCTCTGGGATATAATCATTTTTATTTTCAATTCTGTTAATACATTTTGAAATTGATTTTTTGTTTAACTCTTGTCCTCTGGAATTTCTCATTCCTTTTGCATTTAAAACAAATGCTAAATCTTCATAATTTCTGATAGGACATATCTTTGTGTAGGGTCTTACAATTGCATCTTCCAGACAAAATACAATCTCCCTAAATAATTCTTGATTAGACAATTCTTGCATTGTTAGTTCCTTTCGTAAAATAGGAGTCCAGTTCTTTATCTCTGGACTCCTTTTATTTAGGGAATTGTCACACTCTAGTCAGACATTTTAGGTGAAAGTAAGTGTTGTTATCTTGTAAATTCCATCCACATTTTTCCACGAACAAGAGGATATTTCTTCCTTCTAAACTTCAATCTATCTTGACGTTCTGAATATCTTTTTAGAACCGAATAGACATTCGTATTCTTCCAGAGGTGACCTTCTTCGGTGGTCAAACCTCTCTCATTTAAGACCTTCGCAATTCTTCTATAACCTAATCCACCCTTATGGAGTGATTGGACAAGTCTGAAAATCTCTAATTGTTTCTCTGAATATCGTGTTGGATTTTGTTCTGGAAGAAGGTTGTTGAACCTCTTGGAAACTTCATAGAAAAGATAATTTGAATACTTTCCATCCGAAAAGTATTGTCCAATCTGACCTACTCCACAGTTACCGATTTGGCTAAATTTCTTGGCTGATCAATGTCTGTGCCTTTATATAATCCAGTATAATAAGCAATTAATTGAGAGGGAATTGCATAGATTATTGGTTGTATAAAATTACTGATTTTTGGTAGTTTGATAACTGGAAATTGATTAGTTGGTAATAGATCAAATCCTTCTTCATCTGTAATTAACAGAATATTCCCATTTCTCGCTAACACCTCTTCAACATTGGATATGGTTTTTTCAAATAATTCATTATAGGGAGCAAAACAAATAACAGGCATATTTGAATCAATTAATGCAATAGGGCCATGCTTTAATTCACCACTGGGATATCCTTCAGCATGAATATAACTTATTTCTTTAAGTTTTAATGCTGCTTCTAAAGCTAATGGATACAAAATACCTCTTCCTAAAAATAGCACATTACTAGATAAGACTAATTTTTTTGCAAAATCCTGAAATTTTTTTGAATTAGACAAAATATCAGAAATTACACCTGGTATTGAAATTAATGAGTCGATTAGTTCAGAATTTTTTTTATCTGATAAAAGACCCTTAATGTTTGCGAATTTAATGGTTAAACAAGCCAATACTGCTAATTGATTAGTAAAAGCTTTTGTAGAGGCCACACCAATTTCAGGACCAGCCTTTATCGGTAACACAAAATCAGATTCTCTAGCTATTGAACTCTCAGTAACATTTACAATTGATATTATTTTTTTAACTTTACCCTTTGCCTTTCTTAATGCAGCCAGAGTGTCAGCAGTCTCACCTGATTGACTTACAAATATAGCATATTCTTTTTTGGTAAAATAAGTTTCTCTATATCTAAATTCTGATGCTACATCAATTTCAACTGAAATTTTTACAAATTTTTCTAACCAATATTTTGCAACTGCACATGCATAATATGCGGTACCACATCCAACTAAAATTATTTTATTTATTCCATGAAGTTCTTTAACTTCATTTAACATATTTATTTTCTGGAGTTTATAATCTATAAAGCCTGATGTTGCATAACCAAATACTTCTGGTTGTTCATGTATCTCCTTCAACATAAAATGATGATAGTTACCCTTACTGATAATATCATTGTTTAATTCTACAATTTTTTTTTGCCTTTGAACTTTATTTCCTTTTTGATCAAATATCAGTATTTCATTTTTGCTAACTATTGCCCAATCATTTTCATCTAGAAAAATTACACTTTCTATTAGACTGGTTAAACTTACTGCATCAGATCCAATATAAACTTCATTCTTACCAAAACCTATTACTAAAGGAGCGCCACGCTTACTAATAAACAAATTTTTGTCATCGTCATCAAACATAAAACATAATGCAAATGCACCTTCTAAACGATCAATTGTTTTCAAAAATGCATCTTTATTACTTATACCTTGATCAATGTAATATGAACATAGTTGAACAATAACTTCCGTATCTGTTTCTGAAGAAAACTGATAACCTTTTATCAACAATTCTTCTTTAAGTTCCCTAAAATTTTCAATTATTCCGTTATGAACTCCAACTACTGAACCTTTTTGATGTGGGTGTGCATTATCTTTACTTGGAACTCCGTGCGTAGCCCAACGAGTATGACCAATACCAATATTTCCTGGTAAATCATTCCTATGAATTTGTTTAATTAAATTTTCAATTTTACCTTTAGCTCTCTGTCTTTTAATTTTGTTATTAAATATTGTTGCTATCCCAGCACTATCATAACCTCTATATTCAAGTTTTTTCAAAACTTTAAGAATTGTAGGAGTAACCTCATTATTACTCAAGATACCAACAATTCCACACATTAAACATCTCCTTTGATTAGATTGATTAGTATCAGAAAAAAAAATAAGTTAAACTTTAATTTATATTGTAAAAAGTTAATGCCGCAATTTTTAAATTGGTTTTTACATTAATTAGAGACAAAAAGTAAAAAAAAAGTATTCAATAATATTTTTGAAAGTTAATATTAAATCATTATGAAGAATTTATTAAACCAAATTTTTAATCATGATAGAAAAGCTTTAGCAAAAGCTATTACATTAGTAGAGTCTACTCTTGAGAGTCATAAAGAGAAATCTAACGAACTAATACAACAACTAATTAAAGAAAATAAAAATGAATCTGTTAGAATTGCATTATCTGGAACCCCAGGTGCTGGTAAATCAACTTTTATAGAAGCTTTTGGATCAAAACTAATAAATAATGGAAAAAAAGTTGCAGTCTTAGCTATAGATCCCACATCAAAAAAAACAGGTGGGTCAATCCTTGGAGATAAAACGAGGATGGAAAACCTAAGCCGTCAGCATAATGCGTTTATCAGGCCATCACCGAGCAACTTGAATCTCGGAGGAGTTACTACAAAAACAAGAGAAGTAATTCTTCTATGTGAGGCCGCTGGCTATGATGTAATAATAATAGAAACGGTTGGTGTCGGTCAATCAGAGACAGCAGCTTTTGATATGACCGATGTTTTTTGCCTACTAATTACACCTGAGTCTGGTGACGAATTACAGGGTTTAAAAAAAGGAATTACTGAAAGTGCTGATTTTATTATTGTAAATAAAGCCGATGGAATACTTGAAAAATCTGCTAATCTTGCCGTAGCTGAATATTCTTCAGCATTAAGACTTTTGAGTAAAAGAATTGATACTCATGAAGATTATCCAAAAGCCACTAAGGTTTCTTCTTTAACGGGAAAAGGAATTAGAGAAATAAATGACGAAATATTCACTTTTATAAAATTACAAAAGAAACTTGGCTTTTTTGAACAAAAAAGACAAAAACAAAATATTCAATGGTTTAAGGAAAAATTAGATCTAACTTTAATTGAATTTATTTCAAAAAAGAATAATTTCATAGAATTAAGAAATGATTTAAAGAAAAAAGTTGAAAATACAGAAATTTCAGTTCCTGAAGCAATATTTATATTTAAAAAAGAATTAAAACAGAATTTTTGCTGAAATGTTTTTGATAAATTTAATTTTTAGTCACTTTTTTACTAAGTAACTTAAAGATAATTATATTTATAAAATTAGAATACTTGACGCATTAATTTATTAAATATAATAAATAAATAAAATGCTTTGAAGGTGTGAAATGACAAGAAAATGTGAACTTACTGGCAA
>CACBRT010000043.1 GCA_902541695.1 uncultured Alphaproteobacteria bacterium | reverse complement strand
AGGTGAAATTGAGAAAGAAAAACTAATAAATAATAAAATTAAAGTTACTGTAAAATTAGAAATTAAGGAAATCAATCTTGAACATTTTATAGATGGTGAAATTTTTCTAAAGGATAACTAATGCATGATGCTTTAATAAATAAGATTAAAAAAAATCTTAAAGAAATTTATAATCCTTTAACAAATAGAGACATAATATCTGATAATATTGTAAAATCTGTTGAATTAAAAAATGATGTAATAATTGTTATACTTGAAATTGATCCATCAAAATTAGAAATAATGGATGAACTAAAAAGTAAAGTTGAGAAAAATATTAAGGAATTTAATGAGGGAAAAACAATACAAGTTATTTTAACCGCACATAGTTCTTTTAAGGACAATAAAAATAATACAAATAATATAGATAAAAAAAATATTAATTTGAAAAAAGTTCAACCTAACTTTAAATCCAAACCTTATGGGGTAAAGCGGGTTATTGCCATTGCTTCTGGAAAAGGTGGTGTAGGTAAATCTACAGTTGCTTTAAAAGGTAATAAGGTAGCTATTTTAGATGCAGATGTATATGGTCCAAGCCAACCTAAAATGCTTGGAATATCTGATAAACCTTCAAGTCCAGACGGAAAAACTATTATCCCATTAAAAAATCATGGCGTTACAGCAATGTCATTGGGCCTAATGGTTCCTGAAAATCAATCAATAGTGTGGCGAGGACCTATGTTAATGGGAGCATTACAACAAATGTTAAATCAAGTAAAATGGGAGGATCAAGATTACCTTTTTGTAGATTTGCCTCCAGGTACTGGTGATGTACAACTTACCCTTTGCCAAAAAACTAATATTGCAGGGGCAATTGTGGTTTCTACACCGCAAGACATAGCATTATTAGATGCTAGAAAGGGCCTGAATATGTTTAAAAAATTAAATACCCCAGTTTTAGGCCTTATTGAAAATATGTCCTCTTTTATATGCTCTGGATGTGGCCTAAAACACTATCCATTTAATAATGGAACTGTAAAAAAAGAGGCCAAGAATTATAATACGGTTTTACTTGGAGAATTACCACTAGATTTAGAAACAAGAGAAGCATCAGACTTAGGGGTCCCAATCGTTGTTAAAAATCCTAAAAATCCTACATCACTTGCCTTTTATGAAATTGCTGACAAAATCATAAAAATGAAATTAGATTAAGTTTTTTAAAAATTAGTAATTATATTTTCCGTTTTTATTTAATAAAAGGTTTTAAATATGGATTTTGTAGCAGAATTGGATACAACTGGTTTATTATGCCCCCTACCAGTTCTCAAATTAAGAAAAAGACTCAAAGCTTTAAACAAAGGAGAAGTAATAAAAATATTTACAGACGATCCTGCTGCTGAACTTGATATTCCCCATTTTTGCAATGAAACTAGCAATAAAATTGTAAAAAAAAAACTAGAAAACGATAAGAAAGGGTTCACTTTTTATGTAATGAAGTGTTAATTATCTCCAATAAATTTTTAACGATAAATTAGGTCAAATATTTATGGAAGTGTTTTTAAAGGCTTTTATTACAGCACTTGAGTTGATTTTAAATTTTGATATTTCATTATATGAAATAGTGGGATTATCATTGCAGATTAGTATTACATCGCTTTTAATTGCCTCTATTATTGGATTTCCTATTGGTGTTTTTTTAGCTATAACCCAGTTTTCGGGGAGGTCTTTCATAATAAGTATTTTTAATTCGTTAATGGGTATGCCACCTGTTGTAGTTGGATTAATTGTATATTTGTTAGTTTCAAGATCTGGACCTTTAGGTTGGTTAGAAATATTATATACCCCGTACGCTATGATCTTTGCTCAATTATTGTTAATACTCCCAATCATTATATCTTTGTCCACTCAAATTTTTGAAGAATTACATAAAGAGTATAAAGACTTTTTTATAATATTTTCAGTTCCACCAAAAAAATCTATTATAATATACATTTCAGACAGTAAAGACTCATTAATTACCATATTTCTAGCAGGTTTTGGCAGAGCTGTATCAGAGGTAGGAGCGGTAATTATTGTTGGTGGAAATATCGACCATGTTACTAGGGTCATGACAACAACTATAGCACTTGAAACATCTAAAGGAGATCTTCCTTTAGCACTAGCTTTAGGCATTATTTTAATTTTTATATCATTAATTATAAATATAATTGCAAATAAATTAAAAATTAAAATCAATAAAGAATCTAGCTTATAAATGGACAACTTTATTACAATAAAAAACCTAATTTTGTTTTCAAATAAAGGGAAAAGAAATTTAATAGACATCCCAAACCTACAATTTGATAGTAAATCAATATCTGTAATTATGGGTCCCAATGGCGCAGGAAAATCTCTATTATTAAATCTCATTCAAGGTTTAATTCTTCCCAATGAAGGAACTATAAAAGTAAACTTATTTCCCAAAGATGAGAATCAGAAAAAAGTCTCAATTATGATGCAAAAACCGTGTTTTTTAAGAAGAACAACTGAACAGAACATTCAATTTGTTCTAGAATTAAATAATGAAAAAAGAAATGTCTCTATTTTGGATATTCTGGAACGGTTTGAACTTATTACTCAAAAAAAAATCTTAGCTAACAAACTATCAGGAGGTGAAAAACAAAGGCTTTCTCTAGCTCTTGCAATTAGTACAAATTCAAAGATACTTTTACTTGATGAACCAACTGCAAATGCAGACCCTCTTACTACTATAAAAATTGAAAAAATAATAAAAGAAGAGGCAATTGCTGGAAAAAAGATAATATTAGTGACACATAATATTCCACAAGCGAAGAGGTTAGGACAGGATATTGCTTTTATTCACAAAGGAAAAGTAATAGAACATTGTCGTAAAACTGATTTTTTAAATCGCTCAAAAATCAAAGAAATTAATCAGTTTTTAAAAGGAGATATCATTATTTAGGGTTTTTTGGAAGTCATGATAAAAACTAATTCTGAAATATTTATTTTTATTATAATTTTGAGTTTACCATTCAAAATTTGGGGGGGAGATATCTTATTACAATCTACAACTTCAACAAAAAATTCTGGATTTTATAATTATATCTTACCTATCTTTAAAAAAAAAACGGGTATAAATGTTAAAGTGGTCGCTGTTGGAACTGGGCAGGCCATAAAAAATGCTGAAAACTGTGATGCAGATCTTTTAATTGTACATGCTAAAAGTGATGAAGAGGCTTTCGTAACTAATGGTCATGGAATAAAGCGACACAATTTGATGTATAATGATTTTGTAATAATTGGGCCAAGTAATGATCCAGCAAATATTTCAGAAAGCAAATCAACTGAAGAAGCACTTAATTCTATTTTTGAATTTGGACATAATTTTATTTCAAGAGGTGATAATAGTGGAACACATAAAAAAGAAAAGAAATTGTGGGATACTGCAAAATTAGACATAAGTGATTATTCTGGAAAATGGTATAAGGAAACTGGATCAGGAATGGGAACCACACTAAATATTGCTTCGGAATTAAATGCTTACACTCTCTCAGACAGAGCTACTTGGATAACGTTTAAAAATAAACAAAAGTTAGAAATCTTGTTTGATAATGACAAAAATTTATTAAATCAATATGGTGCAATATTAGTTAATCCCAAAAAGTGTCCATATACAAATATTGAAGATTCAAAAGTCTTTTTAAATTGGCTTTTATCCGATGAAGGACAGAATATGATAAAAAAATATAAGGTTAATGGAATGCAACTTTTTTATCCTAATGCTGATTAATTTTTTTAAGAATTAACCATCGGCATATTTATTTTCATACCAATATCGAATAATAAACCTCTCAATTTCTTCCATATAAGAAATATTATTTGGAGGCATTGCTCTACTTACAGCAGAGTGTAAATATACCATTTTTGCGTTTTTTGTAATATCTTCTTTACTTTCTATTATAAATCCTTTTGGAGCATTTAAGTAGCCATCCCAAAGAGGTTCTCTAGCATGACACATAGTACATCTTGCTGAAATAATATCGTGAACTTCATTACTTAACGCCTGTATTTCAAGACTATAAATTCTTTCTAAATCGTTAAAATTTTCAGCTGAAATTTCATTATTTTTTTTGTAAGTAGAGAGTATTACTATGATAGCAAAAATGACAAAAGTTAAAATCCATGTCCAATATAACCTTTTTTTAGTCGCATGATAGGTGTTAAAGTAATGCCTAATTGAAACACCTAACAAAAAGACCAGCGGGGCTATTGCCCAATTTAATTCAGATGCAAAAGCTAAAGGGTAATGATTGGATAACATAAAGAAAATTACTGGTAAAGTAAGGTAATTATTATGCGTTGATCTTTGTTTTGCTATAATTCCATATTTTGGATCAGGTGTTCTACCAGCTTTTAAATCTGAAACGACTATTTTTTGATTAGGTATAATTATAAAAAAAACATTCGCTGTCATTAATGTTGCAGTAATAGCTCCTAAATGTAAAAATGCTGCTCTCCCACTAAAAATAGATGTATAAAACCAAGATAAAAATATCAAAAAGAAAAAAAGAATTAGCATTAAGATATTATTATGATCACCTAATGGTGATTTACATGCATTATTGTATATAATCCAACCTAAAAATATTGAGACTAAAGATATTGATATGGCCTGAAAATTACTGATATCAGCAGTCTCTCGATCAATCAAATAAATATCAGCTCCACCATAGTAAACAATAGCTAATAGAAAAAATCCTGACAACCAGGTTGAATAACTTTCCCATTTAAACCAAATCAAATCTTTAGGTAAATTTGAGGGTGCAACATTATATTTTTGAATATTATAAAATCCACCACCATGCACTTGCCATTCTTCTCCAATTATACCATGAGGTAAATTTTTGTTTTTCTTTAATCCTAAGTCTAGAGCTATAAAATAAAATGATGAACCAATCCAAGCTATAGCAGTTATAATATGAAACCAACGAACTGCAAATTCTAACCATTCTGTAAATACAATTACTATCATTAACTATGACCTAACTCAAAAATGACAATTAACTTCCAAGGTATGTTGAATAACCGAATGGTGATAATAGTAATGGAATATGGTAATTTCTTTGCGAAAAAATTGTAAACCTTATAGGAATAATGTCATATAGTAATCCCTGTATATTTGAAAAATTTTTTGAATTAGATTTGAGATATTCACCAGCATAAAAATTTAATTCAAAGTTGCCCAAAAAAAATTCTGTAGTAGTAAGCAAGTTATGCTCTGTTCGACCGTCTGAATTCGTAATTAACTCTTTTATAAAACTCTTGTCATCATCCTTCACAGAATAAAGAACTACTCTTATTCCTCTTGCTGGAAATCCACTAGATGTGTCTAAAACATGTGTAGTTAATTTACCTGTCAATTTTTTTCCCTTTTCAATAAATTTAATGCTAATACAATATAATTGATATTTTACTTAATAAAGCTTTTATTTAATTTGTGAGAAAAAAATGAAGTATCCAAGAAATTTGTTAGGATATGGGCAAAATTTGCCCAACGTTAAATGGCCTAATAGTTCAAAAATTGCAATTCAATTCGTTCTAAATTATGAAGAAGGAGGAGAAAATTGTCTGCTTCATGGTGATCCTAGTTCTGAAGCTTTTCTTTCTGAAATTGTAGGAGCAGAACCATGGGTTGGCAAAAGACATTATAACATGGAAAGTATATATGAATATGGAGCCAGAAGAGGATTTTGGAGATTGCATGATTTTTTTACAAAAGAAAAAATCCCGATAACTGTCTATGGTGTTGCTACTGCTTTGGCAAGATCCCCAATACAAGTATCCGCAATGCTTAAAGCAAATTGGGAAATAGCTTCTCACGGATATAAATGGATCGAATATAAAAACTTTTCAAAGAAAAAAGAACGTAAGTATATACAAAAAGCTATTAAATTTCATACAGCTGCTACGGGATCAAAACCATGTGGGTGGTATTTAGGGAGATGCACAGAAAATACTGTATCATTAATTTCGGAATTAGGTTGTTTTGATTATATTTCTGATGCTTACGATGACGATCTCCCTCATTGGAAACTAACTAAAAAAAATCCTCAACTTATAATTCCATATACCCTAGATGCAAATGATATGAGATTTGCGACAACACAAGGATTTAATTCGTGGAACCAATTTTACGATTATCTTAAAGGTACATTTGATATTTTATATAATGAGGGAAAACAAGGTAATCCAAAGATGATGAGCATTGGATTACATTGCCGTTTAGCTGGAAGACCAGGTAGAATGAAAGCAATTCAAGAATTTGTTAATTATATAAAAAAATTCAAAGATATATGGTTTGCTAAAAGAATTGAGATTGCAAATCATTGGAAAAAATACCATCCCTATTTACCTCATAAAATTTCGCCCTTCGAAATGTCAAAAAAAGAATTTATTAAAACATTTGGTAATGTGTTTGAACATAGTTCATGGATTGCTGAGAAGACTTATTTAAGAGGTGTAAACCCATCTATGAAAGATGCTGAGGCATTACACGGTTTTATGTGTTTAGAATTTCGTCTTGCATCAAAAACTGAAAAATTAAAAATTTTAAAATTACACCCAGATTTAGCCATAGAAAAATTAGGAGAAATTAATAATTTAACAACTACAAGTGTAAATGAACAAAAGAATGCTGGTTTAACAACCCTCACAGAAAAAGAACAAAATGATTTTAATGAATTAAATTTCAATTATAAAAAGAAATTTAATTTTCCCTTTATTGTTGCTGTTAAACGAAAAAATAAATCTCAAATTCTTAGACAGTTTAAAATGAGGCTAAATAATTCAAAACAAGTTGAATTTAATACTGCTTGTAATGAAGTAGAAAAAATTGCAAGTTTCAGAATTCAAGAGATATTTAATTTATGAAAGAATTAAAATTAAATCAAATAAAGAAAGACCAATTTCAACCATTTGGGGATATAATAGATAAAAAACAAAATATACCATTTAAAATTAATAATGGTAATTGCTTAAGATATAATGACCTGGCAAAATTATCATTTACTAATGGAAAAGCAGGTATAAGTCTTTTGAGTCCAAAAAAATAACACTCCCATATAGTTTTAATTTTATGGAAAAACATCCATTAGGTAGTCAAGCCTTTATTCCTGTTAATGGTTGTATATTTATTGTGATTGTTGCAAAAGAAATAAATGGTATTCCTTCAGAACCAATAGCTTTTATAACAAATAAGGGTCAAGGAGTAAATTATCATAAGAATATTTGGCACGGTGTTTTGGCTCCACTAGAGGATAACGCAACATTTACAGTTATAGACTGGATAGGCAAAGAAAATAATTTAGAAACATATACGTTTGATAGTTACTTTCAGGTAAGTGAATGATTATAACTGTACATGTCGATTGACATTTTTGTACAATAAATATCTAAAAGTTTCATCTCCTATTGCAACACAAGCTTGAGGGCAAAAAGCTCTTAAAGACATAAAATCTCCTGCCTCAACATCAATCCAATCCCCATTCAAATAATATCTTCCCTTTCCCTGTATAATGCAAATAGCATGCTCCATTACATGAGTTTCTGGAAAAGGAATTGATGAGCCTGGCTCAAATGAAACAATATTTAAATGCATATCATGTCTTAAGTCAGTAGGATCTACAAACCTTTTTGTTTTCCAACCTTTGTCATTAGGCATTTCTAAATCTAAAACTGACTTTTCGTTTATTACAAACAATTCTGGAACAGATAAACTTATATCTTTTTCAAAAACTTTTCTAACCCAATGGAATTTAGCATTAGATTGTTCTACATTTATAATATTCCATTTTGTTCCTGGCGGAATAAAAACATAACTACCTTCGTTCAAATGATATTCAGCACCATTTACCGTAAACAAAAGATTACCTTCAACTACGAAAATAATTGACTCAATTCTTTTATCGCGATCTGGGTTTTTGCTTCCACCACCTTTGGAAACGTCCATTATATAATAGCTAAAAGTTTCAGTATGACCAGATAATGGCCTAGCTAATATCCAACCCCTTGTTTTTTCCCAATCAGGGAAATAACTAGCCACGATATCTCTCATACAACCTTTAGGAATAAAAATATAAGATTCTGTAAATACTGCCCTTTCATCTAAAGAGCTTTTAGGTTCGGGCATCCCTCCCAGATCTGAAAAGTACTTAATTTTACTCATACTATAGTTTCCCATTTATATGCGAATCATATTAAAAAATTATATTTAAACAATAATTTA
>CACBRT010000042.1 GCA_902541695.1 uncultured Alphaproteobacteria bacterium | reverse complement strand
AAGAAGTAGTGCAGAATGGAATTTTGTAGGTTTTCCTGATGATAAAAATTTCAAAAACAAATTAGTTTTTTGTGAATGGTCATTTTACCCTCTTATGGATAAAAACCCCAATTTTGAAACCGAATTATTTTCTAAGATAAATTTTACAAAGTGTATGAAATTATTTTTTATTTGTCGTTCTGGATCTAGGTCATTCCATGCAGCTAATTCAATAAAAGACAAAATAAACCAAAAAGACTATAATGGTCATGATATTGAATTTATAAACGTAAAATTTGGATTTGAAGGTGATCTTTCTATTGATTTTAAAAGAGGTGATTCAAACGGTTGGAAATATTCAAAATTACCTTGGAAGCAATTATGAAAAATTTAAATTTAAAAAATAATGATTTTTGGGATAGAGTTAGAAAAGATCTTAAACTAGAACTTGGCCTAGATATTTTCAAAAATTGGATTGAGGTTCTAGTATTTACTGATATAGAGGATAATACAGCCTATTTTAATGTTCCAAGTAGTTTTATTGCAAATTGGGTAGAGAGAAATTACGGGGATAAAATTATTGAAGCTTTTAATAATAAAGGTATTCTAATTAAAAAATTATCGTTTGATTACAATAATAATGATTTTCCACTGGCCTCTAAAGTAGACAAAATTGATACAGTTAATTACACCAAAAATTTAAAAGTTAAAAATTATAAGGAGAAAAATAATATAGAGCTTCCTTCATCTCCTTTGGATCAGAGGTTTACTTTTGAAAGATTTGTAGTAGGAAAACCGAATGAATTAGCTCATGCTGCAGCAAAAAGAGTATCTGAAAGTGGTCCTGTTACTTTCAATCCACTTTTTTTATATGGTGGAGTTGGATTAGGTAAAACACATCTTATGCATGCTATTGCTTGGCAAATAAAAATGACAAATCCAAAATCTAGAATGTTATATCTCTCAGCAGAACAATTTATGTATAGATTCGTGCAGGCATTGAGATTTAAAGATATGTATAGTTTTAAAGAAATATTTAGATCTGTTGATATACTTATGGTTGATGATGTTCAATTTATAGCAGGTAAGGAAAGTACACAAGACGAATTTTTTCATACTTTTAATGCACTAGTAGAACAAGGAAAACAGATTGTTATATCAGGGGACAGAGAACCAGGTGAAATTGATGGATTAGAAGAAAGAATAAAATCGAGGTTAGCTTGGGGTCTAGTTGTTGACTTGCATCCCACCGATTACGAGCTAAGACTTGGGATACTTCAATCAAAGGTTGAAATCCAAAGTAAGCTTCATCCTGGTATAAGAATAAATCATGGAATTCTAGAATTTTTAGCTCATAGAATTTCATCGAATGTAAGAGTTTTGGAAGGTTCTTTAACGCGGTTATATGCTTATGCATCTTTAGTAGGTAGATCAATAGATATTGATATGGCCCAAGAATGTTTAACAGACATTTTGAGAATATCTGAAAGAAAAGTTACTATTGAGGAGATTATAAGGAAAGTTTCAGATCATTATAATTTAAGAATGAGTGATATGATTTCAGCTAGAAGATCAAGGATAATTTCACGACCAAGACAATTAGCCATGTTTTTGGCTAAAAACTTAACATCAAAGTCATTACCTGAAATTGGAAGAAGATTTGGAGGTCGAGATCACACCACAGTAATTCATGCAGTCAAAAAGATTGAAGAATTAAAAAATAAAGATTTGCATATAGCTGAAGAAGTGGAAATTCTTAGGAGAATGTTGGAGGCATAGTATAAAATTTTATTGAATATTTTTTTTTTTTGTATTAAGTAAAAATTTTTTTGGAAAGCATTATGATAGCGCGAGTAGAGCAAATCGAACTTTTAAAAGCTATGGCGAGAGTTCAGTCTATAGTCGAAAGAAGAACAACAATACCCATACTTTCTAACGTTTTAATTGAGGCTAAAGAATCCTATTTATATTTTAGAACAACTGATTTAGATATCGAAGTTCTTGATAAGGTAAAGGCAGATATTGATAGACCAGGTTCCTTAACTGTTGGTGCTAATACTTTATATGAGATAGTAAGAAAGTTACCAGAGGGATCAGAAGTTCAGTTTTCAAGTGATCAAGATTCAAGTCAATTAGGAATAGTAGCTTCAAGGTCCAAATTTTTTCTTTCAACATTACCTAAAGAAGATTTTCCAATAATGGCCTCAGAAGAATATGATTTTGAATTTTCTATGAAAGCTAAGATAATTAAAAGGCTATTCGATAAGTCTAAATTTGCAATGTCGTCCGAAGAAACCAGATATTATTTAAATGGTGTATATTTGCATTGTTGCATAGAAGAAGAAAAAAAACTACTCAGAGCTGTGGCTACAGATGGTCATAGATTAGCACAAATTGACATAGAAAATCCAGGTTTACAGGATAAATTTTCTGGTATTATTGTTCCAAAAAAGACAGTGTCAGAACTAAGAATGATATTAGAAAATGAAAATGACGATATTTCCATTTCCATTTCTAGTAATAAAATAAGATTTTCTAATAGCTCATTAACATTAACTTCAAAAATAGTAGACGGTACTTTTCCTGATTATAAAAGAGTAATTCCTTTAAATAATGAAAAAAGAATGAAAGTTAATGCATTAGAGTTTTATGAAGCCGTTGATAGAGTTTCTACTGTGAGTACAGAAAGATCTAGAGCAGTTAAACTTTCTTTAAGTAATGGTAAATTGCATCTTTCCGTAACTTCTCCAGAAAATGGTAAAGCGGAAGATGAAATTTTAGTTGATTACGACAGTGAGGAATTAGAAATTGGTTTTAACGCGAGGTATTTACAGGAATTAACATCACAAGTTGACGGAAAAGATGTTGAGTTTTGTTTTAAATCTTCTGGAGATCCAGCTTTAATGAGAGATATTGATGACGAAGGGTCTATATTTGTTGTTATGCCAATGAGAGTTTAAAAAGTTTTTATAGTTTGTGGATAATCTTGATTTAAAAAAATTAACACTGAGAAATTTTCGTTCTTACAAAAACCTAGATTTACAATTTAATTCTAAGTTTATTTATTTTTCTGGTCCCAATGGAATAGGAAAAACCAATATACTAGAAGCAATTTCTTTATTTTCTCCAGGTCGAGGATTAAGAAATGCTAATATCAGTGATCTTAACCAGGTTAAAAACAAAAATTTGTGGCATTTATCTGCTATATTAAATATATCAAATATTTTTATGGAAATTGAAATAGGTTTAGATAAAACAGGAAAAAAACATTTGAGGATTGATGGAAAAAAAAAACCTCTTTTTTGTTTGGCAGAAATATTCAAAATTTTATGGATTACGCCATTAATGGATCGTCTTTGGATTGGAGCATCTAATGAAAGAAGACGGTTTTTGGACAGATTAGTAATGAATTTTTTTCCTCACCATGCAAAATATTGTATTTTATATGATCAAGCATTAACAAAAAGAAATCTACTTTTTAAAGACAATGAAAAAGACGAAGCTTGGTTTATAGCAATTGAAAAGCAACTAGCTGAAATTGGTTATTTCATTGATAAATATAGAAGAGAAGTAATTAATCTATTAAGTAAAATGCAACTTAACATGAAAAACAAAGGATATTTCCCAATTTTAGATATTGGACTTAACACTAATCCTATAAATAATATGGATGAATTTTTTGAAAATTTAAAAAAAAATAGAAAAAATGACTATAAATTCAAAAGAACTTTAATTGGCCCTCATAAATCTGATTTAATTATTCATCACATAGTTAAAAATATGCCTGCAAAAAATTGTTCAACAGGTGAGCAAAAATCACTGTTACTTTCACTTTTCATTTTGAGTTCCTTGGCAATATCAAAAAAATTTCAACAACCTCCAATAATTTTGTTAGACGAAATAGTTGCTCATTTAGACAAAGAAAATTTGAAGATTTTATTGGAACAATTAATAAGTATTAATGCTCAAATATTTGCTTCTGGAACTGATAAAAGCAATTTTGATATTTTTCCACCTAATTTTCTGTCATATAATTTAAATTGGGATAAAGAAAAAATGTGTATGAATTTAAATTAAAAGATATAATCATAAAATCCTTCATTTAGGTGACATACCAAAATAAATTTAGTATTGTAAATTAGAGGTTTAATTTTGACAAAAGAGCAGAAAAATAATTATGACGCTGATTCCATTAAAGTTCTAAAAGGCTTGGAAGCAGTTAGAAAGCGTCCTGGAATGTATATTGGGGATACAGATGACGGCTCAGGGCTGCATCACATGGTATATGAAGTAGTTGACAATTGTGTAGATGAAGCTTTAGCAGGACATTGTAACGAAATAATTGTTTCATTGTTAGACGGATCACTAGTTACTGTAAAAGACAACGGAAGAGGTATTCCTACGAATATACATACAGAGGAAGGTATATCAGCTGCAGAAGTAATAATGACACAATTACATGCAGGGGGAAAATTTGATCAAAACTCATATAAGGTTTCTGGTGGATTGCATGGAGTTGGAGTTTCAGTGGTCAATGCTCTTTCTGAACAATTAAAACTCACAATCTGGAGAGATGGAAAAAAACATACTGCAACTTTCAATAATGGAAATACTACAAAAAATTTGGAAGTAGTTGGTTCAGCTAATTCATTAACAGGAACAGAAGTAACTTTTCAACCATCTTCAGACATTTTTTCTAATATTGATTTTAATTTTAAAACATTAGAATCGAGACTCCGGGAACTTGCATTTTTGAATGCTGGTCTGAATATCAGTCTCATTGACAAAAGAAACAATCAAGCTAAAAGAATTGATATGTTCTATGAGGGTGGTGTTAGAGAATATGTCAAATTTATCGACAAATCTCGTACTCCTTTGATAAATGAACCAATTTTTATTTCAGGTCAAAGAGATAATATTCAAATAGATATTTCTCTTTGGTGGAATGATGGATATAACGAAAATGTTTTTCCGTTTACTAACAATATACCTCAAAGAGATGGAGGTACACATCTTGCTGGGCTAAGAGGTGCTTTAACCCGAACAATTAATTCCTATTTCACTCAGAATAATACTACCAAAAAAGAGAAAATATCATTAACTGGCGATGACTCTAGGGAAGGTCTTACCTGTGTATTATCAGTTAAAGTTCCTGATCCAAAGTTTTCCTCTCAAACAAAAGACAAATTAGTGTCTTCTGAAGTTAGACCAGCAGTTGAAAGCTTTTTGAGTGAGAAAATTTCTGAATGGTTTGAAGAAAATCCTTCAGAAGCAAAAATAATAATATCAAAAATAGTTGAATCTGCTTTAGCAAGAGAAGCAGCTAGAAAAGCAAGAGAATTAACTCGTAGAAAGAGTGTACTTGATGTTGCAAATTTACCAGGAAAGTTAGCAGACTGCCAAGAGAAAGATCCTGCAAAATCTGAGCTTTTTATTGTTGAGGGAGATAGCGCTGGTGGAAGTGCTAAACAAGGTAGAACAAGAGTAAATCAGGCAGTTTTACCATTACGAGGAAAAATTCTTAACGTTGAGAAAGCAAGAACAGATAGGATGCTCTCAAGTCAAGAAATTGGAACCTTAATTACTGCTCTAGGTACTGGTATTGCAGATGAATTTAATATTGAAAAATTGAGATATCACAAAATTATTATAATGACAGATGCAGATGTTGACGGTGCTCATATAAGGACTCTTCTTTTAACTTTTTTCTATCGTAGAATGCAAGATTTAATAAAAGCTGGGTATTTATATATAGCTCAACCACCATTATATAAAGTAAGTAAAGGGAAATCAGAAGTATATTTGAAAGATGATCTGGCACTTCAAAGTTATTTGATAGATATGGGTATTGGAGAATCTACTTTAAAAATTAATGGCGGAACTACATTAGCAGGGTCAGATTTAAAAAGGGTAATTAATTTAACAAAAAAAATAAAGAAAATATTGGAAAATCTTCCCGCAAATATACCAAGTTTTATTTTTGAACAGTTAACTTTGGCTGGTGGTATGTCAAAAGACTATTTGGAAACGAATACTATTGATTTGGAATATAATATTTCGAAGAGACTAGATTATGTATCACCTGAATATGAAAAAGGGTGGTCATGTAAGTTTACTGAAGAAAATAATTTGGAAATATTTAGAACTTTAAGAGGTGTAAAAAACTCATACTTTTTAGAAAAAAACATATTGGATAAGAAAGAAGCTATATTATTAAATGAACTAAGAAGTGAAATGCTAGAAATTTTTGATAAAGAAGTAATTTTTGTCAAAAAAGATAAAAGTTTTAAATTACATTCTCCAACGGAATTGTTGAATTTAATTATAAAGCAAGGAGAAAAAGGTTTATCTCTACAAAGATATAAAGGATTAGGCGAGATGAATGCTGACCAGCTTTGGGAAACTACTCTGGATCCAGATTCTAGAACATTATTACAAGTAAAAATAGAGCAATCGGCAGAAGAAGGAACACTTTTTTCAGACTTAATGGGAGATGACGTTGAGCCAAGGAGATCATTTATTCAAGAACAAGCTTTAAATGTTTCAAATTTAGATTTTTGAATTTGAAAGTTTTTGATTGCCATGATGAATAATTATTAGAGCTACTGTAATTAGTAATATTCCAAAAACTTCTAAGTTTGTAATTTTCTCTTTAAGAATTAAATACGCTATAATAACTCCAGCAGGTGGATTAAGAAAGTGAAAAGAAGATGCCATTACTGCGCCAATATTTTTAACTAAATAAAACCAAATTATCGTTGCAATAAGACCAGGAAATAAGCAAGTATAAATAAAAGCAATAATAAAAATATTTGAAATATCAATTACCCACTCTTCATAAATTATTGAAATTAAAAATAAAGGAATTCCTCCCACTATCATCTGGATGGAAACAAATGGAAATATCTGGTTTTTTTCTGACAGGCCATTTTTTATGATAAGAGTAGCTGAAGCTAATGCAATAACTGCTATAAGACATAATGATATTCCAAATAAATTAAAATCAAGTGTGATTTTAGGAAATAATATTATCCAACAACCAGAGAATCCTATTATTATACCCACTAAACTAAAGAAGTGAATTTTTTCTTTTTTTATTAAAAAAGCAATAATTGATACAAATACTGGTAGTAAACTCGCAATTATAACCGCTAAATAAGCGTCTATCTTGGTCATTGCTAAAAAATTTAGACCTAGATAAACAGTATTTTGGCAAAAACCAAAAATTATTATTAATTTCCAATTACTAAAACTTAGTTGACTCAATTTTATCTTATAAAAAAATAAGTTGTTTATAATTATACCAATTGTGCCAGTTAATAAAAACCTAAGTCCTAATATCAATAGTGGGGGAGCGTTACTCACTAATATTTTTGCTGAGGTAAATGCACTTGACCACAACAAAACAAAAAATAATCCCAATAAAAGAGACTTTAAACTCATTAATTAATGAAAAATTGAACCAAAACCACTTTTAAAAAGTGGTTTTGGTTAAAACAAAATTAAGGATTAATTACATCCTTCAACGCTTTAGCGATAGAAACTTTAACAACTCTATCTGCAGGTTTTTTCATTTGTTCTCCAGTAGCAGGATTTCTTACCATTCTTTCTGGGCGGGCTCTGCATGAAAACTTTCCTATGCCTGGTAAAGTTACAGCTCCTCCATCAGCTACTTCTTTGCTAATAATAGCAGAAAGTGAATCTATCATCCTATTTGCAGAAGCTTTATCTGAACCAGTTGATTCTGCTAAACTTGCTACGAGTTGACTTTTTGTCATTGGTTTATTTGTCATATTTTCCACCCTTTTTAAACTCTTTTTATAGACTTATTTATGTCTAACTATTAAGTACAATGTTTTGATAGGTAAATTCAATGATTGATTTGTATTTAATGTGATTTTTTTTATTTTTTTAAATTATTAGAATAATTTTATTAACTAAAAAATATAATGTAATTACATTTATATGTAAAATCAGCTTTTTAATTTGTTTTGCTTAATTAAAAATTAAGGGACCGATAAATACCGGTCCCTCAAATTAGAAAAATTAAAAATTAACTTTTAGAAAAATCAGGATATGCATCCATTCCTAATTCAGTTGTATCCAATCCAGTTAATTCATCTTCTTCATTTACCCTTATACCTATTAGCGCGTCTAATATATACCACACTATAAGTGAGAGTATAAATACAAACAAACAAATTGATACTATACCGGTTATTTGAGCAACGATACTACCACCGCTGAACACAACAGCTATAGTTCCCCAAATTCCAGCAATTCCGTGTACTGAGATTGCTCCTACAACGTCATCAATTTTAAGTTTGTCTAACACAGGTACAGAAATAACAACTATTACTCCACCAATTGCGCCAATAATTGTAGCACCCCCTATCGAAGGAGCAAGTGGTTCAGCCGTAATTGAAACTAGCCCTGCAAGAGCTCCGTTTAATACCATTGTAAGGTCAACTTTCTTGTACATGATTTGAGTTAAAATCAAAGAAGCTAAAGC
>CACBRT010000041.1 GCA_902541695.1 uncultured Alphaproteobacteria bacterium | reverse complement strand
ATATACTAATGCTTAAGACCGGAGCTAAAAATTTTAAATGTGATATTAAAAAAAGAGCAATTATAATATTTGCAAACATTGTAAATAGAGCGATCCTAAAGGGAGTTTTAGTGTCTCCCTTTGAAAAGAAAATTGGAGTAAATATTTTATGTAAGACAAATGCTGGTAAACCAACTGCGTAAAGACTTAATGCTAACGCAGTATTTTTACTATCCAAGCTAGAAAACTCACCCCTTTCGAAAAGTACTGTTATAATTGGGATTGGCAAAATAATTAAAGCGGCTGAAGCGGGTAAAATTAATATAGCTGCTATTTTCAAGGATTTGTTTATAACATCATTCATTTTATTTGAATTATTTAATATAAATTTTTCAGATAATTTTGGTAAAAGTACACTCCCTAAAGCAATGCCAATAACACCTAAAGGCAATTGATATAACCTATCAGCATAATTCAACCAGGCAATTGCGCCATCATAATGAGATGCAATCTGTCTACCCACTAATAAATTTATATGTATAACGCCTCCAGAAAGAATTGCAGGTAGTGCAATTATAAAAAGTTTTTTTATTTTACCATCAAACTTTGGAATACTTAATTTAGGATAAAATCCTAACTTTTTGGATGCTTGAATTAATAAAATTAATTGTAAAAATCCAGATAAAGGAACTGAAATAGAAAGCATTATTCCCATTTCCCAATTAAATAAGTAGGATAGAGACATAGATAAAATTAAAAGAAGATTTAAAAAAATTGGTGTTGCTGATACTAATCCAAATTTACCATATGAATTTAGTATTCCAGAAAATAATGATGATAGAGAAACAAAAAAAATATATGGGAAAGTTATTCGACCAAAGAAAACAGCTAAATCAAATCTTTTATCATCAATAAAACCACTTGCCATAGCCAATACTAAAATTGGCATAATGATTAAAGCAATAAATGAGAAAACAAATAATATGATAATCATTATCGACAAAGTATTGTTAATGAAATAAACAGTTTGATCTTTTTTATGCATATTTTTTCTGAACATAGGAATGAATGCAGCATTAAAGGCTCCTTCAGCAAAGAACCTACGAAATATATTTGGTAGTGAAAATGCTATTATAAAAGCTTCGCCAACAGGACCTGAACCTAGAAAAGCAGCTAGCATTATATCTCTAAAAAAACCAAATATACGACTTAAAAAAGTCCACAATCCTACTGTTAAAAAATTTTTAAAAAAATTTGAATTATAAACCATAATTATATCAAATTATTACGAACCAATAAGTGTTCCAGCCTGTATTGCTTCTTCAAGCTTTTTCTTTAATTTTTTTCTTTTACTTTCAGAAAATAATTTTAGTCCAAATAGGTCCTTTACATAGAAAGTATCTACAGCTTGTTCCCCAAATGTGGCTATAATGGCAGATGAAATAGAGATATAGTTATTGCTTAAAGTTTTAGCTAGGTCATAAAGCAGACCTATTCGATCTCTAGTTTCAATTTCTATTATAGTATATATTTCAGAACCTTCATTATCAAATGTAATATTTGTAGGTACTACGAAGTCTTTTTCTTTATTTTTAATTTTTCCTTTTTCTTTTAAAATATCTCTTGGGATTATCTTACCTTTTAAGGCTTCATTTATAGTTTCATTTAATTTTGGTAGTCTATTTTCTTCAAATGGTTTACCTTCGTTACTTTGTATCCAAAAAACAGAAGTAGCAAAACCGTCTGAGGTTGTGTAAGTTCTAGCATCTATTACATTTGCTCCACTAAGTGCAATAGCACCAGCTAGCCTTGAAAATATTCCTGGGTGATCTTCTATCAAAAAGCAAACTTTTGTAGCATCTCTAGACAGATCAGTTTCTACTTTTGAATTTAACCCTGAGGTACATTTTTTTAAAGAAAGATTAGAAAATATAGATTGTGTTTGTGGTGTTAAACCTAAATAAAAACCTGCATAATGCCTATTAATTTCATAATTAATATTTGAATTTGTCCAGTCAATTAATTTAGCTTTTAATTTAGTTTTTGCTTTTTCAATTTGCTCTGGTCTTGAAACAGTTTCATAATTTTCTTTTAATATATTTATTGTCTTATGATACAAAGTTCTTATCATTACTGCTTTCCAATTATTCCAAATTTCAGGTCCTACTCCTCTTATATCACAAACTGTTAAAACTGTTAGAAGCCGAAGTCTATTAGTTGATTTTACTTTTTTTGCAAAATCACTAATTGTTTTCTCTTCAGATAAATCTCTTTTTTGTGATATATCAGACATATACAGGTGGTTTTTAATTAACCACGCTATAAGTTCAATATCTTGCTTCTCAACCCCTAACCTTTTTGTAACATTAATTGAAATTCTAGACCCTAAAATACTATGGTTTTCTATACTTCCTTTTCCAACGTCATGTAATAATAAAGCTAGGTATAAAACTTTTCTATTTAACCCATCTTCTAATATCTTTGAAGCTAGTGGTAAATCTTCTTTAAGATGGCCTTGTTCTATTTGTGATAAAATCTTTATACATTGTATAGTATGTTCGTCGACAGTATACTTATGGTACATATTAAATTGCATCATCCCAACAATTTTTTGAAATTCAGGGATAAATTTTCCAAGAAAACCGACTTCATTCATCCTTCTTAATGCTCTTTCTGGATCGCCATAATTTAATAGAACATCGATGAAAATTTTTGATGCCTGAGAATTTTTTATAAAATCACTATCAATTTTATGAATATTCTTTGAAATTAAATGGAGGGAATTAGGATGGATTAATCTTCGGCTTTTCAATCCATTTTGAAAAAGTTTAATCTGGTTAATTGGTTGTTTTAAAAAATTTACTGGATCTTGTACATCAATTCTACCATTTGATATTACAAAGCCTTTGTCTAATTTTAGATTTTTATCTGTTATTACTGTTTTAATTTTTTTTACCAAGCTTGGTTTTTTTTTCACATGCAGGGCTTCCATTTTTGCTAGTAAAATTCTTGTAAGTTCCCCAACATTTTTGGCATGAAGAAAATAATTTTGCATGAAATTTTCAACAGCCAAAAGGCCTGCCTCTTTTTTAAAACCTAATTTTTTTGCTAATGGAACTTGTAAATCAAAACTTAAAACCTCATTGGCTCTTTTTGAAAGAATATGTAAGGCGCATCTTATTGTCCATAAAAAGTCTTCGGCTTTGAAAAAAATATCTAGGTCAGTTTTTTTAAATATTTTATATTTAATAAGTTCATTTTTGTTAGAAATTTTATATACATATTTAGAAATCCAGTAAAGAGTTTGAAGGTCTCTTAAACCTCCCTTACCTTCTTTAATATTAGGTTCTAATAAGTATCTTTGAGTTCCCTGTTTTTTATGTCTTAAATTTCTTTCTTCTAATTTTCTTTCAATAAACTCTGACGCAGATTTTTCAAAAATCTCTTTCCAAAGTCTTTGTGTTAGCTGATTTGCTAAATCTAAATTACCAAATAGAAGGCGATTTTCTAAAAGTGAAGTTCTAGCTGTTATGTCATTTTTTGCGATTCTTAAGCACTCCTCAATATTTCTAACAGAGTGACCAACTTTTAATCCTAAATCCCATAATAAGTACAAAATTGTCTCAATTACATTTTCCCCCCAGGCTGTTTGTTTATATGGTGTTAAAAATAAGAGATCTATGTCCGAATATGGTGCCATTTCTGCTCTACCATAGCCTCCTACAGCAATTATCGATATTGTTTCTCCTTTAGTCGGACTGACTAATGGATACATTTTTTCTGTTACTATTTTCGCAATAATTTGAATGATTTTGTCACTTATTAAGGTATACGCGGAAAGAGATTCTGTTGCTAGGTAGGGATTTTTCTGAAGTACTTCCTCCAATTTATTAAAAACAGTTTGTCTGTATTTTTTAAGTTTATATAACGTATTTTTTCTAATTTCATTTTTATTATTCAAATTAATACTTCTTATAATATGAGTTTCGTCACTATAACTTGTAATCATATTAAATGATTTACTCAGTGCTATTTTTTTGACTTCTACATTCAAAATATTATCACCTATGGAAAACGGTTTTTAGCCTTTTTTATAATATTGGGTTGGCCATTAATTATTTGAATAACTGATAATTCTTTCTCAGCAATTCTATCATTATTAAATCTAAAAATACCATCAATGCCAATAAATCCATTGGAGTTAAATAAACCTTTGAATTTATTTTTATCTAAATTTCTGTTTATTGGTGTTTTATCTAAAACACCTAATGCTGCAATTGCATCATAAGTAAGGTTAGATTTTGGGTGAGGTCTATATCCAAATTTTTTAATGAATTTATTTTCAAAAATTGCTCTAAATCGGTCATCAGGCAAAGCTAACCAAGAATTCTGAAATGCAGGTTCAGAAATTATAGAAGCAGAATTACTCCAACTGGATAAACCTATTATCTGAATACCATCATCACTTTTACTTTTGGATATATCTGCAAGTTCAGCTGCTAAATGTAACATATTTTTATCTGGGTTTCCTGTAAAAATTATAACATTTGTATTAGAGATTTTTGATTTTTGTTTTATGATTTCAGCTAATTTGGATATTTTAGCAATATCATTTGAATAATTGGTTGAGAAAGTAAGGATACCATTATTTAAGGATATTTTATTAACCAATTTTCTTTCTATTTCTGCATTCTTACTTTTAGTTGGATTTATTAAAGCAAAACGATATTTATCATTTTTTATAGAATATTTAATTAAATTATTTGCCCTATTTGTTACAGTATCACCTAAAATAAAAATATTTTTTCCAATCACTGTTGGATCGTTTGATAAACTTAAAATTGTAAAATTATTGAATGGAAATTTATTGGATATGGCTCTAGTTATTTTGGAAAGATATGGTCCAATGAAAATTTCAGTCCTTTCTCTTACAGCAGTTTCGTATGCTATTAAACCTTTATTTGTTTTTCCAAAAGTATCATAAGTTTTTATATCAAAAGAATTATTACCCAAATCTTCTTTTGCCAGAAATGCGGCATCTCTCAAGCTTTTACCTAGATAAGATAAATTTCTATCACTAGATCCAATTGGAAGTAATAATGCTATTTGGGTTTTTTGACTTGTTAAATTATCAATATTATTATCATTAATATTTGATACACACCCACTTAAAGTATTAGCAAATATATATAAAAATAAAAAAATTTTATATTTATTTTTGATTTTAAACCAATTCATTACTAGAGCTTGTTAATATAAGAATAATTTTCATAATTTACATTTTTTGTTTATAATAAAATAAAATCAATAAAAATATCAAAATTTTGAAGGATTAGAATAATTGATAATTAAATATCCAGTAATTGAAAATGCCTTATATCTTGTTTCTACTCCAATTGGTACACTAGCTGACATCACATATAGAGCTGTTAATGTATTACAAAATGTTGACATTTTAATTGCCGAAGATACCAGAGTTTTAAAAAAATTGATGAACTTATTAGATATAGACCTTAATTCAAGAAAAATCTTTTCTTATAATGATAATTCTATAGATGTTGTCCGATCAAGGTGTATTTCTGAATTAGATAGTAATAAGTCTTTAGCTTTATGTAGTGATTCTGGAACACCACTAATCTCGGACCCTGGTTTTAAATTAGTGCAGAAAGTATTAAATACAGGTTATAAAGTAATATCAATCCCAGGAGCTTGCTCTATTTTAGTAGCTCTATGTCAATCAGGTTTATCGTCTGATAAGTTTTTTTTTGGTGGATTTCCTCCAAAAAAAACAAATCATAGAATAAAATTTTTTAATAATTTATTATCGGTTCCTTCTACTTTAATTTTTTTTGAAAGTCCTAAAAGGATTATTAACACGCTTGAAGACCTAGGAGAAGTTTTTGGTTACTACAATAATATTGTAATTTGTAGGGAATTAACAAAAAGTTTTGAAGAAAACATACGGGGTAAAATAGAAGCTGTCATAAAAATTTTAAAACAAAATAATTATGTTAAAGGTGAAATTACCATAATAGTTGAAAATAAAAATGATATTAAACCTGATTTAAATTTAATAAAGTCTGATTTTTTTAATTTGCTTGATAATAATACATTTAAAGATGCTGTGATATCTATTTCAAAAAAGTATTCATTATCAAAAAAACAAGTTTATAATTTAGGTTTAAAGATTTTAAATAAATGAATTATAAAATTTTTGGAGTTTTTTCATGTTCAGAGTAGGTTTTCAAATGGATCCTATTGAAAATATTGACCCTTTTTCAGATTCATCTTTTCGTCTTGCGGAGGAGGCACAAAATAGAGGTTATTCAATTTTTCAATATCTTCCTGGTGATTTAATTTTTAGTAAAAATAGAATATTGGCGACTGGAAAATATATAGAGTTAAATAGAAATTCAAAACCACCATTTACTGTTATATCCAATACAACTATAGATATTGGTAGGGATTTAGACGTGCTCTGGTTGAGACAAGATCCTCCCTTTAATATGAACTATATTACATCAACTTATCTTTTAGATTTTGTACGAAATAAAATACTTATAGTTAATAACCCCTTTTGGGTAAGAAATTCTCCAGAGAAATTATTAGTTCTCAATTATCCTCAATTAATTCCAGCTACAGTTATCAGCAATAGGTTAGATGTGATCCAGAAATTCAGAGACCAAATTGGCGACATAATTTTGAAACCACTTTATGGAAATGGTGGTGCTGGGGTTTTCAAAATAGATAAAAATGATAAAAATTTTCATGCACTATTTGAGTTTTTCCAAATTAATTCCTCAGAGCCTTTAATAGCACAAGAGTTTATACCAGAAGTTAGTCATGGTGATAAAAGAATTATCCTTTTAGATGGAGAAATTTTAGGTGCAATAAATAGAATACCTAAAAAAGGGGAAATTAGATCTAATATGCACGTAGGTGGAAAAGCAGTTGCGACAGAATTATCAATTGACGATAAAACTATTTGCAAAGAGATTAGTAGAAATCTTAAGTTAAACGGTCAACTTTTTGTTGGTATTGATGTTATCGGTGGAAAATTAACTGAAATCAATGTGACATCTCCAACTGGTCTGCAAGAACTAGAGAGATTTAAAAAGAAAAATTTGAGTTCAAAAGTGTGGGATAAGATAATTTCAAAAATTTAATGATAATAGTTTTTTATTAAAAATAATGCAAAATCTTAAAGTTTTAATTGTTCCTATAATTGTAATGTCAATAATTGTTTTATTGTCAAATATTCTTGTACAATTCTTGCTAGGTAATTGGTTAACTTGGGGAGCTTTGACCTATCCGCTGGCCTTTCTTGTGACAGACATTACTAATAGATTTTATGGACTTTCAGCAGCTAGAAAGGTTGTTTTTTTTGGATTTTTGATAGGTATAGCTTGTTCTTTGGTGGGTACTCAATTACAAGGGGAATTTGGACCTTTGGTAACTTTTAGAATTGCATTAGGATCTGCAACGGCTTTCATACTTTCTCATTTTTTGGATATTTCGATATTTGATTATCTAAGAAAAGAAAAATGGTGGAAGGCACCACTGATATCATCAATAGTGGGATCTTTTTTGGACACATTAATTTTCTTTTTAATTGCTTTTTCAAGTATATTTATATTTTTAGAACCTTCAAATGATGTTTCTTGGGCTTCAGAACAAATTCCTTTACTAGGCATATTTTTAACTTCTCCTTTTTGGGTTTCACTTGCCGTAGCAGACTTTCTAGTTAAGTTATCCATAATTATAATTTCTTTAATACCATTCAGATATTTAATTATTTATGTAAAATCAAATCAAAGCATATAATTTTGTTTTATATTTATTAAATTCTAACTAATTTTACATATAAAAATTCTGAATCAATTAATTTTTATTTCTGAGCAGTCTACTTTTTTGGATATTCCAATCCCTTTTCTTTTCTGTTTCTCTTTTATCAATATTTTTTTTACCTTTTCCCACACCAATAAGTAGTTTGGCAATTCCTGTTTCATTAAAATACAGTTTCAAAGGCACCAAAGTCATACCTTCACGTCCTTTGTTTTTAATTAACTTTGATAATTCTTTTTTTTTTACAAGTAATTTTCTTCTTCTTCTTTCAGTGTGGGTAAATGTTTTAGCATTTTCATAATTCGGCACATAAGAATTTATAAGCCAAAGTTGTTGTTGTTCAATATTTGCATAGCTTTCAAGAATACTTACCCTACCATCACGCATACTTTTAACTTCTGAGCCCTCAAGAACAATTCCACATTCAATTTCTTCTTCAATAAAATAACTATAGCGTGCCTTTTTATTATCAGCGATTAATTTCTGATTTCTGAGGTTCACTAATTTTCTCATATGTTAATTAATTAACTCTGCATATTTTAATGCATTGTCCATAATTTTTTTTGTATTTTCATTTATTGTAACTAATGGTGCTCGCAATTCATTGGCGCATTTCCCTAATTTATTTAAGGCATATTTTATAGGAGCAGGGCTAGGTTCTAAAAAAGTTGCTCTGTGTAATGGTAGTAGTTTGTCTTGAATTAAAAGTGCTCTATCATAATTTCCTTCAAGCATAAACTTTTGAAAATCTGAAGATAGTTTTGGAGCTGCATTTGCGATAACAGATATACAACCTACTCCACCATGAGCGTTAAAACCCAATGCAGATGCATCTTCACCAGATAATTGTATAAAATTTTCACCACAATATTTTCTTGTATCTGAAACTCTACTAACATCACCAGTTGCATCTTTAATTCCAATTATATTTTTTAATTTTGATAGTGATGATAAGGTTTGTAAATCTAAATCGACTATGGATCTACCAGGGATATTATAAATAATAATAGGCAAGTCACAACAATCATTGAGACTACTAAAGTGTAAAAAAAGACCTTCTTGGTTAGGTTTATTATAATAAGGTGTAACAATTAAAGCTGCATCTGCACCTACTTTTTTTGCAAACTTCATTAGATCTATTGACTCTTTTGTATTATTTGACCCTGCTCCAGCAATTACTGGTACTCTTTTTTTTGTCTTTTTGACTATAATTTCTATAACTTCTTGATGTTCCTCATGACTTAAGGTTGGACTTTCTCCAGTTGTTCCAACAGCAACTAATCCGTTACTTCCTTCTTCAATTTGCCATTCTACTATATTTTCTAGTGCGTTCTTATCGATTTCTCCATTTTTAAAAGGAGTAATAAGTGCAGGAATCGAACCTTTAAACATAATTCATACCTTAGATTAATAATTT
>CACBRT010000040.1 GCA_902541695.1 uncultured Alphaproteobacteria bacterium | reverse complement strand
AGCAACGACGAGATTAGGGATAATGTAAAATCTATTTGTCCCTTAGCTCTATCCGTCCTTTATAAATTTAATCACTTATTAGATGTGGTTAAGCCAAATAAAAAGAAAATGTTTGAAAATGTAAAAAATTCTGAAATTTTTACTGCATCAGAAAAGTTACAAATGGAGTTAGCAAAATTTTTGGGAAAAGTTCCAGCTCATGATTTAGTAAATGATCTTGTAAAAGAGGCTAATAGTGATCAAAAAAAATATAGAAAATTGTTATTCAATAATAAATTTATTAAAAAAAAGTTAAGTAACTCAGATTTAGAAGAAATTTTAATTGCAGAAAATAATATTGGTGAGTGTCCATCAATTGCTTATAAAATGTCAAAATTTGGAATTAAAAAATCTTCAGAGATTTTTAAAAAATACCAGAATAGAATTGAAGTTATGAAGTAATTAATTTAAATTTACCAAATAATTAAGTATCTTATTTATGCAAATAATTTAATAAAATTTTAACAAAATAATCACAGATCTTCTACAAATTATAATCCCTAAATCTGAAAGTGATGATTTTCCCACCTTATTGGCTTTTTTAAGGTCTATAGGTCATAAACCAATTGTTGTTTCAAATAAAACAAGAGCAAGAAGTTTAAATAAAGGTGCTTACCTCGCTAAAGCTAAATATCTTCTTTTTCTTCATATTGATAGTAAATTAGATCATAATACTATAGTTAATTTGATTAATACTTTAAAGAAAAATAATAGAGAAGCATTGTACTATTTTTCGTTAAAATTTGATGAAAATAGAATTTTAAGGCTAAATTCGTTAGGAGCAAATTTAAGGAGTCGATTATTTTCATTACCCTATGGTGACCAGGGCTTTTGTTTATCTAAAGAACTATTTCTTAAAATAGGGGGTTTCCCAGAAAATGTTAAATATGGTGAAGATTTATATTTTGTTTTAAAAACTAAAAGATTAGGAATACCTATAATAAATATTCCTAATTACTTAATTACTAGTTCAAGAAAATATTTGAATAATGGTTGGCTTCTTACTACCTTTTTACATCAGTGGCGGTTGATTTTAATACTTGTTAATTTTTATTTTAAAAAGAAATTATAAAAATGAGACAATGTTTAGTTATTCTTGCTAAAACACCAATTTTTTCTGATGTAAAAACTAGGCTTAAATCAAAAATTGGTAAAAAAAATACCCTAATTTTTTACAAATTTTGCAGGAACTGCATTAGGGATTTACAATCAAAACATGATTATGATACGAAAATTGCCATCGCTGAGAAAGATGGTGTGTCTAGTGATTATTGGAACGGTTTTGATACTTTTTTTGCTAAAGGAAAAGATCTTGCAGAAAAACAATATTTTATTTTCAAAACGTTACTAAAAATTTATGAGTCAGTAATTCTAATAGGAATTGACATTCCTCAATTAGAAAAAAAACTTATAAAAAATGCTTTTAGATTTCTAGCTAGAGATAATTATATCATAGGTCCATCCTCTGATGGTGGATTTTATTTAATTGGGAGTAAATCAAAAATTGCAAAAGAAGTTTGGGAAAATACTGAATGGAGTAGTCCAAAAACTTTGAAAACATTTGTTTGCTCTTTAGGTTATAAACCTTATAAATTGAAAAAGTATACAGACGTTGATGAATTTAATGATTTTCAAAAAATGCTTAAAGAAATGCCAACTTTTGCTTCTAACCACCAATTAAGACTTATTAATTGGGTAAATAGTATTGATGAATAAGTTAATTAGAATTATTCTGACCCAATGTCTTATTATTGTAGAACAGTGAAATTTACATTTATTAGTGAATTTGCAAAAAAAAGTTTTATTTCTCAATTGAATTCATCTGTTAATGCTATTGATTTTGAAAGGGGGTTAATTCAGAGAATTTTTTTTGATACTTCAGAAAATCAAATTGTTCAAATTTTTGTTTGGCCTGATAAGAGTTCTGCAGATAAAAGAATGAAAGAAATAGGGGACGATTTACTTCAAAACTTAAGAGAATCTAACGTTAAAATTGAAAGATTTGAAGGTATAATAAGTGAATTTTCAATAAACCCCAAATATATATCTAAAAAAGTAAATTAGAAATGTTATTTATTTTTTACGTAACGTAACTAAATATTCTTATTGAAATAGTTTCTAATTTATAGATAAGAGAATAGATTTTCTTCAAAATTAAGGATAATCAATGGAAAATTTTACCTCAAAATATGCCAATGTTATTATCAATAATAGAATTAAAGTTTTATTAGTGACTTTTTTATTTATCTTAACAGCAATTGCTATGATTATGTCCTATCCTTTAAGGCATAATAATTCAAATGAAATGTGGTTTTTACCAGGTGATCCTAATCTGGTTGCCTTTGAAAAATTACAAGATCTTTTTGGAAGTTCTGAATATTTGATTGTTGGCGTTACGGCTAGAGAAAATGACAAAGATATCTTTGAGTATGACACTCTAATGATGATTGATGAAATTTCAACAATGTTGGAGGATCATGAAATAGTAGAACAGGTCAGGAGTTTATCAAAATATCAAAGAACATACGACAAAAATGGAATGGTTGCTACTGATGATTTAATTGAAGATTTTGAAGAATTAGGTGATAATCCTATTATAATAGAAAATGCTAGAGAAATAATGAAGGGTGAAGAATTAGCATTAGATTCAATAATAACATCTGATCTAAAGCATACTCGTATACTTGCTCGTACAGAATATAGAGCTAATGACAATTCTCACAAAATTAAAGTAGTAAATGACCTTAGAGATTTCATAAAAGAGAAAGGCTATATACAAAAAGGGTATGATTTAAAGCTTGGTGGGGTTCCTTATGTAGGGGAAAGATTTGAAACAATCAGCAACACTGAATTTGGATGGATGGTCCCAACTCAGGCTGCTATTATGTTTATTATTCTTGGTATAATTTTTAGATCCTTGGCCGGAATGATTGTTCCTTGGGTAGTGATAGCAACTAGTGCAATTACATTTTCTGGTTTACAGGCTTTTTTAGGACTTCCAATAACTGTTGTAAATCAATCTTTAACACCGATCACCATGTTAATAGGAATGGCTACTGCAGTTCATGTTCTATCTGAATTTTATGGTCTAAGAACAGCGGGCTTTAATGCCAAAGATGCGAGTGTTAAATTGATAAGAAATCTTTTAAAACCTATTTTCTTCACATGCTTAACGACCTCAATAGGGTTTTCAGCATTATATGTTACAAAATTGGTACCAGTAAAAGAGTTTGCAATAATTGCTGCATTTATTCCATTAATAGTTTTTTTGTTTTCTATGACCGCACTTCCAGCCGCATTAAGTTTTTTTTCAAAAATGCCGAAATGGACAGAAAATACTTTTAAAGATGGCTGGTTAACAAAATTTACAAACTTCTTACCAGAATTTAATTTTAAGTATCGGAAAATAATTTCTTCATTAGGAGGTATTTTACTCTTACTTAGTATTTACGGAGTTTCTCAGATTAATGTCGATACTAATATTTTCAAGTATTTTCGAGCTGATTTAAAAGTTACAAAGGATTTAATTTACTTTGATAATACATATAAAGGAGCAGCAAACGTTGAATATTTAGTAACTTCAAAAGAAAAATTTACAGATGATGGTTTAATCAAAGAACCTGAATTTTTAAATGATGTAGGTAAATTAGAAAAATTTTTAGAAGACAAACCTGATGTTGGTAAGGGTTTGACTGTTCCTGATTTTTTGAAACAAACTCGGCAAGCGTTTAGTGGTGACGATCCCAGTTACTTTATTTTACCTGATACTAAAGAAATGACAGCTCAACTTTTACTATTGTATGAAAACTCAGGCCCAGAAGAGGATTTATCTGATTTAAAGGACTTTGATGAAAAAAATCTAAGAATGACCTTTCCTATAACAAATATGGATGCTAGTGCATTTAATATCTTTGTTAAAAATTTGAATGCAGAAATCAAAGAAAAATTTCCCGCTCTTAACGCTTTGGCTACTGGGCCAATGGTCATGTTTCAAGCTCAGAATGAATATACAGATAAAGGTATAACAAGCTCATTTTCTGTTTCTTTATTATTGATAAGTATAACTTTTTTTATATTATTTAGATCAATCAAATTTGGAGCAATAGCTATAATTCCTAGTGTCATACCAATTTTATTAGCAGGAGGCATTGCTACAGTAATGGGAAGAGATTTAAATCTTGGTTCTTTAATAGTTGGGGCCATGACAATGGGAATAGCAGTTGATGATAGTATCCATATGGTAAGTAGGTATAGGCTTGCTAGAATGGAGGGAAGTAATGTACACCAGGCAATGAAAAGAGCAATGAATGAGTCTGGTAGAGCTATTATAACTACATCCATCATTCTGGTAATAGGATTTAGTGTTTTCTTGATGGCAAGTTTAGTACCAACGATTGATATCGGCAGATTTTCTGCAATAATTTTTCTGTTGGCCTTATTTGGAGTTTTGTTTTTTATACCATCGATATTATATATCCTAGATGGTAAAGAGGAAGAATTAAAAACTACTTAACTGATAGGATAATAAAATGATCATAACCAACTTTGCTAAGTTTTCTGTTTTTATTTTTTTATTAATATTTTCTTTAACTGGCATATCGTATGGATCGTCTGCTTTGGAAATAATGACCAAAGTTGATGCACGATATACTGGAGATTCGGCTATTTCTGATTGGCGAATGATTTTAATTGATAAAAAAGATCGAAAAAGAGTAAGAGAAATCGAAATATTTAGTAAAGAATATAAGGATGTAGATAAATCAATTTCTTTTTTTAAGAGTCCAGGTGATGTTAAAGGTACTTCATATATGTCATATAACTGGGAATCAACTTCAAAGGAAGATGATTCATGGTTATATCTTCCAGCATTACAGAAAGTTAATAGAATAGCATCTACTGATAGGTCCGGATCATTTATGGGTAGTGACTTCACTTATTCAGATATAGATGGATTTGAGCTTGAAGATTTCAATTATAAATTAGTTAAAGAAAATGATGTTGTAGATGGAAAAGATTGTTGGGTTATTGAGTCAACCCCAAAGAATAAAAAAGTAATTTCAAAAACTGGGTATTTAAAATCTGTCCAATGGGTAAGAAAGGATATTTATTTTGTAGTAAAAAATAGAATACTTGTTAAAAAGGGAAAAAAAGTAAAATTATTTGCAGCCAAAGATATTCAAAAAATTAATGGAGTTTGGACAGCTAAAACCTTGCAAATGATTACTACAAAAAATAAAAAATTAGTACATAAAAGTATTTTTCAACTTAAGAATGTAAAATACAATACAAATGTCGAGGACTCTATTTTTGAAACTGAGGTTATGCAGCGTGGTCTTTAATCTTAAATTAATAAAGACTAATACATTCTTTTATATTTTATTTTTTGTTGTATATTCATCGGTTGCATTTTCTCAAGAAGATAATTTTGATTTGAATTCTGAGGATTTTGATTTACTAGAAGATACTTCATTTGATCAACTTGAGTTGGAATTGACTAATACTGATAACTTAACATTAGAAGTTTCATCAGAAATTTCAGGATCAGAAAAAAATAAAGAAATTGAGAATTTAAACTCCTTAGATAGTTTCTCAGGTAACATAATTCAAAAATTTACATATGGTTTACAAAGCCCTTCAATTAATTTTAGCAGAAACAAGTCTGCACTAGAAAGAATAGAAACAATTTTAAATTTTAGTTATAAAGGAGAACTCTCCCCTCAATTTAATTATAAAATAGGTGGTAATGCTCTTTACAGTTGGGGAAAATGGAAAAATAATAAGTTTCAAACTGATGGAAATAACACAACATTCAAAATAAAAGATTTTTATTTAGATTACTATCCATCTGATCTAATTTGGTTAAGACTTGGAAATCAGATTATTGCTAGAGGGCAATTAGATAATCTTTCTATTACTGATACGATCAATCCAAGAGATTTGTCTGTTCCTGGTCAGGGGGAACTTTCAGAGTTTAGGCAGCATGTACCAGCTATACTCTTAAATTTCCCAGTTTCTGATATAAAAATAGAATTAGCGTTAGTCGGTGAAGCTGGTGGAAACTTACTTAGTGAAAAAGGGGATAGCTTTGATCCCACAATTCCATTTGTTCAAAATCTTGTAAATACAGGTGAGAATCCCTATACGGTGAATTACTTAAATCCAAATAATGAATTAGAATTTTTTGCTAGTTTGAATTATTCATTCAATGGGGGAGATATATCTTTAGTTTTTTCTGATGAAAATCTAAATCAGAGAAGTTTAAAGAATATTGAATCCACGTCTTTTTCTAGTCAATTAGTTTTTGGTTTTGATAGAGTTCAAATGGTAGGTTTAAATGGTAACCTAGCACGTGGTGATTTTTTATTTAAGTATGAGGCTGCAAATATAATGGGAGCTTCATTTTTAAAAATAAACCCTGCAGATTTACCTGGTTCAAAAAAAAATCAGAATGTATTTGGTTTTGGCTTTGATTATAGTGGATTGAACAATTTAACTTTTGGTTATGAGACAAATTTAAGATCAATTTTAAATCATACAAATGACTTAATTGTATCTAAATCAAGTATAGGGCATGCCTTACAAGCTAGATGGTCAGGAATTAATGATACAATAAACATAAATGCAAACTTAAATAGATTTGAAGGTGAAAAAAGTACCATTGCTAGTTTAGTAACTAGTTATAAACCGAGAGATGGATTAACTCTTTTTGCAAGATATGTTCAATATGATGCTTTAGAAATTACTGACACTTTATACCCTTATAAAAAACAGGATGTTATAATGCTTTCCTCCGAATATAGCTTTTAGTAAAGTTATTGTTGTTTTCCCTCTAATACTGATACCTTTGCCATTGCTTGTTCTTTAAATTTTTGAAGTATTTCTAATGTTCTAAGCTCTTTTCCAGCCATCTTAATGTCTGCAAATAACTCTACTACTACTCCAGCATTATCGGATGATTTAAATAGAAGTATAGTATGACCTTTAGCAGTTTCAACTGATGTTGTTGTTTGAATTACAGTCCACAGAGAAGGAGCTAATAATGTGAAATTTATAACTCGCGCGTACATTATGAATTTTCCGTGAAAGCTTTTGCAGATACATATTCATTCATTTTATCTGATGCAAATTCATAAATTTTTTGTAATTCTCCAGCATCAAAAGCTCTATACCAATTTAGATCATCAAACATGCCACTAGCTTTTACAATTCCTGCCATTGAAGCAACTGCCTCATCATTTGGAGCCTCTATATTAGCAATTGCATTCATTTCTGGGTGGTTGATATAAAGCATTTGAATTAATTTTCCTCCTAGATTTTCAAAAAAAGGTGTAACTATTTCAGTACGGTTTTGTGGTTTGCTCACCATAGAAGAGCTAAATTCAACACTTAATTTTCCAATCATTATATATTTATTCATAAATTGTCCTTTCCATAAGATAAATCACTTCATTTGACATCGATATTTTCTTAATTTTGTTTTACAATTTAACTTTTTTCAACTGTATTTTTAAAAAGGATAATTAAACTTGAGTAAAGATGAATTACATTATGACAATACGCATATCACTTTTTTAGAGAAATTATGGGGTGATGGATTTATGTCCCCAGGTGGAAAACAAGAAATTCAAAAATTATTGAAGGGATTGAATCTTAAAAAACAAAAAATTTTAGATATTGGGTGTGGAGCAGGTGGTATCACAGTTAGCCTTATTGATGATTATAGGGCTCAAAAAGTGATAGGGGTTGACGTAGAGAAAGATGTCGTTAACGTTGCTAGAGATAGAGTTTCCAAAAATGGATTAAAAAACAAAATTGATATTTTGCTGATTGATAAATCAAGGCTTCCTTTTGATAATGATTCTTTTGATATGGTTTTTTCAAAAGATTCATTTGTTCATATTCCAGATAAAGAAGGAATTTTTACTCAAGTTTTCAAAGTTTTAAAACCAGGTGGAGTTTTTGTTTTTTCAGATTGGTTAATTTCTCATGACCATAAACCATCAAAAGAAATGGAATATTATTTAAAATTGGAAGATTTGGGCTTTGGAATGGCTTCCCCTCTGATATATAGCAAAGCTCTTAAAAAAAGTGGATTTGTTGAAATAAAAAAAAATAATAGAAATAAATGGTACAAAGATGAGGCTAGAAGAGAATTAGAAATTTTATCTGGTCCATCTAGAAAATCTTATGAAGACATAACTTCGCAAGGCTTTATTGAAAATCAAATTAATACCTGGAAGGCTATGATTAAAGTTTTAGATACTGGAGAACATTGTCCACACCACTTTCGTGCGCAAAAACCTTTAAAATAACTTATTTAATTTAGACTTTTTTATTATATATTTCTATAGATTTTTTTAATTAAAAATAAGATTTTTTAATTTTCACTTGATTTCCTTGCTGGTTGCATTATTTAACTTCAATGATCTTTTTGTCAGAGTAACTTTTAAACCTATAATTATGAAAATCGCAACACTTACAGAGTCTTCTGAAAACGAAAATCGCGTAGCAATAACCCCGGAATCTGCCAAATTTTTAATAAAATTTGGTCATGAGGTTATAATTCAATCAGGTGCAGGAGAGAAAGCTCGTTTTTTCGATAATGACTATAAGAAATCTGGTTGTAAAATTTTAAAATCGTCAGCAAGTATTATTAAAGAAGCTGACGTTATTGTTAAAGTAAATGCTCCAAATAAAACTGAGCAAAGTAAATTTCAAAAAAAGCAAATACTTATAAGTTTTGTCTGGCCAGCACAAAATAAGTCATTATTAGAAAATTTAAATAAAAAAGGGGTTACTTCCATTGCAATGGATATGGTTCCCAGGATTAGTCGTGCTCAAAAAATGGATGCATTATCATCCATGTCAAATATTGCTGGTTACAGAGCCGTAGTAGAAGCCACTAGTAATTTTGACAGATTTCTAACTGGTCAAATTACAGCAGCAGGAAAAGTACCACCAGCTAAAGTTTTGGTTATTGGAGCAGGAGTTGCAGGTTTAGCTGCTATTGGAACCTCAGTTAGCCTTGGTGCAATAGTTAGAGCATTTGATGTAAGACCGGAGGTAGCTGAGCAAATTGAGAGTATGGGTGCTGAATTTCTTATGCTTGACTTTGAGGATGGATTAGACGGATCAGAAACTGGCGGATATGCAGCACCATCGAGCCCAGAATTTAGGGAAAAACAATTACAATGCTTTAGAGAACAAGCTGGGGAAGTTGATATTGTTATCACAACAGCTCTCATACCAGGAATTGATGCCCCAAAGTTATGGTTAAAAGAATTTGTAGATAAAATGAAACCAGGATCAGTAATTGTAGATTTAGCAGCTGAGAAGGGTGGTAATTGTGATTTAACAAAACCTGGTGAGAAAATAGTTACTAAAAATAATGTTACTGTGATTG
>CACBRT010000039.1 GCA_902541695.1 uncultured Alphaproteobacteria bacterium | reverse complement strand
TTATTGGAAGTAGAGAAATTCAAATAATCGTTGGCCGATGTGAGCCCAATATTTATATCGTCTTCCTTCCCCTCTAAATTAGGAAGACTATTCAGATCCACACTATCACCATTATACATAACATTATAAGCAGGAATGGGTGTCCCATCAAAGATAACTTCTTCAGATCCTGTATTGAGTAAAATACCCTGCGTAGATGACGGTAGTGCAAAATCTGTAAATTTAAAGATAGGACTTTGACCAGCTGGAGCCTTGTTAATTTCACTCAGCATCCACTCCTGAAGAGTTAATGTCTGGGGTGACTTAAGGGTAAGTTTAAGAACACCATCGGTCTGCAAGTCCATCGTATCTAGTTCAAACTGACCGTCGATCACGACAACGTCATCTTTTGTAAAAGTAGCTGTGTTAATATCAATAAAGGTTTGATTTTTGCCACTGTCATACGTCACAGATACCTGATCAGCGTAGTTGTCACTGTCAAAACCAAAATCATCGTCAAAACCAATTTCACTGCCTGACACAAAATGTTTGATACCGGTTTGGTTCATATCTTCATGAGCCCAGTAACCGCCTAAAGGAACTGCATTTTCATTCTGAAGAAAAACTTCAAAATATACATCTTGAAAGTTTCCGTTGTCTCGATCTCTAGGATCCCACAACCGGTAATGGGAAAGCTCAAAACGTCCGTTAGAAAGAATGACCATATCGCTATTAATAAGATTATCTGTCGCAACAGAAATGGACGTAGAGTCTAATTCTGAATTATACTGAATGGAAAGCTGATCATAAATTTTATTCGACGAAAAGTTAAAGAACCCGTTGTCAGCCCAGCTCACCCCCTGAAAACAAATTCTTTCATGACTTTCATAGTCAGTGACTGTAAGTTGGTCCTGAAAAGTAAACACAGTATAATGATCTGAGCCACCATTTCCTGTAATGGTGTCAGTGCCGCCATTTCCTGTAAATCCATCAGGGTTATGACTTCCAATAATCGTGTCATTCACATTTGACCCAGCGATATAATTCAGGTTAGTTGCTGTCGTTGTGCCGTGTATAGTTTGTAGAACTAATTCATTTGTACTGTTATCAACATTAAATCCTTGATTATCAGGCTGTGTTAAATGTCCGTAATCAAGAAATGAAATACCTCCTATAGGGTTACCATCTGCCGTAATTCCTCCAATATATGTATCGTCACCCGGTGACCAATGAAACCAGGATGACAAAGAGCCTGAATGCAAGAAATCATTCTGAGAAGATCCGTTCCAGTTTATATTGGTGATAGAGGAAGCTTCATCAGTCCAAGACATTGAAGTACCATCAGGGAATAAAGCTGAAAAGGCAGGAACTGTTGATCCTCCTGTTGAAAGAGGATCTCCTTCGTAAAGAATTTCATTTGAAGAAGCATTAACCAGAAGGCCCTTGCCATTCCAATTATCAGGCAGATTTTTGGCATTAATTACAAGAGTATTTCCATCAATTGTAACTACACCTTCAAACATTTTCCCTGGCTCGTGTAGATACATGTTGAGGTATTGATTACTGTCCAATTGAAGCTGACCAAGTTCGAAGTGACCGTCGATCACGACAATATCATCTTTTGTAAAATTAGCTGTGTTAATATCAATAAAAGTTTTATCTGTGCCACTGTCATAAGTTGCGGAAACTTGACTAGCGTAGTTTAATGCATCAAACCCAAAATCATTATCTAAGCCAATTCGACCCCCAGAAGAAAAGTACTTAATCCCTAGTTGGTCATAGGTATCGTCCACCCAATAATCATTAATGGCAGCCGTCTCATCCTTCAGGTGAACATCCAAACTCGTGGGGGCATTTGACTCTAGGTTTTTAAAAATAAAGTGGGAGAGTTCAAACTTTCCATTACTTAAAACCACAAAATCTTCACGGTTAACCAAGTCGGTATTGATGGATAGCAGAGTTTGCTGGCTTCCCACGTCATAACGTACGGAAAGTTGGCTTTCGATGTTAGACTTGGTAAAACCGTAAGAGCCATTCTCATCCCACATGGCATCCTCAAATTCTATCTGCTCGTAATTCTCGTAATCTGTAATTGTAAGTTTTGTCTGTCCGGCAACCCCTTCTAACCCAAAAATACCATGAAACCTGTCTTGCCCGGCACCGCCTGTGACAATATCGATCCCACCATTAGGGTGAAATTTTTCATCTTCACTACTTCCTATAAAGACATCATTTAAATGAGTGCCGCCTATATCATTTGCACCTATAATAGTTGAAGTCCCAAATTCTGAGTTAAAAACAATTGTCCCAGAACTGTTATCAACTGTTACACCTGTACCATCAATAACCCTGCTCTCGTAAAACGGGTCTTCCAAAAGTTTCCAATAGTATTGGTGAAAATTAAAATAAAGATTAAAGTTTTTACTCAGGCTTCCCACAACAGTGTCATTGCCTGGAGACCACTCCACAGCGAAATAATTATAGTCAATGCTGGAAAAATTCAAATAGTCAATTTCTGCAGTTGGGACTATGCGAATATACTCATTATTTCCTGTAAAGTTAGGCAGACTTTCCAAAAAGACCGACTCTCCATTGTAAATGAGTGAATTGGCTGGAACTTTTTTACCGTCTAATTTTACTTCCGGTCCTATATTTAGAAACACTCCTTCATTGGAATTGGGAAGCGCGAAATCGGTTGTCTTAAAATAGAAAGAGCCATTACTAATCCCTGTGTTGATTTGTTCAACCATCCACTCTTTTAAAGTTAGGGGAAGGTTATAATCAGTAACACCTTCAAGCGTAACAGAGGATCCGTCTGATGTTGTAAAAACCAAGTCACCATTTGAATTACTGGATTTATTAATAAGAGATTTTTCAATGGTAAAACCTGAGGCATCCCTGAAAAACAATCGGTCTTCAGATACAGAAAAATCTAAAATGGTGTCCACTCCAGAACTAGGGTCAAAAATAAAATGATCCTGACCTTCGCCGCCAAACATGGTATCATTACCAGCACCACCGTAGATGACATCATCACCGGCACCACCTGTGATAGTGTCATCACCCTCTTGACCTCTTATCCTGTCTTCACTGACACCACCTGTAATCGTATCATCACCCGTGCCACCCTCTATCCAACTCGCACCACCTGCCGAGTTGTCTATCATGTCATTACCATGGTATCCGTAAAACTCATCGTGCCGGATATTCGCTCCCGCCGTACCCGTTAGTATATCATCACCCGCCGTTCCAATGATCATTTCATCGTACTGGCTATTCCCAACTGACTGCTCTCCATTGCGGACGAGTACAGAGTAGGACCCCCCTTCGTCACGTTCAAAATGGATCAACTCAATGCTCTTGTCCGGGTCAGCAAAGTGTCCTTCCACCTTAATGCCACTCAAACCATTACCTGTTACATAAACAAGATCATCACCGTCCCTGTAGGGCGAACCCAAACCCGCTTCCGTATGCTCCTCGTGGAAAAGTATCGTATCAAAACCACCACTATCCTGAATGACATTAAAACCATCCCGTCCATAGTAACGGTACGTATCATCACCAAGACCACCAATCGCCAGGTCATTACCCGAGCCAAACGAGATCTTATCATTGCCCGCGCCAGCTGTTAAAATGTCATTCCCGTCACGTCCCTTTAATTCATTATCAGTATCATCACCTGTCAACGTATCATTCTGGCCCGAACCAGACAGGCCGTAAAATTTACCATCAACTGTAATCGTGTGCGTCGACCCGCCAGCCTCGTAAGTAAAGACTGTTTGCGTAACATTCCAGTTCACAGGAGCGTCCACAATCTTAGGCGCCTCCACTACTCCAAGTGGACTATTGCCCTTTATCGTAACCGTATCATTCCCACCAAGACCTCCGGACCAGTAGAAATAATCAACATCGCCAATAAGAACCTGATCATCAAACTTACTTCCCCAGAAGTGAGCACCATTTTGAGCGCCGATACCAGAGAAAATATCTGTATCTCCGTATTGATCACGTATGGTAAAAGCTGCAAGGTTCACACCACCAATTGTTTCAACTTGATCAGAGAAGTTCACCAGGACAGGTGTCGTCGATGGGTTCGGTTCGTAATCGTAGTGCAGCCAGCCCCACGCGCCATTCATTTGAATTAAATCATTTCCAGCTTCTGAGTAGTAACGTCCATGCGTCCCCGTTCCGTCACTTTCTAAACCAAAGCTAATCGTGTCATTGCCCAAACCACCGTAAAAAAGATCCTCTCCCGCACCACCGTCAATCGTGTCGTGACCATCGCCACCTTCAATTTTATCATCGCCCGCACCACCTGCAATAACGTCCTCACCATCGCCGCCTCTAATGATATCTACACTTGACCCACCTGTAATGGTATCATCACCAGAGCCCCCTTCGATCCAACTCGCACCGCCAGCCGAGTTGTCAATCGTATCGTTGCCTGTGTATCCGTAAAACTCATCGTGACGTATATTCTCCCCAGACGCCCCTGTCAGTATGTCATTGCCAGCAGTGCCAACAAGAGTTTCGTCATATTCAGAATTACCAATCGGCTGATCACTATTGCGTACTTGAGTGGTGTACCCAGACCGTTCAAACTCAAAATACTCTATACTCTTATTCGGATCCGAAAAGTGATCCTTAACAGTAAAACCGCTCTGACTGTCAGCCGAAACGTAAACCAGATCATTACCTTGCCTGTAAGGCGAGCCCCATCCCGAAGCCGCGTAATACCCTTCGGCAAAAACGATCCGGTCAGAACCTCCCGCGTCTTGAATGACGTCAAAGCCAGGCTTGCCGTAGTAATAGTAAGTATCATTACCCAAACCACCGTCCAGTGTGTCATTGCCTGCTTCACCAGCCAGACGGTCATCACCATCACCGGCAATTAACGTATCATCCCCCTGACGACCTCTTAGTTCGTTGTGGGTATCATTACCCGTCAGTGTGTCATTGGAAGAGGATCCGGCAAGACCGTAAAACTTCCCTTGGTCAACCGTTACTGTGTGGGTAGCACCCCCAGTTTCAAAAGAGAAAACTTGCTGATCCACATTCCAATTTACAGGGGTGTCCACAAGGTGTGCCGCTTCCAGCGTCCCCAAAGGACTGTTCCCCAAAATGCTCACCGTGTCATTGCCACCAAGACCCGCTGTCCAGTAGAAGTAATTGATATCACCAAAGACCGCCTGGTCGTCAAACTGTGTCCCCCAGAAATGAGATCCTTTTTGCGTCCCCGTATAAATATCTACATCACCGTACTGATCCCTTACCGTAAAGGGCGCAAGATTAACACCATCCAATGTTTGAACCTGATTGGAGAAGTTCACCAGAACAGGTGTTGTCGCCTGACTGTCATTATAGTCATACTGTAACCATCCCCACGCACCATTCAGATGAATAAGATCATTACCCGCTTCAGAAAAATAGGTGCCTCTCGTTCCTGTACCATCACTCTCTGTTCCAAGGATAATCGTGTCGTCACCCTCTCCAGCGTAAAAAACATCCTGACCCGAACCACCATCTAGCGTATCGTCACCGGCACCCCCCTTGAGGGTGTCATCACCACCGTATCCATTTAAAATATTGGCACCATCATCCCCAGTAATTTGATCATCAAAATTAGTACCATTAATATTTTCGATATCAATCAGTTGGTCCGTATGGCCCGCTGGGTCAATCACTGTCCCTTGCGATAAATCCGCTTGAATACCATTGGGTGTAAACCCTTCTACAGCTTTTGTATTATAGTAAGAAACCGTGTCTATACCTGCACGCCCGTCAATTGTGTCAGGGGCACCCACCTGATAATTGGGGGTGTATTTATCACCTAAAACATCAGGATGAAAACCGTCGTCACCGTCAGAGCCCAATAACGTATCTGAGAAATTTGAAGCTGAAACCCATTCAATGGATGTTAATTGATCCGTCCCAGCATCGTTTGTTGCTGTCCCAGTTGTTAAATCTAAAGTCAATCCAGAAGGGGAGCGACCATACCAAACAATGTCGGTACCACCCTTACCGTCTATCGTGTCATTGCCTCCTTCACCGGTAAAGCTTTCCCAATAACTGCTATCATTATCTGATCCAGTTAGGACATCATCGAAATGACTTCCAATCACTCTTTCAACTTCTGTAAAGGTATCCGTACCTATGTCAGTCCCAGTGGCTGTCCCTGTACCCATATCAACAGTAACTGGAGTTGTACTATCCCTAAAATCTAGACGGTCAAAACCAGATCCACCCATGATCGTGTCATTGCCCGCACCACCGTAAAACCAGTCCTCGCCATCCCCTCCAACAAGAGTATCATCACCAGCTTGACCGTATAAATTGTCGTCACCGGCGTAACCGTAAATCGTGTCATTGCCAGAAGTACCATTCAGGTGATCATCTCCAGAAGTACCGTGGATAACTCCCAAAAGCATAGAAGTCCCTTTAATAACAATTTCCTCAACATCTGTTAGTGTAGTTGTCCAGGTTGTTGTTTGTAACCCGTTAGCTTTTGAAAAAATCACTTCATAACTTGAAGAGCCCTTATCTATTATAGAGTAATCCGCACTGTGAAAAGGGCTGCTGCCAAATTCAACTCGGTCAAATCCAGCTCCTGCAGCTATTGTGACATTAGCAGTACCCATTCCCCCGCCTAGGTAAACAACATTATTTTCACTATCTCCGACGATTGTTACGCTTTCATGGTCACCCGTGTGGATCTTAAAATTTCCTTCGAGTTGATCGCGACCCCCAAGACCATCATCCATCCAACCCTCGTCAAGCCGAACTTCAATATTACTTGCATTAGTGTTGTAAAGTGAGATCTCAGGAAGTTGTTCTGAATTTTCATTAATAAAAGTGTCGTCACCAAAACTTGAAAACAAACGATCAAACCCAGCTGTAGATTTGAGTGTATCATCGCCATCACCTCCCGAAAGGTAGTCATTCCCACTTCCTCCGGTTAAAGCGTCATGCCCTGTCCCTCCAAAAATCTTATCATTCCCAGCACCACCGTCTAGAAGATCGTTTCCTGCACCACCTTCAATTATATCATTTCCACCAACTCCATCAGGGTCTCCTTTAATCGTGTCATTCCCAAGAAAACCGAATAAAAAGTCATCACCAACTGACCCTGTAATCGTATCATCAATCTCAGACCCTAATTCTGAATTATCACTCAGATCTATTGTGTAGTTTAAATCCCAACTACTTTTTTGAAAAGTCATGGCCTCTAAGTCAGTTGAAAATGAAGTTGTCCAGGTTGTCGTTTGAAAACCGTCAGAATTTGTGAAAATTATGTCAAAGTTTTCAGAACCTTTATCCTCAACAACAAAATCTGCGCCTCGTAGAGGACCACTACCAAACTCCAAATGATCGTAACCTCCACCGGCAACTACACTAACATTTGCAGTACCAATTCCACCCCCCAGATAAATCTGGTTATCCTCGTTGTTACCAAAAATAGTAACACTGTCATGATCTCCTGTGTGGATCTTAAAATTACCTACAACTTCATCACGGCCACCTAGGCCGTCGTCAATCCACCCTTCATCAAGACGAATTTCAATATTTTTCGCACTTGTATTGTAAAATGCTATTTCAGGTAGTTGATCAGGATTTTCATTGATAAATTTATCGTTGCCTTCATCAGAAAATAATCGATCAAAACCACCTGTTGACTTTAACGTATCATCCCCGTGTCCCCCGTCAATAAAGTCATCACCGGCACCACCTACAATCGTATCATTGCCTGAACTACTATCTATAAAGTCATTTCCTGCACCTCCGTCGATCGTATCGTCACCATGAGATGTTTGAATACTATTATTTTCGCTAGTTCCATGAACAGTAAAATTCCAATTTGAACCTACTCTATTTCCGTCAAAGTCCATACCAGCTTGAAAATTCTCAAAATTAGAAAATTTTGCTGTGTTAGGTGTTTGTCCAGTAACGTAAGACCCACCTGTTTCTAAGTTGAAAGTTACATCGGTAAACTGAGTTGCAAAACCACCTACAACCAATGTATCAGTACCAGCACCCCCATCTTCAAAGTCATTACCAAAACTGGCAAAAATCATATCATTACCGTCATTGCCAGAAACTGTATCGTCTCCATCCCCAGCATATATCCAGTCATTGCCCGCGCCACCTGCAATGACGTCCTCACCATCGCCGCCTCTAATGATATCTACACTTGACCCACCTGTAATGGTATCATCACCAGAGCCCCCTTCGATCCAACTCGCACCGCCAGCCGAGTTGTCAATCGTATCGTTGCCTGTGTATCCGTAAAACTCATCGTGACGTATATTCTCCCCAGACGCCCCTGTCAGTATGTCATTGCCAGCAGTGCCAACAAGAGTTTCGTCATATTCAGAATTACCAATCGGCTGATCACTATTGCGTACTTGAGTGGTGTACCCAGACCGTTCAAACTCAAAATACTCTATACTCTTATTCGGATCCGAAAAGTGATCCTTAACAGTAAAACCGCTCTGACTGTCAGCCGAAACGTAAACCAGATCATTACCTTGCCTGTAAGGCGAGCCCCATCCCGAAGCCGCGTAATACCCTTCGGCAAAAACGATCCGGTCAGAACCTCCCGCGTCTTGAATGACGTCAAAGCCAGGCTTGCCGTAGTAATAGTAAGTATCATTACCCAAACCACCGTCCAGTGTGTCATTGCCTGCTTCACCAGCCAGACGGTCATCACCATCACCGGCAATTAACGTATCATCCCCCTGACGACCTCTTAGTTCGTTGTGGGTATCATTACCCGTCAGTGTGTCATTGGAAGAGGATCCGGCAAGACCGTAAAACTTCCCTTGGTCAACCGTTACTGTGTGGGTAGCACCCCCAGTTTCAAAAGAGAAAACTTGCTGATCCACATTCCAATTTACAGGGGTGTCCACAAGGTGTGCCGCTTCCAGCGTCCCCAAAGGACTGTTCCCCAAAATGCTCACCGTGTCATTGCCACCAAGACCCGCTGTCCAGTAGAAGTAATTGATATCACCAAAGACCGCCTGGTCGTCAAACTGTGTCCCCCAGAAATGAGATCCTTTTTGCGTCCCCGTATAAATATCTACATCACCGTACTGATCCCTTACCGTAAAGGGCGCAAGATTAACACCATCCAATGTTTGAACCTGATTGGAGAAGTTCACCAGAACAGGTGTTGTCGCCTGACTGTCATTATAGTCATACTGTAACCATCCCCACGCACCATTCAGATGAATAAGATCATTACCCGCTTCAGAAAAATAGGTGCCTCTCGTTCCTGTACCATCACTCTCTGTTCCAAGGATAATCGTGTCGTCACCCTCTCCAGCGTAAAAAACATCCTGACCCGAACCACCATCCAAAATATCGTTACCTGCGTAACCGTAAATCGTGTCATCCCCAGAAGTGCCATTCAGGTGATCATCCCCTGAAGTACCGTGAATGACGCTAGGATTACTTCCAGCCGAATTTAATATAAGTTTGAGATTTTGATGTTCAGTCTGAAATTCAATGGACCCTAATTCAAAATGACCA
>CACBRT010000038.1 GCA_902541695.1 uncultured Alphaproteobacteria bacterium | reverse complement strand
ACCGTATTATCCAAAATATCATACCGAACAAAAACAAAAAGCCTAATTTATACTATTTTATTTCTCTTTTTTTTGTAGACTTAAGAGAATTCATTGCCTTTAAAATTGGGAAAATACATAGTAATAATAATAAAGCGGCAAAATAAAATGGTAAACCTGGGATATAATATTTTTGTTGGGGTAAAGTTCCTAATTTGAACAAAAAAGTCATTATTAAGGGGCTAATTATTATTGTGATTGCATTAATACTTGATAAAATTCCTTGTAGTAAACCCTGAGTATCATCAGAAACTTTATTTGAAATAAAACTGTCTAAAGTAGGATTCATTAATTCAGTCAAAACAGCAATTGGAATTAAAGCAAAAACCAACCATGCAGTTTTTATAGAACCAAATCCAAAAAGGGTAAGACTACCCAAAATCAATGAAAAAATTACAATATTAAGTGGATTAGACTTTTTAATAAAATTCATTCTAATAATTATGCCTTGAACAAATGCAACTCCTAATCCATAGCAAGCTAAAGAAATACCTATCAACCCTGGCCCCCAACCAAAAACTTCTTTACTCCAAAAACTCCAAACTGAAGGATAGACCCAGTGAGCAATGCTTATAATTAAAATGCATGAAAAAAATACTCTCAAATCCTTAATCAAAAATGCTCTAAAAATCGCTTTAAAGGGATTTAGATCATAATATCTAAATCCTCTTTTATTTGTTTTATCTAAAGATTCTGGTAAAAAAAAGTAACAAAGTAAGAAGGTAACTAAAGATAGTGCAGCAGAAAAGAAAAAAGGAAGTCTAAAATTCAACTCTCCTAGTATCCCTCCAATAAATGGACCAACAACAAATCCAATACCAAAAGCTGCACCAATTAAACCAAAATTCTTTGCTTTATCTTCTGAATTTGAAACATCCGCCAAATATGCCATTGCGGTAGGCACAGTACCCCCAGCAATACCACCTATCATTCGTCCAACTATAAAAATAAATAACGAAGTAGCAAAGCCTAAAATGAGATAATCTAGAAACATGAAAAAGAGAGAAATTAGAATAATAGGTCTTCTACCTATTGAATCTGATAAATTTCCAATTATTGGTGAAAATAAAAATTGAGTCATCGCATAAGAAGCGTATAAAAAACCTCCCCAAATAGCTGCATCTGATACAGAAAATTTTCCGACGTACTGTAATATATCTGGCATTATTGGAAAAATTACCATTAAACCACTTATATCTAATACTACAGTTGTAAATATAAAACCAATTGCTCTATGTTTGGATTTGTTCAATACTTAAAGTTGGCTTTTAATAATGGTTAGATCATTTAATTTTTTGGCTAATACACATTTTTGAAGTTCTGATGCATTTTCCATCAAATTTTTTGTCTTATTTATAGTTTGGTCAATCATTTCCAAACTAACTTCACTTTCTAAAGTAGCTTTTTCCGCAAGGATAACTACTTCATCACCAATAATTTGAACAAAACCACCGGTAACAAAATAATTCTCAGATTTATTGTTTATAACAACTTTTAGATACCCCGGTCTCAATGCTGTTGCTATGGGTGAATGATTTGCAAAAATAGTCATATCACCTTCAACACCTTGAATACTAACGGAATTGACAGATCCTGAAATAAGGACTTTACTTGGAGTAATTAGTTCAAAATTAAATAACTCATCAGACATAATATATTTAAGCCACTTTAGATTCTAATTTTTCAGCTTTTTCAATTACTTCGTCAATACCTCCAACCATATAAAATGCGGCTTCTGGTAAATGATCAAACTCTCCAGCTACTACTCTTTTAAAACTATCGATTGTAACATCTAATGGCACTTGAACACCGTCTGAACCTGTAAAAACTTTAGCTACATCAAAAGGCTGCGAAAGGAACTTTTGAATTTTTCTTGCTCTTGCAACTGTTAACTTATCCTCTTCAGATAATTCATCCATACCCAAAATAGCAATTATATCCTGGAGAGATTTATATCTTTGAAGTATACCTTGCACATCTCTAGCTACTTGGTAATGATCATCACCTACAATTAATGGGTCCATTAGTCTACTATTAGAGTCTAAGGGATCCACTGCAGGATATATTCCTAACTCAGAGATAGCTCTACTCAAAACTGTAGTTGCATCAAGGTGTGCAAATGACGTAGCTGGTGCTGGATCAGTTAAGTCATCAGCAGGAACATATATCGCCTGTACTGAGGTTATTGATCCTGATTTGGTTGAAGTTATTCTTTCTTGTAGAGCACCCATATCCGTGGCCAGAGTCGGTTGATAACCAACTGCTGAAGGAATACGTCCAAGTAGTGCAGAGACCTCAGAACCTGCTTGTGTAAATCTAAAAATATTATCAACAAAAAATAAAACGTCAGTACCTGATTGATCTCGAAATTGTTCTGCCAAAGTTAATCCTGTTAAACCCACTCTCGCTCTTGCTCCAGGGGGTTCATTCATTTGTCCATAAACTAATGAAACTTTTGATTCATCTAATTTTTCTGGATTAATAACCCCTGATTCAATCATTTCATGATAAAGGTCATTTCCTTCTCTAGTACGTTCTCCGACACCAGCAAATACAGAAAATCCTGAGTGAACCTTTGCAATATTATTTATTAATTCCATAATTAAAACTGTTTTTCCAACTCCAGCTCCACCAAAAAGACCTACTTTACCTCCTTTAGAATATGGTGCTAAAAGATCAATAACTTTAATTCCAGTTGTAAGAAGTTCAGTATCTGTGGATTGTTCAGAAAACTCAGGAGCAGGCTGATGTATAGGTCTCAACTCCTTAGATTTAATAGGACCTTTTTCATCAACGGGATCACCTACGACATTTAAAATTCTACCAAGCGTAGGATTCCCTACAGGTACAGAGATAGGCGCTCCCAAATCTTCAACTATAGCTCCTCTAACCAAACCCTCTGAACTATCCATAGCAATTGTTCTAACTGTATTTTCGCCCAAATGTTGAGCAACTTCCAAAATTAACTTTTGACCATCGTTCTCGGTTTCAAGAGCATTTAGAATTTCCGGCAGATGGTTATCAAATTGAACATCAACCACCGCTCCCATTACTTGAGTTATTTTTCCATTTGGCCTAGACATCGTACTCTCCATTTTAAATATTAAAGTGCTTCAGCACCAGATATAATTTCAATTAGTTCATTAGTTATAGCTGCCTGTCTTGATCTATTAAATTGTATAGTCAATTTGTCTATCATTTCACCAGCATTTCTAGTAGCATTGTCCATAGCTGACATTCTTGCCCCTTGTTCAGAAGCTCCATTCTCTAGCAAAGCAGTAAAGATTTTAGTAGTAATAACCTTTGGTAGAAGATCTTCAATTATCTCCTGTTCATCTGGTTCATATAAAAAATTTGAAGTACTGGTTTGAATTTCTACTTCACCTTTTTTTGTTTCAATAGGAATTAATTGAGAAGCCTTAGGTGTCTGAGAAATAACAGATTCAAACTGATTGTAAAATATAGTGGCAATATTAAATTCATTTTTAAAAAATTTAGAAATTATATTCTCGCTTATATTAGAAGCATTTTCATAAGAAACAGTTTTTAAATCTGATAAATCAACATGCTCAATCAAGTATTGTCCAAATTCTCTTTTCAACTGCTCACGACCTTTTTTCCCAATAGTTAATATTTTTATATTATTGCCATCGGATAATAAATTGTTTAGGTGTGATTTTGCTTGTCTTACAATAGAAGAATTGAATGCACCGCATAATCCTCTTTCTGATGTAGCAATCACAATTAAATGAGTTTTATTATTCCCATTACCAATTAACAATGGGGAATCACTTGAAAGATTAGTTGAAGTAATTTTTTCCATTACTGTACTCATTTTTTCTGCATATGGTCTTGCTTGTTCTGCTGCCTCCTGAGCTTTTCTCAATTTAGCAGCAGCAACCATTTGCATAGCTTTAGTGATCTTTCTTGTAGATTTAACACTCTCTATCCTATTTTTGAGATCTTTTAAATTGGGCATTATACTTATCTAAAACCTGAAATTTTGATTAAAATTTATGAAAAATTTCCTTTATATGTTTCAATTGCTTTTTTAATTTCATCTTCAATTTCCCCGTCAACTTTACGATCGTTATTAGTCAAATCTTGTAACAAATTCTTACAATCACTTCTGAGATAATCTATAAGACCCTTCTCAAACCTAGATACATCTCCAACATTAATATCATCTAAGTAGCCACCTGTGCCAGAATATATAATTATAACTTGTTCTGCATTAGTAAGTGGAGAATATTGAGCTTGTTTTAAAACCTCAGTTAGACGTGCTCCCCTATTCAACAAAGCTTGGGTTGAAGCATCTAAATCAGAACCAAACTGTGCGAAAGCAGCCATTTCTCTATATTGTGCAAGTTCTAATTTCACAGAACCTGCGACAGACTTCATTGCTTTAGTTTGTGCAGATGAACCTACCCGTGAAACTGAAAGACCAGTATTAACTGCAGGCCTTATCCCTTGATTAAATAACTCCGTTTCTAAAAATATCTGGCCGTCTGTTATTGAAATCACATTTGTTGGAATAAAAGCTGAAACATCTCCACCTTGAGTCTCTATTATAGGTAAAGCAGTTAAAGAGCCAGATCCATTTTCATCGTTTAATTTTGCAGACCTCTCCAACAATCTAGAATGTAAATAAAAAACATCCCCTGGATATGCTTCACGACCTGGTGGGCGTCTGAGTAAAAGAGACATTTGTCTGTAAGCTACTGCTTGTTTAGATAAATCATCGTAAATTATAAGAGCGTGACGACCATTATCTCTAAAAAATTCAGCCATAGATGTGGCTGAATAAGGTGCTAAGAATTGCATAGGAGCAGGGTCAGAAGCTGTTGCAGCTACTACAATAGTATACTCTAAAGCACCAGTTTCTTCTAATTTTTTTACAAGTTGAGCTACTGTAGATCTTTTTTGACCAATAGCTACATAAATACAATATAATTTTTTTGATTCATCTTTACCAGCATTATCATTATACGTTTTTTGATTAAGTATTGTATCAAGAGCAACTGCTGTTTTACCAGTTTGTCTGTCACCAATTATTAATTCCCTTTGTCCCCTACCGATTGGAATAAGTGAATCTACTGATTTTAAACCTGTGGCCATTGGTTCGTGTACAGATTTTCTAGGTATAATTCCTGGTGCTTTTACATCAGCAACAGATCTCTTTTTTGTTTTTACAGGGCCTTTACCATCTAATGGGTTTCCTAAACCATCAACTACTCTTCCCAATAACTCATTACCAACTGGAACATCTACAATTGATTTGGTTCTTTTAACTTGATCACCCTCTTTTATGTCCCGATCAGAGCCAAAAATAACAATACCAACATTATCAATTTCTAAATTTAGAGCCATACCCCTGATGCCTCCAGGAAATTCTACCATTTCACCTGCTTGTACGTTATCTAGTCCAAAAACTCTGGCAATACCATCGCCCACAGAAAGTACTGTGCCTACTTCTGAAACTTCTGATTCTTTTCCAAATTTTTTTATTTGTTCTTTTAAAATCGCTGTTATTTCTGATGCTTGGATGTTCATCATCCTACCTCTTTCAAATTATTTTTCAATTTACTTAGTTTAGATCTTATTGATGTATCAATTAATTTTGAACCAACCTTTAGTATTAACCCACCTATAATGCTCGGATCACATCTAGATTTAATTATAATATTACCATCAATTTTTGCACTTATTGATTTCTTTATTTCATCTAAATTAGATTTGGATAGTTCAGAAGCACTTGCAACTTCTATAATAAGTTCATTTCTTTCTTGTCTACATAAATCCTTGAATTGAAGTATCATATCTTTCAAAGCAAATAGTCTACGTTTTGTAGTCATAACTAGAACAGTATTTGCAACATTTTCATCTAATTTTAGTTTTGAACAAATAACTTTCATGGTTGTTAGCTGATTATCCCTTGGGTACAATGGAGAACTAACAAATAAAGAGAGATACTCTTCCTCATCAAATATTTCCAAGAATTTGTCTAAATCTTTTTCATATTTCAATGTAGATTTTTTCTCTAAAGCTAAATTGTAGAGAGCATTAGCATATCTGAATGAAGCATCTTTTGTTAATGAAACATTACCACTCAATTCAACTCTCCAATCCAAAACTTAAATGCACTAAAATCACCAAGTACATACAAACAACTATCAGAGCTGATACCTTCATGCAAGAAAGTATTGAAGAATTAAGGATTTTTTTTAGTTTCAAAAAAAAAACCATAATTCAATTTAAAAATTTTAACCAGTCCAAATTTTTTAACATTCAATATCTATCTTTAGGAAGAGGCTTTGGTCTTGGCTTGATTAAACCATCTAGGATTTCTAGTGGTACTTTTATACTATCTGAAATTTTTAAAGTATTCGCCTGATGAATTTGTTTTTTTGCAAGTATGACCAATACACCGCCTAACACTTTTGAAGTATATCTTGAAAAAAATTTATCAAGGTAATGATAAGATCTCAAAAAAAACTTTCTTTTTGTAGGTGGCATTAACAAGCAGGCATTAGCATTAATGATACTAAATTTATGTTCAATTAAAATCTTTGATAATTGTGAAATACTGAATGGACGACCAAAGCCAAAAGGAGTTAAATCTGATCTTGCCCAAAAACCAGTCCTATTAGGTACAATTATTAAAAGGTGCCCTTCAGGTAAAAGAATTCTCCATGCTTCTTCCAAAAGCATGTGTGGATTTTCACAATTCTCTAATCCATGACTAATCATGACAATATCAGAAATTTCAGATTCTACAGGCCATCTTGTTTGTTCTACTAATAAAGTTTTATTTTTATTTGTTGGCCAAAATAAAGCACCTTGATTCTTAGGCATTAAACATAAATATTCTGAATTTTTCTTCACTAATTTTTTTATAAAAGGAATGGGAAAGCCATATCCTATAATTATTTCTCGTTCATGACTTTTTCTAATCAAAAACTTTTTGTTATCTTGAATTAATTCATTGATATTTTTTTTACAAAAAAGTCCCAACCCACTTTGATTATAAAAATTTTGTAATTCTTTTATGTTTAAGTTCAAAATGAGTACCATTTAAAAAGTAATTATTAACATCAAGAAGCAGATATTAATATGAGTTGTTTAATATTAATAAGAGTTGTTTAATTTTTCAAATAAAACTATTTATAGATGCTATGTACAAAAGGAATTTTAAATGAATACAGAAATAATGACCATAAAATGTTTAGATGATAATTATGCATATTTGTTACATAATCATGAGAAAAATGAAACATTCTTGATTGATGCTCCAGAATCTAGTCCCATAATCGAAATATTGAAAGAAAAAAATTGGAAATTAGATAAAATATTTATTACTCATCATCACTCAGATCATATCATGGGTTTAAACGAATTATCAACCAAATATAATCCAACAATATTAGGTGCAGAATTTGATTCTCATAGACTTCCAAAATTAGATGAAAAACTAAAGGTAAATCAAATTTTAAATCTTGGGGATTTTAAATTTGTTGTGATTGATGTACCTGGACATACTATAGGCCATATTGCTTTATTTAGTAGAGAATTAGAGTCCGTTTTTACTGGTGACTCTCTTATGGTTTTTGGGTGTGGAAGACTATTTGAAGGTTCCCCTTCAATCATGTGGAAAACCTTAAATAAGTTGAAAAAACTTCCAGGATATACAAAAGTTTATAGCGGACATGAATACGCTTTAAAAAATTTGGAATTTGCTATCTCTATTGATCAAAATAATAATGAGCTTCATAAAAAATTAACATTAATTGAAAATAAATTAGAAAAAGGCCTTCCATCAGTTCCATCAACTATTAAAGATGAATTAGGACTTAATATATTCCTTAGAGCAAGTTCGCCTAAAATAAAAAAAATTTTAAATATGGAAAATGAAACAGATGAAGATGTATTTGCCGAATTAAGAAGAAGAAGAGATGTATTTTAAATAAATAATCAATTTGAATTTTAATTTGGCACTCTTACTGCAAACATGTTAAAAAATCAGAAAATGTAAAATAAAATTTAAACTTTTTATAAAAAATAATTTGCAAACAAATGAACATTTATTATTTATCTAATATAAAACTTTTTAAAAATAAGTATAGTAGGTGAGCACATGCCGTCTTTTTCAAAATCATTAGAAAATTGTATTCATGCATCTTTGGGTATCGCAAACGAGAACCAACATGAGCTTACAACACTCGAACATCTTTTACTTGCATTAATTGATGAGCCTGATGCAGCTAAAGTAATGAAAGCTTGTAATGTTGATTTAGAAAAATTAAGAAAAAATGTACTCAACTTTATAAAAAATGAGCTTGGAAATTTAGTTAGCCAAGTTGAAGGTACTGAATCTGTTCCAACAACAGGATTTCAAAGAGTAATTCAAAGAGCAGCTATACATGTTCAAAGTTCTGGAAGGAATGAGGTTACTGGCGCAAATGTATTAGTAGCCATATTTGCTGAAAGAGAAAGTCATGCAGCTTATTTCCTTCAAGAACAAGAAATGACACGTTATGACGCAGTAAATTTTATAGCGCATGGCGTGGCAAAAAATCCTAATTTCTCAGAAGATAGGGGAGTTTCTGGATCTAGTGAGGATCTTGAAGAACTAGGAGAAGAAAATAAAACTAATAAAGAATCTGCACTTAGCAAATATTGTAAAAATTTAAACGAAGAGGCATTAAATCAACGTATAGACCCTCTAATCGGAAGAGAAGAAGAAATAGAGAGATGTATTCAGGTACTCTGCAGAAGAAGAAAAAATAATCCAATTCTGGTTGGAGACCCTGGGGTAGGTAAAACTGCAATTGCAGAAGGTTTAGCTAGAAAAATAGTGAATAAAGAAACTCCTAAAGTGTTATCTAATACTACTATATTTTCTCTTGATATGGGATCTCTTTTGGCTGGAACAAGATATCGAGGTGATTTTGAAGAAAGACTAAAAAATGTTTTGAAAGAATTAGAAGAACACAAAAATTCTATATTCTTTATTGATGAAATCCATACGGTAATAGGTGCGGGAGCAACATCTGGTGGAGCAATGGATGCATCAAACTTATTGAAACCATCTCTTCAATCTGGAAATTTAAAATGTATGGGTTCAACTACTTATAAAGAATATCGACAACATTTTGAAAAGGATAGAGCTTTAGCTAGACGATTTCAAAAAATAGACGTAGAAGAACCTACTCCAGATCAAGCTGTGCAAATATTAAACGGATTAAAACAATATTTTGAAGATCATCATGATACTAAATATACTGGTGAAGCAATTCAAGCATCCATAGATTTATCAATAAAACATATTCACGATAGGAAACTGCCTGATAAAGCCATTGATGTTATTGATGAAGCTGGTGCAGCTCAAATGATTTTACCAGAGAAAGAGAGAAAAAAGACTATTGGTATCAAAGAGATTGAAAACGTAATTGCAAAAATCGCAAGAATACCACCTAAAAGTATATCCAAATCAGATGCAGAAATTTTGAGTAATTTAGATTCATCACTCAAAAGAGTTGTTTTTGGCCAGGACAAAGCAATAGATTCTTTAACTTCAGCAATAAAAATGGCAAGAGCAGGTTTAAGAGAACCTGAAAAGCCAATCGGAAATTACTTATTCTCTGGTCCAACTGGAGTAGGGAAAACTGAGGTAGCAAAACAACTAGCTGACTGCCTTGGTGTTGAATTAATTAGATTTGACATGTCTGAATATATGGAAAAGCACGCAGTTTCAAGATTGATAGGAGCTCCTCCAGGATATGTTGGTTTTGACCAGGGTGGAATTCTTACAGACAAAATTGATCAGCATCCACATTGTATACTTCTTTTGGATGAAATTGAAAAAGCTCATCCAGATATTTTTAATATTCTACTTCAAGTGATGGATCATGGCAAACTAACTGATCATAATGGGCGCACCGTAGATTTTAGAAACGTTGTTTTGATAATGACATCAAATGCTGGAGCATCTGAACAAGCTGCAACTGCCATGGGATTTGGTAGAGATAGAAGAGATGGAGAGGATACCAAGGCAATTGAGAAAATTTTTAGTCCTGAATTTCGAAACAGACTCGACTCGGTTATTAGTTTCTCAACTTTACCACTACCCGTTATAATGAGAGTAGTTGAAAAATTTGTACTCCAATTAGAAGCTCAATTGATGGATAAAAATGTAACTTTTGATTTAACAACAAAAGCATCTGAGTGGTTGGCAAAAAATGGGTATGATGAAAAAATGGGAGCTAGACCACTTTCAAGATTAATTCAGCAAACAATTAAAAAGCCTCTTGCTGAAGACATTCTTTTTGGAAAACTAAAAAAAGGGGGAATAGTTAAAGTGTATGTTAAAAGTGATAAGATATTTTTGGACATATCATCCATAGATAATCCAAGAATTTCTCAAAAAAAACCTCCTCTTCTTACAGCTAAATAAATATTTATTATCTCTCAGTGAGCTTAATTTCTATTCTTCGATTTCTTGCCAAAGCGCCTACTGAATTAGTTTTATCAATTGGTTGAAATTCCCCAAATCCAGCTGCAGCAAATCTTTTAGCGGGTAGTTTTTCTTTAGACACAAAATATTTAACTACAGATAGTGCTCTAGCCTGACTCAATTCCCAATTATCTGTAAACTTTGCACCACTAACAAATTTTGTTTTATCAGTATGACCATCTACCCTTAGTATCCAATCTATTTCTTTCGGAATTTCATCAACTATTTTTCTTATTACTTTTGCCATTCTAGAAAGCTCGATTAATCCCTTTTTTTGTAATTTGTCAGAACCTAAATCAAAAAGAATTTCAGAAGGAAAAACAAACCTATCCCCAACAATTTCAATACCTTTGTTATTATTCAATATTTTTCTTAAATTTCCAAAAAATTCAGATCGAAATTTTTTTAATTCTTTTGCTTCCTCTTGCAATTTTTTAATTCTATTGGCCTCCAAAACTGAATTTTTTTTCTGTTCAATGACAATCTGAGCTAGTGCAGAATTTAGTTGGGCCCCAAGATTTTCTACTTGAGATTTAGATTTTAAATCTCTTTCTTTAAATTGATTCAATAAAATTTTTAAATCTTCTAATTGAGAGGCTAATGATAAAGTTTCCGTATTTAATTTTTTTATCTCAGTTAAAGAAATCTTATTTTGATTATTACTATCTATTAACTGGGATCTTAAGTTTTCTAAAGATATTTTTCTAACTTGTAATAAATCAGACAGATTCATGATTTTTGTATTTATTGTTTTGTTCTCATTAGAAAGTTCAATATTTTTATTTTTGAGTAATCTCATTGCATTTTCTGAACTTGAAATTAATTCTAGATTTTCAATGGCTCTCTTTCTTTCTTCTTCAAGAGATAAAGTCGCTAATTCTAGTTCTTCTCGTGATTCATTTAGTTTTTTTCTCAAATTTTTAATTGCAAGCTTTTCAATCAAATTTCTTTTTTCAGCATCACTTAGTTTATCTTGGTTTAATTTTAAATCTTCATTTAACCCAAATATTGAGGTTTTTAATATAGCATTAGATTTTTTTTGTGTAAGAAGTTCCTCTTTTGTCTTTTCAAGATCACTATAAGCCAACTCTATTGCTATATCCCTACTTTTAATTTCATTTTCTAAGACCTGTTTATTTTGTGACAGAGAATCTAAATTTTCTTTTAAATCAGCTATATATAATTCGAGAGCTTCCCTCTTAGCTGCAGCTAATCTTGCTAATTCTACTTTATCGTCTATTTCTTGCCTAGCAGATGCTAGG
>CACBRT010000037.1 GCA_902541695.1 uncultured Alphaproteobacteria bacterium | reverse complement strand
TAAATTTTATTATTTTTTTTCCTAAAGCTTCTGAGCAAAAAGTAGCAGCTACTTTTGCTTCACTTAATCCCTGAAATTTATAATTATAAATTTTTGCGTACATTATTATTTTAACTCTGCAAACATATTATCAATCAGATTTTCAGCTTGGTTACCGCTGAGCTTAATTTTTTTCATGGGTTTAGTTCTTAATTTCATGTTTGACAATAATTCTCTACCTTTAGTAGTTAGTTCAACACTAGAACCCACTTTAATACAAATACCTTTCTCAATAAGTTTTAATGCATCACTTGAACTTACCTTTAAATTTGAAGTGATTGACATAAATGCTTCAAAGTCTTGTATAGATAGTTCATTATCATATTTTCTGAAATTTATTAATGAATTGAGTATCTTTTCAGAGGTAATTTCTTTTTGCTCAATTCTCAAATCCAATAATAAGGCGATATTAGCAGTAATTTTTTTTAATAAATCAATCTGATTAGTATCTAAAGATTTAGGAGTTTTATTTAGCATACATAGAGTACCTAAAGCATAATTATCTTTATTTATCACAGGAAAACCAGCATAACCTAAAGTTCCAGAACCATCCAATATTCTTGGGTGACTTTTCCAAGTAGGATGCTTACTCATGTCACTAATGAGTAAAGGTTCACTATCTAAAATTACATATGAACAAACATTTAATGAATCTCTGGCATATTTTTGCCCGTTCCTATCTTCTTCATATCCTGTAGAAGAAATAGGGCATTGAAAATCTAAGTCATAAAGACTAAAGCTTGCTTTATCAAAACCAGACACATCTTTAGCTAAATCTGAGTAAATTTGAAATAATTCCGGTTCAGGACTATCTATTAGACCGGTGCTTAATACTGTTTTAGCTCTTATTTCTTCATTAAACGGTCTAGGGGCTAATTCTAGTGACATTTTATACTCCAATAATACAAATAATTATTCAATTAGATGTAAATAAGTCAATACTCAGTTTAAAATTAAATAAATTACTTAAGGAAATCAATTTAAATAAATTAAAGCATTAGCAATTTTTTTTGCACTAAATCTAACAGGATCAGTTACTGGTAAGTTCAGTTTATCCTCCATCTTACTTATTTCATTAATAGCAGAGGCATGGTCAAAACCTCTTGTATCTAATGCAACAGCTTTAACTTTTGCTGTTGGAAATGAGTTTAGACCAGTAACTAGCTGTTCATTTAGACTAATTACTTGCTCCAATGGAGGTATTAATATTTTAGTTTCACTTTCAACAACTCTCAACCCTAAACGATGACAAAGTACTAAAGCTGTTGGACAACTTCCTCTCATCAGAGGAAGGGTAGCAGTACTGCCTGGATTTAATAATGAACCCTGCCCTTCAATGATTAAATATTCACTATTTTTATATTTGAGTACCATTTCTTCCACTGCACCACTTGCGTAATCTACTTTATAAGCATCTAAAGGTATTCCGTTTCCTGAAATACAAACCCCTGTTTGACCAGTTGCCAAAAAAACTGCGTCTTTAGCTTTAGCCTTTAGAGAATTTGTTAACTCCAAACCAGTAGTCATTTTACCAACTGCCATGTCAGTGCCAATCATAAGTACTCTTTGATTGGAAAGAAATGAAGCACGTGCTGCTCCAATCCTAGGTTTATTATTTATAGGATTTCTTATGTCCCAAATCCACTGATTGGGTCCTAATTTGTCAGAAAATATGTCACTTACACTATCATGCAAACCATTCACTACAGAAAGACCTTTTTCAATGGATTGACCAATGATCTGTATCCAACTTTCTGGAAGTCTTCCACCAGATGGCGCTGTTCCCAGTAATAATACTTCTGCACCAAATTTAAATGCTTCGTCGATATTTTCTAAAATTGGTATATGTTTATCTATATTACATACTTCAGAAACTGACTTTCCTGCTTTACTACTATCAATTACACAAGTAATTGGATTAGGACTATACCTGATTACACCCTCGGCCATTTTTGCGAATAAAGTTCCCATGCTCCCTTCCGCATAAATGGCAATTTTTTGATCTTTATTAAGCATTTTTAAAATAAGCTCCATGACCAGGTTTATTCACTGGAGTTACAATTCCGTCAATGAAAGTGGCCCCTGAGGTTGGATCTGGGTCTAAATTAAAATGAGAATCTAAATCAATATAGTCAAATAAAGACCCTATTGAGCAACCGGCAGAAATTGAAACAGAACTCTCGCCCATACACCCTATCATTGTTTTAAGATTAACATTCCGGGCAATTGTAACCATCTTTATTGCCTCAGTTAGTCCTCCACATTTCATTAATTTTAAGTTAATTCCATCAACACATTTAGATAAGGACAAAATATCTTTTGAATTTCTACAACTCTCATCAACAAAAATTGGTAAAGGTCTATTTTTAAACAAAAATCTTAAATCTTCTTCCTCACCTTTAGGAAGAGGCTGCTCCACATATTCTACCCCCATTTTAAATAACCACTTCAACATTTTTTGTGCGTCATCTAAACTCCATCCTCCATTAGCATCCACCCTTAAATTATTACATTCATTTTTTGTAAAGTGTAAAATTCGCTCTAAAATTTCTTTATCTCTGTCAATACCTTCTGAAGAACCTAGTTTAATTTTTAGATTCCCAAGCATATTGTTTTTTCTTAAATAAGATACTCTTTCTTCAATTTCTTCCAACGGCATAATTCCCAAAGTAATAGATGTGCTTACACTTGGTAAATTTAATCCGAATAATTTGAATAATGGCATATTAGCCTCTTTGGCTATTAAGTCCCATAGGGCTATATCTAATGCAGCTAGTGCACATGGTGCTAATTTATACTCAAAAGCTCTTTCATAATTTTCAATTACAGAGGAAGAAATTGACCCTGTTTCATCTAAAAATTTTTCTATTTGTGCTTTGCCATCCTCGGCAGTTTCTGATCCTTCTGTTAATCCAGGGCACATTTCTCCTATTCCTATATTGTTTTTTCTATTCAAAAAAACAAATAGGTTTTCAGAACCTGTAAAGGTACCTCTACTTATTGTTAAAGGAAATCTTTTCTTCAAAAAAAAAGTTTTATAATTTATTTTGATCAAATTAAATATATCCCATTAAATCAATATATTTGATTTATTTATGCATTATTTTCTTTCTGGCCCTAGTTTGCTCAGTTGCTAATTGAGACCCATCATGAAATGTTCCAAACCACCTATCCCATGGCATTTCTTCATTTCCATAATTACACTCATAATATCTATGGTGTAACTGGTGATAGAAAGTTCCTAAAGCAAGACGTTTTTTATCTTTAATTAATAAATTTTCATAACCAGTATGTGTCATTGCAGCTCCAGGACCTAAATATAATGCATGAAAAATTATATGAATTGGATGAGAAGCCAAAATCCAATGAATGCATAAACTCGATATATAAAATAAATGTTCTACCGGATGCATAGAAAATCCTGACCAAGGTCCTACATTCACATTTCTATGATGAAGTGAGTGATATCTTTTATAAAAAAAAGGAATATGTAAAAATCTATGAATCCAATAAAAGTGAAAAGCTGACCAAATTGGTATAAATAGAAAAAGTGCTAAAAACCAAAATGGATTAGATGAAAAGGAATTCACTGGTGAATAATTATTAGCAAGTAACCACATTGTAATTGATTGAAAAATGGTCAGTTGCCCAATACCACTGGTTAAAGACCAAAACATATTATCATGAACTTGATTAGAAAAATCCCAAAGTTTTCCTTTTCCTTGATCTCGTTTATCAAATTTTAAACGCTTATCTTGACCTTTTATGATATAAAAATACCAGTGCAATCCGCCTGCAATTAAAATCATTAATAGCAAATTAATTACCCAAATTTGAAAAATCCAAGAGAATTTAATAATTTTAGTTTGCTCTAAAGATGGATAAAAGAAATACCAAATCAAAGAAGAAATAATTACTAGAATTACTTTTTCACTTAAATGTAGCCAGTTTCTCAAAATCCAGGACTTAAAAAAAATTAATTTAAGCGGTGATCTAAAAATTGAGTTATTCTCTAAAGGGATTTTAGGATGATAATTCCAATCAGAGTTTAATTTATTCTGATCCAACTTTTCTGACATGACAATCTACAATTATAAAAAAAAATATATAATTATCTTAACAAAAATTGTACTATTGATCTAATATAATTTTTAATACGAGGTCAGAAATATTAAAAAAAAGGTCTTAGTAATAGGTGCTACTGGGTATATTGGTAATAATTTAGTAAATCAACTTTTAGAAATGGGCTATATGCCAATATGCCCCGTTAGATCAAACAATCAGGATTTCGCACAAAAACACCAAATATCTATTACTCAGGTTCCTCTGTGGGAAATAAGTAGTATTAGCTCAGTAAAAAAATTATTTAAAAAATATAAAGATGCATGTGCAGTTATATCCTGCCTTTCAAGTAGAAAAGGGACAAAAAAAGACTCCTGGGAAGTTGATTTTTCTCTTAATATGCATCTATTAAAAGCTGCAATTTACTCTGGAATAAATAAATTCATTTATTTATCTGCAATATGTGTGCAAAAACCAAAATTAAATTTTCAGTTTGCAAAATTGGCTTTTGAAGCAAATTTGAAAAAATCCAATATCAATCATGTTATTATTAGACCTACGGCTTTCTTTAAATCCTTATCTGGACAGCTTAACAGAATAAAACAAAATAAGAGATTTATAGTATTTGATAATGGTAAAAAGACTAGAACAAAGCCAATATCAAGTACTGATTTGGGTAAGTTCATTATTTTAACAATTAATAATGAAAATATGAAGAATAAAATCATACCAATTGGCGGTCCTGGACCTGCACGTAACTCTAAAGAATTTGGAGAACTTATTTTTCAGATATCAGGAAAATCACCAAAATTTTTTTATTTGCCAAGTGTTTTATTCCAAATATTAATTTATATGCTTAAACCCTTTTCATTTGGATCAAGAAAAATAGCTGATAAAATTGAATTTTTAAAAATAGCTTATTATTACGCAACTGAATCAATGTTATATTGGGATGAAAACTCAAAAGTGTATTTAGATCACAAAACTAAAGAATTTGGAGATGAAAAAATTGATAGTCATTATGAATTAATTTTAAGTGGTAAATTAGAATCAAACAGTGATTACTACCAAAAATTATTTTGATATTTGATCATATTAACAATAAGTTAAATTTCAAGATTAATGTAACATTCAGGATAAAAACGGGGGGTACATATACAATAAAACTCTAAATCACACTTTCCAATATTGGTTATTCTTTGACTTTGATTTGCTTTAATCAAAATAGTGTCATTTTCTTTTACTTTAGTTTTCTTACCATCAATTTCTAACAAACCTAATCCTTTTTTTATAATATAAGTCTCTTCTACATCTCTAAGTGAATGTAATTGTGTAGTAACCTCAAACTCGACTCTAGCAAGAGCAATAGATAAATTAGCAGATTTAGCATCATTCAATAATTCTGTAATAAAGCAACCTTCCTCTGTCCAAAATTCTTTATCCAGTTTTTTTTTATTAATTGAATTAGGTGGGCTCATTTTCTATTTAATCTCTGGAATTAACTTCTCTAATAATTGAATAATTTTTTTTCCTGCTATTTCAGCAAAATAAAATATATCATCCATATTGTCTGGTTGTTGATCTTTCACACCTGTTGCCGAATTAGTTATAGCCGAAATTCCTAACACTTTAAATCCACAATGGATGGCAGATATATTTTCTAATACTGTAGACATCCCAACTGCATCAGCACCTGCTATATTTAAAAACCTCCTTTCAGCTGAAGTTTCAAGTGATGGTCCTTTAATTCCTGCATAAATACCTTGGACAAACTGTATATTGTTCTTTTTTAAAATTTTAACAGAAAGCTCTCTCAATCTATTGCAATATGCATTAGACATATCTGGGAATCTTTCTCCAACGGTATTGTCATTTTTACCAATTAAGGGGTTTTCTCCAGTAAAATTAATATGGTCAGTTATCAACATAATATCACCTGGTTGATAAGTTTTATTTAATGATCCAGCTGCATTAGTAATAAATAAATTCTTAGCTCCTAATCTCCTCATTACTCTTATTGGGAAGGTTACCTGATTTGCACTATATCCCTCATATAAGTGTAGCCTACCTTGCATTAAACATAAATTAACACCTTTAAATGTTCCAAAAATTAATTTACCACCATGCGATGGAGCTGTTGAAGCTTGAAATCCAGGAATTTCTTCAAAGTTAACGAAAGTAGGGTTTTCAATCCAATGAATGAAATTTCCTAAACCAGATCCAAGAACTATAGCAATATTTGGAATATCAACCTTAAGTGATTTGATTTTATCTATAGCTTCATTAATTAATTTATTTTCCAAGGTTTCTCTCAACTTATAATAAAGAATTTAAAGTTGGCATTTTTAATTTTCTGACTTCTTGGATAACATTTTCAATGTCAAAATTTATAATTGAGCCATCCTTAACACATTGTTTGCCAGCAATATAAACATGTTTAACATCAGATTTTGAACAAGAATAAACTAAGTGAGTTAACGGATCAAACAACGGTACTGAATGTAATGAATTAGTAGAAATTATAACCATGTCTGCTTGTTTTCCAATTTCTAAACTTCCTATTTCAGAACTTTTACCTAATGCTTTAGCTCCATTAATCGTTGCCATCTGAAACACATCTTTAGCAGTTACTATATCAGGCTTCATTAATTTTCCCTTTGGCAAGGTAGCCGCAAGCCTCATTGTTAACCACATATCAAGATCATTTCCACTTATTGCTCCATCTGTACCCAATGTTACATTTATTTCTTTTTCAAGAAAATCTAATGTAGGAGCTATTCCAGAACCTAATTTCAAATTTGACAACGGATTATGTGCAATTACAGAATTAGTTGCTTTAATAATATCCATTTCACCATTATCTAAATGTACACAGTGCGCTAATAATGATTTTTCATCTAATAAACCTAATCTATCTAGGTGCCTAATAACTGTATTTCCATATCTACTTTTGATGTCTTTTTGCTCAAAAATAGTCTCTGCAGCATGAATTGAAAAAATAGCTTTAAAATCACTAGCGATTTTTTTGGCTTCTTTTAAGTGCTCTGGTCCAACTGTATATGATCCATGTGGCATAACAGCTGGTATAATAAGTTCCGAATTATTAAATTTAGAACAAAAATCTGAAGCCTCAACTAAATACTGTTCATGAGTTCTACCACCTACTCCTGGAAAGTCTATAAAAATCCCTCCTGTACAAAGTCTTAATCCTAAATCTAACGAGGCATTAGCTGTTTCAAAAGGATACCAAAACATATCTACAACAGTAGTAACACCTGCCAATAAATTTTCTGCTAGGCCTAAATAAGATCCTAACAATGTTGTTTCAGGATTTAAAATAGCTTTTTCAGCTTTCCAAACTTCTTGCAACCAGTCTTCAAGAGATAAATTTTCAACCAATCCTCTAAACAAGCTATCAGCAGCATGACAATGTGCATTGATTAAACCAGGGATGATTATTTCGTTATCAAGCCTAATGCACTCTTTGGATTCCGGTAAATTATTTATATTTTCTTTTTTACTTTCAATAAGTGATATCTTATTGTCTTTGACACCAATTATACCATCTTCAATAATATCGAATGAATTATTGCAAGTTATTATAGTTCCACCACTTAGTAATAAGTCATACATTTAAATAATCCTTAACTTAATAAATTATTCTAGAAAAAGTCCTTAACTTTTTATATGTAACAATTATCAAAACGGCAAGACACACAATATATGGTAAAAGTTCTGTAATTTGTTTAGGCAAACCTAAACCTTGAATTCTGAGAGAGAAACTATCTACCTAATTCAACTTTATACTCTTGTATCGTATTGCCCCCATCAACAAAAATTATCTGTCCTGTAATATAGCTAGCCTCTTTGGACGCTAAAAATACAACAGTATGACCAATTTCTTCAGGGAAACCTGGTCTTCCTATAGGAGTAAATTGTCCTGCAGTAATTTCTTCTTCACTACTAGAACCAGTCTTAATCCATCCTGGACCTACACAATTTACTGTTATACCATTTTTTCCTTCTTCAATTGCCAAAGATCTAGTTAATCCTAACATAGCAGCCTTTGCTGAACCATAAACTGTACTTCCACTTATTCCAACAATTGGTCCAGTTACGGAGGAAATATTTATAATTCTACCAAATTTTTGTTTTTTTAAATAAGGTAAAATATAACGGGTAACCAAAAAAGTACTCTTTAAATTTATGTCAATACCATAATTCCAGCTTTCCAAAGAGTGCTCTATAAATTTTTTTGATGGTTGGTCATTTCCAATCTGAACCATACCTGCATTGTTGACTAGAATATCAATTTGATTAAATTTTTTTATTACTATTTTTGAAAGATTTGAAACTTGATTTTCTTCTACTAGATCTGCCTCTAATGAAGATATATTATCATTGCCAAACAATGATTTAAGTTCTTTTTCTCTGTCAAGGATTCTTTCAGTGGTAGAGGTAATAAAAATTTTAGCTCCTGCTTTTGCTAATAATTTTGCCGAGGCAAAACCAATCCCTTCAGGACTTCCAACTCCTGTTACCAGAGCAACCTTTCCTTTTAAATTAAACAAAATTTCCTCCAAAGTAATTACGAGAAGTATAATATTTTAATTTTGTTAAGAATATTCAGAAAAAATTTAGATTGAAATATATTTTTTTAAAATTTTATTCAGATCAATTTCAACTTTTAAAAGCTTTCCTAAAAGAAATAATCCACCTATCTTCCTCTGAATAAAAAGGATATCAGATGACGGAATTTGTAATTTGTTTTGAAATTTTAAAAATTCTTGAAAATTACTTTTAATTTTTGTTATTAAATCTGCTTGGTTAAAGTTATAAATTGTTTTTTCTCTAATTGGATATGTAACTTCATAAAACAAATCCAAAAATATTGTTTCTATTAGTTTGGGAAAAGAATCATGCAATATACCCAAATCTAATAAAGATTTTTTAATTTTAGAATGATTATTATTCCAAGTACTTATTAGAAGATTTTTAAATTTATTACGTACTTCAATACTTATTTTTTGAGAAGCACCAAAATCAATTAGGATTATTTTGTTGTTTTTTTGATCATATAAAAAATTTGAATAATTTGGATCTGTCTGAATATATCCAAAATCAAAAATCTCTTTGAATAAAAGTTCCATTAGTTTATAAAAAATTTTATTTTTTTCATCCTGAGGATGTGTCATTATTTTATCAATAGGTATTCCAGGCTTATATTGCATAGTTAAAACATTTTTTGTACAAAGATCCTTATACAAAAAAGGGATTTCAAAATTCTTATCATTAATTAAATTATTAAATTTAAGTAAATTTTTTGCTTCTAATTCATAATTTGCTTCCTCATGTAATTGATTTTTAGCAATGTCTAGTAAAGCATTAAGATCTATTTGTGGTGGTAATATGCCAGTTGATTTTATTAAAAATCCAAGATTTTTTATATCACTTTCAATGCTATCCTTAACACCCGGATATTGTACTTTAATTGCAATTATATCATTATTTTTAAGTACACATTTATGTACTTGGCCAATTGACGCTGCCGCTATGGGATAAGGATCAAACTCTTTAAATAATTGCATAAAATTAACCCCCCAACTTTTTTTTAATACGTCTCTAAGTTGGGAAGTTGGCATAGCATAAGCTTGATCTCTTAATCTTGACAAAATTTTTAATGCATCAGTTGATAATAAGTCTCCTGCTTCTAATGAAAGCAATTGCCCTAGTTTCATAGAAGCACCCCTCATTTTTGAAAGATGCCTAACAAATCTATCAATGTTTTTTTCAGAAGTAATTAAATCTTGAAAGTTTGAATGCTTTCCTGAGAAGAAATTATTTGCAGCAGAAAAAAGAATATTACCTGTTATTCCTGCTGACATACCTGTAAGGTTTATTAACCTTGATAATCTACCACTTGGTACACTAACATAATTTCTTTTTACTTCTGGATCATTGCTCATTGATTTCCAGATATTTATTTAATTTAATAAATCAATATATCTTAAAATTTTAGAAAGCTCATTAAATGAAAAAGTCTATGCTTAATCTTTACGGAAAAGTTGTATTAGTTACTGGTGGCAGTCAGGGTTTAGGTTCTATAATTTGCAAAGAATTAGCACTATCAGGTGCAAAAGTAATAGTGCACTACAATAGTAGTGATAAGAAAGCAAAGAATTTGAAAAAGGAAATAAAAGGAAAGATTGAGATAATAAAAGCTAATCTAAATAAAAATAAAGAGATAAAGAAACTAATAAAAAAATCAATAAATTTTTTTGGTCCAATTAATATCCTTATAAATTGTGCTGCCTTTGGGTCAAAAAAAGTAAGTGAATTTTCAAAAATCTCTAAAGAACTTTAAAAAAAAACTCAAAAAATCAATATACAAGCTCCTTTAATTCTAATTCAAGAATTTTCAAAACAAAAACAAGCTGAAACTGTAGTAAATATTTCTTCTATAGAAAGTCTTATACCTTCAAAAAACCACGAATATTATTCAATATCTAAATCAGCTCTTAATATGCTTACAAAATCAGCTGCTCAAGAATATGGACACTTAGGAATATGCATAAATTCTGTAAGCCCTGATCTTCTATTAAGAAATAATATTCAAAAAGATTTGCCAAGTGGGGTAAAAAATTGGCAAGACAAATCACCAATGAAAAAATTAGTAAATCCAAAAGATGTTGCTAATACGGCTATTTTCCTTGCTAGTGATTTTTCTCATTCTATTAATGGTGAGAATATAATAGTTGATACTGGAATGAGTTGTGCGCAAGCGTGGTGATAATAAATAGAACAAAATTAGGTATATTATGAATAATTTCAATTACTTAGACAGTATATACAATAAAAAAGCAAAATTATACAAAAATATTAATATTGTAAAAAATGTACAAATTTTTGATTTAACTCTGGAAGCGGACGGAGAAGAAATGGCTGGCCTTAAATTTAAAGAGGCAGAAAGGATAGAAATTGCAAAAATACTAGATGAGGTTGGCGTACATCGTATCGCTATTATTGGAAATTCACCAAAACCTACAAGGGATGATATAAAAAGTGCCGAAAAAATTTTAGACCTTAATCTTAAAGCTAGAACAAATGGTTTTGTAAAAACAAAAGAAGAAATTTTCAAGTGTTATAAGATAGGGTTAAAAGAAGTAGTAATTTTAGTAGGTATAAATAAAAAAGCTTTTACAAAAAATACTTCTCCTAAAGATATTTTGGAAAAAAGTGAAAGTCTTATTGAATTTGCTAAAAACCTTGGATTGCATGTTTCTTTTATGGGTATGGATTCAACAAGAACTTCCCCTAAATTCCTAAAAAAAATAATTACCAAATTAGAACCTTTATTTGATGAGTATGTTATAGGGGATAGTTTAGGAAGAATTACACCACATGGTATAGAATACTTAGTTAAGTTAATAAAAAAATGGACAAATAAACCTATTCATTTACACCCACACAATACCACATCTCTTGCCGTTGCTAATTCTCTAACAGGAGTCTTAAGTGGTTTATCGGTTGTACATACAACAATAAACGGATTAGGAGAATTTTCAGGTTTAGCTGCGACTGAAGAGTTCGCCGCAGCAATTGATATACATTCAAAAATTTCCTTAGGTTTAAATTACTCTAAGTTACATGAGGCAAGCAATTTGGTTTCTAAGATTACAGGAATAAAAACTCCTCCTTTTAAACCCATAACTGGAAAATCCGCACTAGCAATTCCAGAAACTGAAGAAACTCAAGAATTTATGTATAATTTAAATCTTGAAAATAAAATAGATGAAGGAATGCCCATACCTCCTCACTTAATAGGAAAAAATGTAATGAATTTACCGTACTTTATAACCTAAAAGAATGTGGCTATGAAATTTCAAATAATGAAGCTAAATTTATAGCAAAAGAAGTAAGAAAAAAATTATCCAAAAGAAATAAATACTGCTTAATAACTCAAAATGATTTGGTTAGTATATATTTAAAAATCAGAGATAAACTTTAAATTAGATTTTTTTTTCAAGATATAATGAATTAACTTTTAAATAAAACCTGAGAATTAGACTAATTGAAGCAACAGTAAGACCAATAACCATTCCCAACCATATTCCAATACTACCTATTTTAAAAATAAAACCTAATATATACCCTGAAAAAATTCCAAAAATCCAATAACTTAATAATGCTAAAATGAATGGTATTTGAACATCCTGTATACCTCGCAATAAACCTAATCCTGAAGCCTGCAAACCATCTACTAAATGAAAAATTGCAGCAAACATAAGTAATAATACAGCTAAGTTTAAAATATCATTACTAGAG
>CACBRT010000036.1 GCA_902541695.1 uncultured Alphaproteobacteria bacterium | reverse complement strand
AAAAAAGAACTTATAACATTTGGTGGTAATTATAATCCAAATGTAGATTACCAAAATCACTACAAAGGTTGGCACATCCAAAAAATTGATCTTGAAGATAGAAAGGTTAAATCAATTAAATCAATAGAAAGATTTTCATGGCACTCAAACAAATTTTTTCAACGATTTTCAGCATGTGATATTCAAAAAGATGGTGATTTAGATTTAGTTTATGAACGTAATTCACAATTTAGAACTAAAAAACTACCAGTTGATTTCGATTTTACTACAGTAACCCGTATCATTTGGTTTAACAAAAAAGGTGAATTCAAAAGAGTTAGGATTGAAGATCCGTTTTACTACAGAAGCTATGATTTAGAAAAAAGGCAAGCAGTTAAAAAACATGCAAAAAAACTAGGGACTACTTCATTAAGATATACGCCTAAACAACAATACTATGAATATAAAGGTAAAGGAAATTATATTCATAGTTTTGCTGATGTAAGCGCTCAACCTTTATTGGACGAAGCTCATTAATGGTATCGTTTGTCATATTAAAATAAAGTGTAAGAAAATATAAATATTTGTCACTTTTTGTCACAAAACAGAAGCAAAAAATCATCTCAAATATTGAAATCATTTAATAATTAGTGGAATAGCACGCACCAATTTTATTAATTAAAATTAATAATTTAGATAAATCTGGTATTGCTTTTAATTTTGGGTAGTAAGTATAATCACTCCCTAGGTTCAAATGATACATATTAAGGAACATCAATTTATTATTCCAAAATAAAAAAAAATATTAATGAAATTATCATTAAATTTCTGTGGGTTTTAAATTAGGGGAAAAAGTAAAAGAAAATTTTTTAAAACATTCAAAAAATAGATATTTATAACCTGTAAAAATGGGATTTATTTGGAAAAAAATTATGATAGTTTTGCTAGAATGTATATTTTCTGATGTAAAAAAAATAGCCCATAAAAAAATCAAGTCAAAAATTATGTACATTTAAAAAAATGCTTTTGTAAGTTTTACATTTATCAATTTTATCATTAAATTAGAAATAAATATTCAACCAAAAAGTGAAATAAATATGCAAAATATATTGATTACTGGAGCTAACAGGGGACTAGGACTGGGGTTTGTTAAAAAATTTCTTAAAAGAAATTCAAAAGTTTTTTGCACAACAAGAAAAATTTCAAAATCTAAAGAACTAATTCTTTTAAAAAAGGAATTTTCAAAAAATTTAGAAGTAGTTGAGTTAGATTTATTAGAAGAAGAATCTCCCAAAATGTTATCAGATTTTCTTTCTAATCAAGCCATAGATATTTTTATAAATAATGCTGGTGTAATAGGTAATTCAAATCAAAGTTTTAACGCGGTTTCATCAGAAAACTGGATAGATGTATTAAAAGTTAATCTAATTGCTCCTTTAATAATCACTCAATCTATTTTAGCAAATATCAAGAAAAGTGCTCATAAAAAAATATATTTCTTAAGTTCTAAAGTTGGGTCAATAGAAGATAATAGGGGCGGAGGTATGTATGTATATAGATCTTCCAAAACTGCACTTAATCAAATAGTAAAATCACTTTCCATTGATTTAAAACCAATAGGAATTTCGGTAATATCACTTCATCCTGGCTGGGTAAAAACTGATATGGGAGGACCACATGCTCTGATATCAGTTGAGGAAAGTGTAAGTGGTATGTTAAAAGTAATTTTAAATACTGATATAAGAAATAGTGGCCAATTTCTAAATTATGATGGATGTGAAATTCCGTGGTAGTTACCATAATCTAATTTTATAACAGACTGTGTAATTAAATTACCAAATTCTTGGAACAAATTTCTGAGTATCAATTGGTGGTCTGGATAATTTTTTTATTTCTCTTCTTGCTGGTAATTTGACTTTTGTTTTTTTAAAATCAGTATATTGAAATTGACTAAGCAAATGTTCTATGCAATTTAATCTAGCCCGCTTTTTCTCTTCTCCATCAACAACCCACCAAGGACTCCTATCTGTATCGGTATGTTCAAACATTAAATCTTTTGCTTTACTATATTCAACCCATTTATTTCTAGACTCTAGATCCATGGGACTTAATTTCCAATTCTTTAAAGGGTTGGAAGCTCTTTCTTGAAATCGTTTTTCTTGCTCTTCATCACTAACTGAAAACCAGTATTTAATTAATTTAATACCATCTTGTATTAGTAAATTTTCAAAAATTGGACAAGAAGACAGAAAATTATTGTATTGAGCTTCTGAACAAAAACCCATTACTCTTTCAACACCTGCTCTATTATACCAACTGCGATCAAAAATAACTATTTCTCCTGCTGTAGGAAGGTGTTGTATATATCTTTGAAAGTACCACTGACCTTTTTCTCTTTCTGTTGGAGTCCCTAGAGCAACTACTTTACAAAGTCTGGGGTTTAATGGTGATATGATACGAGAAATTGCACCTCCCTTACCTGCCGCATCTCTTCCTTCAAATATAATTGCAACTCTTTTACCAGTTTTTTTTACCCACTCTTGTAATTTTATCAACTCAAAATGAAGACGCTGTAATTCATTTTCATATTCTGCCTTTGAAAGTACTTTTGATTTTTTTTTCTTACTTTTGATTTTTTTACTCATTTGATTTCCCTTTTTAATAAGTAAGTGACGTAAAGATTATTAAAGGTAATAATTTTCTTTATTATCTCTTAGGGTACTTTATAAATAAAAAAAAACACAGATAAATTTAATTAGCTACAAAATAAATATTATTTAAAAGTTATTTGAAGATTTTGAAATACAATATTATATTAAAAATGGGAGTATTTAATATATGTATTTAAAAGATAACATAACCAAAAAACTTTATAATAAATCTTATGTTTGTGAAAAAGACGAAATTTTGCAACTGATTAATAAATTACGTTTTTTGATGATTGATTGTAGAAAAGAGTCTAGGATAAGCATAATTGAAGCTTGTCGCCTTATACAGGTTGATAAAAAGAAATCTGCTCGCTATTTTGCTTATAACATGCTCAGAACTCTCGAAGAAATTTTGGGGAAAAAACCAATATTCAGAAATCCAGGGGAAAAGACTTTAACTTTTGATGAACAATGGTTAGCTAGCCTCATAATCTGTTTTAAATCAAATGACTTATTAAGTATTAAATTTTTGATGAAAAGTAGGGTAGAAAATTTAAGTAAAAGATCCTATATATCTTTCTTAGTAGAGGGACTAGTCAAAGATTTAAATTCTTTATAGCAAAAAAATAAGGAGTAGCCATGGGACAAACAGAAAAAGTTTTAAGCATAGATGCAAAAACTGCTATTTCAGAGGCAATAAATCAAAGTATATCAGAATTAGTTGTAACAACAATGATGGCACAAAATTTTCATTGGAATGTAACTGGAATGTCTTTTGGACCGTTGCACGAATTATTTCAGAAAATATATGAGGATCATTTCGAGGCGCAAGATGAATTAGCTGAAAGAATTAAAGCTATTGGTGGTCATGCAAATGGAATGCTTGCAAAGATGGTTTCTGATTCAAAAGTTTTAGAATGTGACGGAAAAATAAGTGATAAGGAAATGATAAAGCTCCTAGCTGAAGCCGAAACAACAGTCGCTTCTACATTAAGTGGGGTTGCTGCTATAGCAGAAAAAAATGGTGATTTATTAACTCAAGACTTAGCTATCACAAGAGGTCAGGTTCACGAAAAATATGCATGGTTACTTAACTCTCATTTGAGGTAAAGATCTTGTAAAAATTTATATTTTTTTTGTAACATTTTTTTTGGTATATTTTTTCCCATTGTTTAAAATTTCCAAAAAATCTTTGTTGGTCAAATATTAGCTTAATGAATTTTTTCTTTTCGATAGACTTCAATTTTTTAAATGCTTTTTTCTGAGCCTTTGTCATAGAACAACCAATACAGTGGTTTTTCAACTTATATTTACATACATCAATACAGGGGCTTGGAATTTTCACTATAAATTTTTTCTCTTTATTTTGAGATACTTTTAACTAGTAAAACTTATTTAATGATTATTATTAGTACTACAATATATTTCTAATTTTAAACTTGGTATTTTTGGAGAATCTCTAAAATTTTATTTAAATTAACTTCATTATTTCAAATTTTCAGAAAAATTTAAAAAAATGCTTAAAAATTAGTACTTACTGGGTTCTAAATTTTATTTCAATATAAATCATTGAGTATAATTAAAAGTGAATTACAAAACTTTATATAATCTTCAAAAGAGTTCGTTTATTGCTATGATATTTTCATAACTTGAGTATTTAATATAAATAAATTTCTTAATTCAATGAATAACTCAAATTATATAATTTATAAAAGCTTACCCATAACGACTGCAGTGTCTGCCATTCTGTTTGAAAAACCCCACTCATTATCATACCACGATAATATTCTTGCCATTCCAGATGATAAGACTTTTGATTGCTGTGCAGCAAATATAGATGATTCAGGAGAATGATTAAAGTCTATGGAAACTAATGAACTTTCGTTATATCCCAAAACACCATTTAAATAACTTTCAGATGCTTCTCTCACAGCACTATTAATATCTTCGACATTTACAACCTTTTCAGTCATGAATTTCAAGTCAACACAAGATACATTTGGAGTAGGAACCCTAATTGCAGATCCATCCATTTTGCCTTCTAATTCTGGCATTACAAGTGAAACAGCCTTTGCTGCTCCTGTAGAAGTTGGTATCATACTTAGAGCAGCAGACCTTGCCCTATACAAATCTTTATGCATCGTATCTAATGACGGTTGATCTCCTGTGTAACTATGAATTGTTGTCATATAGCCTGTCTTAATACCAAAATTTTCATGTATAACCTTTGCTACAGGGGCAAGACAATTTGTAGTGCAAGAAGCATTAGAAACAATTATATGTTCTGAAGTTAAGCTTTTATGATTCACTCCGTATACAATTGTTTTATCAGCACCATCAGAAGGAGCAGACACTAAAACTCTTTTTGATCCATTTTTTAAGTGTAAAGATGCTTTTTCTTTATTAGTAAAAATTCCTGTACACTCTAGTGCAACATCAACATCTTTCCACTCTAAATTTGTAGGATCTCTTTCTTGAGAGACTTTTATTAATCCTGAACCAGTTTCGATTTTACCATCAGTAACTTTTATTTTACCTGGTAACCGACCATGAATACTATCGTATCTTAATAAATGAGCATTAGTTTCTACTGGTCCCAAATCATTAATTTCAATAACCTCTATATCTGTTCGACCAGATTCTAGGATTGCTCTCAATACATTTCTACCAATTCGTCCAAAACCATTTATTCCAACCTTAACAGCCATCAAATTCCTCCAGCACAAAATCACATATACGCCTTATGACGTATTTGATTTGAAAGTCAATATGTGTTCTAAAAAAATGATTTTTTTACTTGAATCTATCTCTTAAAGAATACCATAGCATGCCTAAAACTAATAAAGGCCATTGAAAATTTGAATTACCAGGGAAGGGCTTTATTGGGATATTATTCATAAAATCAAATCTTTTTGAGTCTCCTTTAATTAACTCAGCAATAATCCTTCCTGCTAAAACGGACAACGCTACTCCATGCCCAGAATATCCAGAAGCTGAAAAAACATTTGGTTGTATTTTGGCAAAATAAGGAAGACGATTCCTAGTCACAGCTAAAGTGCCCCCCCAAGCAAAATCAATTTTAGTATTTTTAAGCTGAGGATAAACTTTAATCATTTTTTTTCTAACAAGCCTCTTTATATCTTTAGGAAAACGATAAGTATAATTTTCCCCACCGCCAAATATAAGTCTTTTATCTGGAGAGGGTCTAAAGTAATTTGGCACGAACTTATTATCAGCCACAGCATAATTATTTTTTAAAAAAGAATTTAGTAAATTATTTTTTAAAACTTCTGTAGTCAGAATGAAATTATTTATAGGCATAACTCTTGAAGATATATGTGGTTCTAAGTTTCCTAAATAACCATTACATGCAATCACAATATAATCACTAATAACTATATAACCATTAGAAAGAACTAAAGTATTTTTGTTACCATAATCAATTCTTTCAACACAGCAATTTTCAAAAATTTGAACATTATTTTTTTTTGCAGCGTCCCCTAAACCTTGTACAAATTTAAGTGGGTTAAAATGCCCTGCTCCTAAATCTAGGCAACCACCATCATAGATTTCTGTATCAATAATTTTTGAAAGCTCAGATGATGAGAGTTTTTGAATTTTAGTATATTGATACTTTCTTTTAAGACTATTTACTTCATCAAACAAATTATTAGTATCATTTTTGTTAATTGTAGTATTTATAATTCCTGGAGAAAAATCACAATCAATATTATGTAATTTTATTCTTGATTTTACTTCTTTCTTGGCATCTTGTGAAATTTCCCAAAATTTTTTTGCTTTGTTAAATCCAAAATGTTTTTCTATTTTCTCTTGATTCCACCTTTGCCCTGAACCAACTTGACCTCCATTCCTACCGGATGCCCCAAAACCAACTTTGTTAGCCTCTAAAATTATGACCTCAAAACCTGATTCAGCCAGACATAATCCTGCAGAAAGACCTGTGAATCCAGCACCTATTATACAGATTTGAGTTTTATAATTTTTACCTAAGGTGGAATATTTAATCTCTTTTTTTAATGAGTATTTGTAATAACTATTAGGTAGCTCACCATTTGGATCATTAACTTTAAGGAGGTCTATTTTAGACATTTAATAAAAGATGTTCTCTTTCCCAAGGACTTATCACTTGTAAAAAATCCTCTGCTTCATATCTCTTGAGAGCTTTATAGATTAAACAAAAAGATTTACCTAATATATTTTCTAATTCAGGGGCTTGATTAAATAGCTCTAATCCTTCTATTAAACCTTGAGGGAGGGCACGAGGCATCGAATAGGCTTCCCCTTGTAAAGCTTCTCTCGGCCTTAACTTTTTCTTAATTCCAAGTAATCCACATGCTAAAGAGGCAGCAATGCCTAGATAAGGATTACAATCCATTCCAACTACACGATTTTCAATTCTCAAATTGTTGGGTGAAGAGATTGGGATCCTTAGACCTGTGGTTCTATTGTCACGAGCCCATTCCAAATTTATTGGAGCGGAACCAGTTGCTACATATCGCCTGTAGGAGTTTACATATGGTGCTAATAGACAAATAGCTTTGGGTAAATATTCTTGCTGACCAGCTAAGAAATGATAAAAATACTTACTGGGTTCTCCCTTCTTATTAATAAATATATTTTGCAATGTATCAGTTTCACAAATAGATTGATGTATGTGCATTGCACTACCAGGTTCTTCCTGCATTGGCTTTGCCATAAAAGTGGCGAAACAATCCCTTTTAAATGCAGCTTCCCTAATCATTCTTTTAAAATAAAATACTTGATCTGCTAATTTTAAAGGATCACCATGTACAAGATTTATCTCTATTTGCCCCGCTCCTCCCTCTTGGTTGATTGTATCAATTTCAAAACCTTGAGCTTCGGCAAAATCGTAAATATCATCTATAACCCTACCATACTCATCAACAGCTGTCATACTGTAAGCTTGGCGAGAAGCTACTTTTCTTCCAGTTCTTCCTAATGTTGGTTCTACTGGAATGCTAGGGTCAAGATTTGGTTTAGTTAAATAAAATTCAATTTCAGGTGCAACTATAGGATTCCAACCTTTTTGCTTGTAAAGATTTATTACTTTTTTAAGAACATTTCGTGGGACAATATCAATTGGATTGCCAGACAAGTCACTTACATCACAAATTACTTGAACTGTAACATCATCAGCCCACGGTGAACAAACAGCCGTCGAAAGATCTGGCTTAAGTACCATATCGTTTTCAGTCCATTGATCAACTATAGGTAAATCAACATAATCACCTGAAATAGTTTGATAAAAAATTGATAAGGGCATGTATACATTCTCTAATTTTTCGAATTTTGAAAGTGGCATAGCTTTTCCTCTTACAACACCCGCCATATCAGAAATTACACATTCTATTTCTTCAATTTTTTTATGACCTAACCACCCCTGTAGCACCTTAGGAAATTTACTTTGAGTTTTTTTTAGCATAACACCTCTTCATATTCGGCCAATTTTATTTTCTTTAGCACCAGTTTTTTTTGCTAATATGCATAACCAGTCATATGCAATCGTAGCAGCTATAATAGAGGTAATCTCTGCATGGTCATATGGTGGTGAAACCTCTACTATATCTAAGCCAATTAAATTACATTCATGTAACCCTCGAATTAACTCCAAAGCTTGCCAACTAGCCAATCCACCAGATACCGGAGTCCCCGTGCCAGGAGCAAAAGCTGGATCTAATCCATCTACATCAAAAGAAATATATAATGGTTTATTTTGGGCTCTTTTTTTTATAATATCTAAACTTTTTTTAATCCCATTACTATGAACCCATGGTGCTGATAAAATCTCAAATCCATAATCGTCATCATTAAATGTTCTTAGTCCAATTTGAGTTGATGAATTTACATCAATTAAGTCCTCTTCAACAGCTCTAGCAAACATTGTTCCATGATCTAAAGAATAACCATCATCCTTCCATGTATCACAATGAGCATCAAATTGTAATAAACTTATTGGACCATATTTTTCAGCATGAGCTTTAATAAGTGGATAACTAACAAAATGATCGCCACCAAAAGTCAACATTTTGCAGTTTTCTTTTAAAATTTCATTTGCATGGTTTGTAATTGTTGAAATTATTGTATCTGGCTTATGCGGAGAAATAAAACAATCACCCCAATCAATAATTTGAAGTATTTCTGTCACTTCAAATCCAAATGGAAATGATTTAAGTTCTGCTAATTGAGTTGAAGCTTCTCTAATTGCTCTAGGACCAAATCTTGCCCCCGGTCTATTGGTAGTTGCAGCATCATAAGGTAAACCTGAGATTACAATATCCACATTACTTAAATCTCTAGAATATTGTCTTCTTAAAAAACTAACAGCACCTCCATAAGTCATTTCACTCCATTTTTGTTTACTACTATCAACTCTAAAAGCTTGGTCGCCCTTTTTAGTCATGGCTTAAAAATTCCAAATTATTATAAAAAAATTAAAGAGTATTCAATTACTTTATAAAAAATAATGATTAATAATGAATTTAATGGACTTTTGTCTTATTAACAAGATAAGGTTTAACATACGATTGATAAAAGGTATATATGAATTCATTTATAAATAATAATTTCATCAAAGATTATGACCGTAAACACTTCCTGCATCCTTGGGAGGATTGTAGAATTGAGAATTCTGAGTATAAAGTCGTAACAAATTCAGATGGAATTTATTTATTCGATGAAAATGGGAAAAAATATATTGACGGCCCAGGTGGTATGTGGTGCGTTAATCTAGGATATGGACGAAAAGAAATTGCTAATGCAATTGCAAGACAATGTGAAAAACTCTCTTACTTCAGTCCTTGGTTTGCAACAGCCGAACCATCAGCTTTATTAGCAAAAAAAATAGCTACTCTTACTCCAAAAGACTTGAACACAGTTTTTTTTACAACTTGTGGATCTACAGCGCTTGATAGTGCCATAAGGTTTGTTCATTACTATTTCAATTGTTTAAATAAAGGTGAAAAAAAAACAATTATAGCTCGTGAAAAAGGATACCATGGATCAACCTTACTTTCAGCTAGTATTTCTGGAAAGGAAAGAGATAAAAGAGTTCTAGATACAATAGTTAATGGTATAAAATTTCTTAGTGATGTTAATCCAAATCTTAGAAATAAGTGTTCAGAAGAAGAATGGTGTAATCAAAAAGTATCAGAACTAGAAAATACTATTTTAGAAATTGGACCTAGCAAAGTAGCAGCTTTTGTTGCAGAACCAGTACTAGCATCAGGAGGTGTCATTATACCTCCTAAAGAATATCATAAAAAAACCCATGAAATTTGTAAGAAACATAATGTATTATATATTTCTGACGAAGTTGTTACAGCATTTGGTAGGTTAGGTCATTGGTTTTCTTCAGAGGATGTATTTGGTTTTACTCCCGATATTATAACTTGTGCAAAAGGACTAACATCTGGATATATCCCTATGGGAGCTACAATTATTTCGGATTCATTAATTGAAGATATAAAAAAAAGTAGACATACCAGTGATCTTCTTTTCTCCAATGGGTTTACATATTCTGGACATCCTATTGCATCTGCGGCAGCCCTAAAAACAATTGAAATTATTGAAAAAGAAAAAATTCTTGATCATGTTAAAAATATTACCCCTTATTTCCAATCGAGATTAAATAAAATAGGGGAGAAATATGACTGTATTGGTGACGCAAGAGGAATTGGGTTATTAGGGTGTCTAGAAGGATACAGCAACCCCTCACTAGATGAGAAAAAACGTCTAGGAATTGATCATCACTTTGGATCTTTGATTGATAAGGCAGCAGAAAAAAGAGGCTTGTTAGTTAGACCTATTATAAATATGTGTGTATTTTCACCACCTCTCATAATAACTAAATCAGAGATTGATTTAATGTTTGATATATTAGATGATGCGGTGTCAGAGGTTGAAAAAAATCTAAAATAATGTTTACACTTTCTAATACATAGAAATTCTAAATGTATTTATATTTTAAGAGGGAGAAAAATATGAAATTAAATCCTATTAATTTTTTTGCAATTGTTTTCTCACTGTTTTTTGCAAATGTATCAGTTGCAGCAGACAGTGATTTAATTGTTTTTGACTGGGGTGGTTACGAAGATCCTGGTTTTTTTGGAACTTATATTGAAAAATATGGAGATTCACCAACATATTCTTTCTTTTCTGATGAAGAGGAGGCATTCCAAAAGGTAAGAGCTGGGTTTAGAGCTGATCTTGGTCATCCTTGTTCGCAATCAGTAGTAAAATGGAGAAATGCTGGAATAATTGTACCTATTGATACAAGTAAACTTAAAAACTGGAACAAAGTAGACCCTGGATTTGCTGAAATGGAAGGTTTTCAGGTAGACGGAGTACAATGGGCTTTACCAATAGATTGGGGTGCAACTGCTCTGACTTATAATGCTGATGAAGTGTCAGCTGAAGAAGCAAGTTCACTTCAAGCTTTTGCTGATCCGAAGTTCAAAGGAAGGGTATCCTTAATTGACAACGTAGATGACGCCTACGCACTAGGTTTTTTAGCTGTCGGTGTTAAAGATTGGACAAAAGCAACTGATGAGGATTTTAGAAAGGCTTCTGACTTTCTAAGAAAAGTTCATAAAAATGTCAGACAGTATCATGCTGATGGTGGTGAAGGATCTGCATTAATGATGACAGGAGAAATTCTTTTAGAATGGACTTGGAACGAAGTTGCTTTTACTATGGGATTCGAAGAGAACGCACCAAAAGTAGTTTTTAACAGAGATACTAAAGAAGGTTCATCAACATGGGTTTGTGGATATACTATGATGAAAGATGCTCCGGGCTCAGAGGAAAAAGCTTATGACTTTTTAGATGCTTGGCTTGAAGATGACTCTGCAGCTTACATGCTAAATGAATGGGGCTATGGCCATACCAACAAAGATGTTATGGCTACAGTTGGTAAAGAAAATGGATGGGCACCTTTAGAAAGTTATACCGAAGGTTCCCTTTTTCAGAAGCCTTCTGCTCCAGAACTTAGGGAAAAAATGATTAAAGAATTTGAACTCATTAAATCAGGTTTTTAAATCATTTGTGAGGAATAGGTGATGATTATTCACCTATTCCTCATAATAAGCAACTAGATCATCTTCTTCAAATGTGACTGATATTTCATCACCAATATTACAATTAGGAGAATTCTTAATATCTGTTACTGAAATATTATAAGTAGTAGTAATATTTCCACTCAAATTAATACTATATAATATTGTATCACCCATAAAAGATTTCTCAACTATTTTTGCAGTAAATGACTTTGATTGCCTTTTTAGATTCTTGGAAAGAATTTTTAGGTTTTCTGGTCTTATTCCAACTGTTAATTTTAGATTATCTATTCCAAAAATATTATTTTTTAAAAGTTTAAGATTACCCAGTTCTTTATGAAAAACATTAATCGTTTTAGAACTTTCACCTATACATTCAGTTTCAAAAAAATTCATATTCCCAATAAAAGACGCAACCATTTTTGTCCTTGGTTTATTATAAATCTGTTCAGGAGTTGCAACTTGATCTACTTTTCCATGGAACATAACACCTACTCTATCACTCATTGTTAGTGCTTCTGTTTGATCATGAGTTACTAAAATAAATGTAATACCTACTGATTTTTGAAGCTGTCTTAATTCAAATTGCATTTGCTCCCTAAGATTCTTATCTAAGGCAGATAATGGTTCATCAAGAAGTAGTACTCTAGGTTTTAAAATCAACGCACGAGCTAGTGCTACTCTCTGTCTTTGCCCACCTGATAAAGCAGAAGATGCCCTTTTATTAAATCCTTTGAGACCCACTAAATTAAGTGCTTCTTCTATTTTTTTTAAAATTTCATCCTTACTTAAATTTGTATTTCTTAGTCCATAGCCAACATTTTCTGCAACATTTAAATGAGGAAAAATTGCATA
>CACBRT010000035.1 GCA_902541695.1 uncultured Alphaproteobacteria bacterium | reverse complement strand
ACTAAGAAAAACCCACACTACTTTTAAAATCGTTCACTGTGGTAATTTATTAATTTTATCATGAGTTTCATACCTTGCAGAGTGATAGGTTAAACTTTTTTGTAAGTTTGCCTTTCTTTTAGAATAATTGAAAATTGTTTGAGTATTTGTAGTTGGTAAACTAAAAATTAAGATATTATAATTTAATGAAAAAACTATAATCAATCATTTTAATATTTGAAATATGAGTAATTTAGAAAAGAAAACAGTAAGAAAAGTTTCTGATTTTCTTAAGAATATCTGTCATACTGAAATGGTGATTGAATTATCTGAAACTGCAAGAACAGCGCAAGATGCTGCAAATGCTCTACAAGTTCCTGTGGGTGCAATTGTTAAGTCTCTATTGTTTATTATTAATAATGATAACAAAGAAATCCCAGTCGTTACCTTAATAGCAGGTGATAAGAAATGTAGAATAGAATTAATATCTAAAGTTTTAGGTGTTAGTGGAACTGTAAGAAGACCTAATGCTGAAGAAGTAAAAAAAATTACTGGATATTCCATTGGGGGAGTTTCTCCTATTGGATTATCCAAAAGTATAAAATTGATAATTGATACTTCACTTAGGAGATTTGACAAAATTTGGTCTGCAGCAGGACATCCTCATTGTGTTTTTTCTGCTTCTTTCTCTCAATTAAAGGATATAACTTGTGCTTTGGAGACCGAAAAATTAACAGAATAAAAAACTATATAGCATCATAATGATGCGAATAAGACTTTGGTCAATATTCTTAATAGCAGAGAACACTATCCTATTTAATTGACTCTTCAATTAGTTTATCAGGCATTGCAAACTCTGCTTTATATCCATCTAGAAGTGTTTCATCGTAACCCCTTGCTTTAGCAGACATTCCTGAGACAAATATGGCAACATTTGTATTCTTTAAATTTTCAAGATGTTCGTGTAAATCTCCAGTTCCTTGACCAACTATTTCACCAGCACTTTTGCAATTCAGTATATTTACTCCGTCTGCCGCGAGAAAAAGTGTTACTTCGTGCCCTTTTTTTTCTGCAGCAAGGGCAATCATCAAACCTAATGTTACTTTATTTTTGAATTCTAAATCGCTGTGAATATGAACCAGTAATTTTGACATTTATTTCTCCTTTATTGATTCATTAGATGATAATAATCATGTAATGGATCTGTTCCAGTTTCTTCACTTTTCTTATTTGACCTTTCTATCATCATAGAACCTATTCTATCTGAGTACTTTTCTTTGTATTCCTCATAATATTTCATAGCATTATTAATTACTTCCTACTTTTCATAACTATTTCTACAATGATCCTCTTCCCACCAGAATAATCCATTAATTAAAAAACAAAAGTTCCATTTATTCTGTGTTAAACGAAAGTACTGTCTTGCACTCACAGTTTGATTATTCTTCCCACCAAAGAGAGTATTGACAAAGATACTAAAACTTATGGAAACTCTTCCAAACCATTTTCCGATTTTTTGAAACATTATTTATACTCCCTTATCATCTTTGTCTTCAAACAAAAAAGTCAGAACAAAAGAGAAGTTGTTCCGACTTTAATCATTAAGATAGAGTTTTATTTGGTGTCAGTTTCTTTTATAATTTTTTAAATTCGATATATTTAAAATACACCTAAGTTTTGTCAAAAGTATTACAAAATAATGACAAAAATATAATTAATCTGATTTCTAATTTCCAGTTCTTCTTATTTTTCTCATCATGCATCAAAATACTTGTTGTTTGATTTTTCGGATTTGGATTTTGAATAATTTTTGAATTTAGTTTAAGACCAGACTTAGTAACTTCACTTATTAAAGTATTCTATAGCAGGGATAATGTAAGCCTTTGGATTATCTCTGACGAATAAGAGATCCATAGAATCCAAAGGCTATGCTCAAAGATTGCATAGGTAATGCCAAAATATTTATTTAGCAGAAATTATTTCACATTCCTGTAATAAAATTTTCACATCTTTATGTAGTAATAATAAAATATAATAAGGTTTATCTTAACCAAAACGCCTTACAAAAATCTTTGGAAATTTCTATGACTTTATTACAAAGTTCCTCTGTTTAAACGCCTAGATTTTCCAAAGGTTGAGGTCACACTATGAATAAAATAACTGTAGAATTTAGATCAATTAAAGAGATGTGTGACCTATATAAAGTTACACCAAGAACACTAAGATTTTATGAATTTATGGAGTTACTTTTTCCAATTAGAGAAGGAAAAAGAAGACTATTTACAAGAAGGGACCAAGCTAGATTAAAATTAATTTTACAAGGTAAGCGTTTTGGATTTTCTTTGGAAGAAATCAGACAACTTCTAAATCTATATGATATAGGTGACCAACAAAAAACTCAATTATTAAAAACTTATGAACTTGCAAACGAGAAACTTAAAGTAATGATGAACCAAAAAGAAGAACTAGAGTCAGCTATTGAAGATTTGAAAAAAATGTTAAAATGGGGAGGAGAGGTTTTGGCATCAAAAGGAGTGATGTAACTCTCCTAAGTAATCCTAGAGTTATACATAGCACATATCTTTATAGGCGCTTACAATCTTCAATGCAATGTGACCGCTTTTGTGCACTATAGAAGATAAGGTCTATTAATCGCTTTTAGCTTTCTTTCAGATTAAGATGATGCAAAACTTCAGATTTGTTTCAAGAATTGGATTCTGTTCTGGGAAAGGAAATTATAATGGTTAAGTTAAGTAAAGATAAACCCCTGATTCATAATGAGTGCGAAATTAATGAAACTTCTTTTGGAAAATATGTAGAAATAGGATATGGAAGTAGACTTAACAATTGTACAATTGGAGATTATTCTTATTGTGATAGGTATACAGATATAGCCAATTCAAAAATTGGTAAATTTTCTAATATTGCAAGTTTTGTTCGGATAGGACCAACTGATCATCCAATGGAAAAAGCGAGTCTTCACCATTTTTTATATCGATCTTCTGATTATTGGGATGATAGTAAACATGATGATAGTTTTTTTATACAAAGAAAATCTAAAGTTACTGAAATTGGGCATGATACCTGGATCGGGCATGGTGCAATTATCAAACCTCAACTCAAAATAGGAACTGGAGCTGTGGTGGGTGCAGGATCAGTAGTAACAAAAAATGTAAAACCTTATACTATTGTGGCTGGAGTGCCAGCAAAACCAATTAAAAAAAGATTTAGTGAAAATATAATTGAAAAGCTTTTATATCTGTCCTGGTGGAACTGGAGTCATTCAAAAATTAGATTAGCTTTAGATGATTTTAGAAATGATAATATTGAAAACTTTTTAGATAAATATTCATAATCTAATAAAAAAAAATAATAAAGAAAAGTATAACTAAATCCATTATCAAAGAAAAATAACAGAATTTATATATAAAAACAGTTACTTAAAATAAAAAAAAAATTAAACATTTTGTTATATTTTATACATTTTTATTTTTTAAAGAATAATTATTAGTTTTTATTTTTTCGTTTTTAAAATGTCTGGAATTTTTCTCAAAAAGATTAATAAATCATTTGGAAATACCTTAGTATTAAATAATGTAGATTTAGAAATCTATGAAGGTGAATTTTTAACTTTAGTAGGACCATCTGGTTGTGGAAAATCTACTCTATTAAGAATACTTGCAGGATTAGAAAGCTCTGATAGTGGTGAGGTTTTTATTGGAGGAGCTGATATGACTAAGGTAAAACCCGCTGATAGAAATTTGGCCATGGTATTCCAATCATACGCTCTCTATCCTCATTTAACAGTTTCAGAAAATATGCTTACTCCTCTCAAACTTAGACATTTAAGCACTTTAGAAAGATTTCCTTTAATAGGTCCATTTATTTCAAGAGAAAAAAGAAATGAATTAACAGAAAGAGTAAGAAAGACTGCTAAAATTTTAAAACTAGAATCTTTTTTAAAAAGAAAACCTGGGCAGTTATCTGGCGGTCAGAGACAAAGAGCTGCACTTGGTAGAGCAATGGTTAGAAATCCTGTTGGATTTTTAATGGATGAGCCACTTTCAAATCTTGATGCTGCTTTAAGAGTTCATATGAGATCTGAACTATCTGAACTACATAAAGCATTAGGTTCAACATTTGTATATGTTACACATGATCAAGCAGAAGCTCTAACTATGTCAAATCGTTTAGCTGTTATGATGGACGGTAATATACTACAATTAGGGAAACCAAGAGAAATTTATGAAAAACCATCGGATATTAGAGTTGCTGAGTTTATTGGATCTCCCAAAATTAATATTTTTTCTTGTAATGTAATAAAATCTAATCAGGTAGAGATCTGTGGATTTAAAATTCAAGGAAATTTTCAACATTTCATGGATAAAAAAATATCTATTGGTATTAGACCAGAGCACTTATCACTAACAAATGACAGAAATTGCATTAAAGGAATAATCAAGCATAGAGAAAATTTAGGTTCTGATTTTTTTATGCATGTAGAATCTCCAAATATTGAAAAAAGAATAATATTAAGAGTATCACCTGAAGAAGCATTAAATTTACAAGTAGATGCCAAATTCAACTTCAATTTTTCACAAAAATACGCTCTATTTTTTAATTCAGCAGGTAAGCGAGTTGAAGTCTTTGATCCAAATAATATTACCAACAAGAAAATAGCATGAATTCAGTTCATAAATCCGCTTACTGGTTTTTAGCACCAGCTATTATTTTGATGATTATTATCTTTGGGATACCCATAATTATGGCTTTGGGACTGAGTTTAACAGATTACTCCCTAGGGAACCCTGGGGCAAATTTTGTGGGACTGGATAATTATGAAAAAATTTTTACAAGATCATCTTACGAAAAAATGTTTGGTGCAACTTTTCGCTATGTCTTGGTAGTAGTACCTTTAACCGTAGGTTTAGGTCTTGGTGCTGCATTATTAATTAATTCTATCACTCGATTTGGAGATCTATACAAAACAATATATTTTCTACCTGTAATGGCTACTTTAATGGCAATGGCTATTGTATGGCAAATCATGCTACACCCTTCTATTGGAGAAATAAACAGGTTTTTACAATCAGGCTGTGAAATTGGTTGGCTTAAAAATTTACTAACTTTATCTTTTTTAGGTTTTGAAAAAATGGATACCTGGTTCGGTAGATCATGCGAAGACGGCATGCCTAATTGGCTTGGTGATAAAGATTATGCCATTTGGGTTGTTTGCTTTATAGGGGTTTGGCAAGGTTTTGGTTTTAATATGGTTCTTTATCTTGCTGGTCTTACAAGTGTTTCTAGAGAGTTATATATGGCTGCAGAAATGGATGGAGCCAAAAGTAGTTGGGAAAGATTTAGATTAGTCACTTGGCCTGCTTTAGGACCAACAACTGTTTTTGTAGTTACAATCTCATGCATAAAAGCATTTCAAGTATTTGATATCGTTGAAGCATTTTGGACTAGGGGAGCTGGTCCTTCCAAAACAGCTTATGTAATGATGTATGCAATTTTCGAAAAAGGAATAAAACAAAACTTAATAGGAATAGGTGCTTCAATAACAATTATTTTTTTAATTTTTGTAATGATGATTACTCTGGTTCAAAGATATTTAGTGGAAAAAAGGGTTCACTATTCATGAACTTTTCTATTGGACAAACAATAAAACACGCCATTCTTATTTTGGGAGCGCTCATTGTAATAGCCCCTTTTTATACTATGGTTAGTTATTCCTTTAAGTCACAACGTGAAATCGAAACAGGAGCTGATACGGGATTTTTCGGATCACAGGAGGTCATTATTGATGAGTTTTGTGTTCATCGAGGACAACCAGAGAGAGAAGAAGTAAAAGATACATTAGAGCTATATCCTGAAAAAACTGAAAGAGATGTTTATAATATCTTACTTGATGAAGTTAAAAAGAACTGTACAAAAAAGCCTGTTTTTTTTAATTATCAATCTGCTTTTACTTTTGCACCACTTTTAAGATACTTGCTAAATGGTGTTATAGTAACTGTTTCTATATTTCTTATTCAAGTAATTGTTGCTCTTCCAGCAGCCTATGCATTAGCTAAATTAAGATTTTGGGGAAGGGACTTTGCATTTTCATTAGTGCTATTTTGTTTGTTAATCCCAGTTCATGCAATAGCCCTTCCCTTATATATAATGTTAGCAAAAGTGGGACTTACGAATACATATGCAGCTTTAATTATTCCATGGACAATTTCAGTTTTTGGAATTTTTTTAATGAGACAATTTTTTATGACAGTCCCTGATGACCTTATAGATGCTGGTCGAATGGATGGGATGTCAGAATTTTCTATCATTTGGAAAGTAATGCTACCAACAGCAATACCTGCTCTATTAGCCTTTGCTATTTTTTCTGTTGTAGCCCATTGGAATGATTATTTCTGGCCTAGAGTTGTTATAACTGGAGAAAGAAACTTATTTACCCCTCCAATTGGAATGAGAGAATATAGAGCCGACTCTGATGGAACTTTTTATGGACCAATAATGGCAGTTTCAACAGTTATAGTTACACCATTAATTGTAGCGTTTATGCTCGCACAAAAGAGATTTATTGAAGGAATTACTTTAAGTGGAATGAAATGAAACTTAAATCACAAAATTCGATAAGTAAAAACTTATTGATGTTAACAGGGGTTCACAAAACTGTGAATTTTGTAAACCCCATAACCAAAAAAGAGGACATACAATGAAAACAAAATATTTATCCACTCTTCTGGTAGCTCTTCTTACTCTACCAGGAAGCTTATTACAAGCAAAGGTAGTAGTAGAGTTTGCTTATCCTTATTCTCAATTATTTGATGTAACATATGAAAAAATTCTTCCTAAATTTTATGAAGCTCATCCAAACATTGAAATAAAAATGAGAGCTGCTTATGAAAATTATGAAGATGGAACCAATACTATTTTAAGAGAAGCAGTTGCAAATAAACTCCCAGATATCACCATGCAGGGTTTAAATAGACAAGCAATATTAGTTGAAAAAGGGATCGCTAAATCACTTGAACCATTCATAGCTAAAGAGGCTAATTTTTCAAAAGATGGTTATCATTCTGCAATGTTGAAATTATCAACTTTTGGAAATGATGTATATGGATTACCTTTCTCTATTTCATTACCAGTTGGTTACTACAATATGGATGTTATGGCTAAGGCTGGTGTTAAATCTGTAGATGATTTACCTAAGACATGGGAAGAAGTTATTGATGTTTGTGGAAAACTTATGGATGCAGGCGTTAAAAACCCAATGTTTTGGGGATGGAATATAACTGGAAATTGGTTCTTACAAGCTCTTATGTGGAGCCAAGGACAAGGAGTAATGGAAAACGGAAAATTTATGATTGATACACCTGAAGGTTTGCAAGCACTTGAAACCATGAAATCTATTTTCAGAGGATGTAAAATGCCTAATCTTTCGACTTCAGATGGATCAACATTATTCACTTCTGGTGAAGCTGGAATGTTTTTCTGGTCAACATCTTCCGTAGCATCTGTGGAAAGGGCAAAGGCTGATTTTGATTTTAAAACCAATGGGATTACCAGCCGGAGGAAATGCTGCTATGATGGTAAGTCAATCCGACGATCCTGAAGTGATTGATGCTGCTTGGACTTGGTTAAAATTCATTACATCTGGTGAAGGTGCTGCAGACGTTGCTAGAACTACAGGATATATGCCTCCAAATCAGGCAGCAAATGAAATTATTCTCAAAGACTTCTATTCAGAAAATCCTAATAAAGCAACAGCTGTAAGACAGTTACCATTATTGAGCGATTGGCAAGCTTATCCAGGTGATAATGGTTTAGCTATTACTCAAGTGATCTATGATGCTATTGAAGGTATAGTAACAGGAGAATATGAGGATATGAAAGAACTTCAAGAGCAATTAGCCGAAGAAGTGGGAGATCTCCTTCCTTAGTTTCTAATAAATATAAAGGAGCCATTTTTTGGCTCCTTTTTTTTCGAAAGATTACAAAATGAAAATTATACAAATTACAGACATTCATTTGACTACTGAAGGCAAATCTATTCTGGGTCGAGACCCAAATCTCAATTTCCAAAATGTTTTAAATCACATAAATGAAAATCAATATGATGCTGAAGTAATAATTATAACTGGTGACTTATCAGATTGGGGAGAAACATCAGATTATTTAAGACTTAAGAATATAATAGAAAAAAATAAAATACCTATTCACTTATGCATTGGGAATCATGATGACAGAGCAAATTTTTTAAGTGTATTTCCTACATTATCAGATAAAAATGGCTTTATTCAAAAAGTAGTTAAGTTAAGTAAAGGTTCTGCGATACTATTAGATACTTGGGGTCCAGAAACACATGCTGGTCACTTTTGTATGAATAGAAAAGATTGGTTAAGAGAAACTCTTAGTACAGTAGATGAAGACATATTTTTATTTCTTCATCATAATATAGTTGATACAAAAATCAAACCAGTAGACCAGATCAAACTTTTAGATACTTCTTTATTAAGAGAAGTATGTAATGAGTTTAAAGATAAAATAAGATTTATTTTTCATGGGCACTGTCATTTAATTTTAAATGGTTCTTTCTCAGGTATACCTTTTTATTCTCCAAGGGGAACAAACCATGCTGCATGGCCAGCATAACAGCTAAACGATTTGACATAGTTAGAGCTTCTGCTTGATCATGTGTAACATATACAAATGTTGAACCTAATGCTTTATGTAGTTCAGATAGTTCAGATCTCATATGAACTCTTAAAGCAGCATCAAGATTTGAAAGTGGCTCATCCATTAAAAATCCAACAGGATTTCTAACCATTGCTCTACCAAGTGCAGCTCTTTGTCTCTGACCGCCAGATAACTGCCCAGGTTTTCTTTTTAAAAAAGATTCTAGTTTTAAAATTTTAGCAGTCTTTCTTACTCTTTCTGTTAATTCATTTCTTTTTTCTCTTGAAATAAATGGACCTATTAAAGGAAATCTTTCTAAAGTGCTTAAATGTCTAAGTTTGAGAGGAGTAAGCATATTTTCTGAAACTGTTAAATGAGGATAGAGAGCGTATGATTGGAATACCATGGCCAAATTTCTATCAGCGGGTTTTACCTTAGTCATATCAGCTCCTCCAATAAAAACCTCACCACTATCAGAGCTTTCTAATCCTGCAAGTATTCTTAATAGAGTAGATTTTCCACAACCAGATGGTCCTACTAAAGTTAAAAATTCACCTTCATAGATTTCTAAATCTACATTATTTAATACTAAGGTATTTCCAAATGATTTATTAATCTTTTTGAGAAAAATTCCAGACATTTTAAAAACGAAAAAATAAAAACTAATAATTATTCTTTAAAAAATAAAAATGTATAAAATATAACAAAATGTTTAATTTTTTTTTTATTTTAAGTAACTGTTTTTATATATAAATTCTGTTATTTTTCTTTGATAATGGATTTAGTTATACTTTTCTTTATTATTTTTTTTTATTAGATTATGAATATTTATCTAAAAAGTTTTCAATATTATCATTTCTAAAATCATCTAAAGCTAATCTAATTTTTGAATGACTCCAGTTCCACCAGGACAGATATAAAAGCTTTTCAATTATATTTTCACTAAATCTTTTTTTAATTGGTTTTGCTGGCACTCCAGCCACAATAGTATAAGGTTTTACATTTTTTGTTACTACTGATCCTGCACCCACCACAGCTCCAGTTCCTATTTTGAGTTGAGGTTTGATAATTGCACCATGCCCGATCCAGGTATCATGCCCAATTTCAGTAACTTTAGATTTTCTTTGTATAAAAAAACTATCATCATGTTTACTATCATCCCAATAATCAGAAGATCGATATAAAAAATGGTGAAGACTCGCTTTTTCCATTGGATGATCAGTTGGTCCTATCCGAACAAAACTTGCAATATTAGAAAATTTACCAATTTTTGAATTGGCTATATCTGTATACCTATCACAATAAGAATAATCTCCAATTGTACAATTGTTAAGTCTACTTCCATATCCTATTTCTACATATTTTCCAAAAGAAGTTTCATTAATTTCGCACTCATTATGAATCAGGGGTTTATCTTTACTTAACTTAACCATTATAATTTCCTTTCCCAGAACAGAATCCAATTCTTGAAACAAATCTGAAGTTTTGCATCATCTTAATCTGAAAGAAAGCTAAAAGCGATTAATAGACCTTATCTTCTATAGTGCACAAAAGCGGTCACATTGCATTGAAGATTGTAAGCGCCTATAAAGATATGTGCTATGTATAACTCTAGGATTACTTAGGAGAGTTACATCACTCCTTTTGATGCCAAAACCTCTCCTCCCCATTTTAACATTTTTTTCAAATCTTCAATAGCTGACTCTAGTTCTTCTTTTTGGTTCATCATTACTTTAAGTTTCTCGTTTGCAAGTTCATAAGTTTTTAATAATTGAGTTTTTTGTTGGTCACCTATATCATATAGATTTAGAAGTTGTCTGATTTCTTCCAAAGAAAATCCAAAACGCTTACCTTGTAAAATTAATTTTAATCTAGCTTGGTCCCTTCTTGTAAATAGTCTTCTTTTTCCTTCTCTAATTGGAAAAAGTAACTCCATAAATTCATAAAATCTTAGTGTTCTTGGTGTAACTTTATATAGGTCACACATCTCTTTAATTGATCTAAATTCTACAGTTATTTTATTCATAGTGTGACCTCAACCTTTGGAAAATCTAGGCGTTTAAACAGAGGAACTTTGTAATAAAGTCATAGAAATTTCCAAAGATTTTTGTAAGGCGTTTTGGTTAAGATAAACCTTATTATATTTTATTATTACTACATAAAGATGTGAAAATTTTATTACAGGAATGTGAAATAATTTCTGCTAAATAAATATTTTGGCATTACCTATGCAATCTTTGAGCATAGCCTTTGGATTCTATGGATCTCTTATTCGTCAGAGATAATCCAAAGGCTTACATTATCCCTGCTATAGAATACTTTAATAAGTGAAGTTACTAAGTCTGGTCTTAAACTAAATTCAAAAATTATTCAAAATCCAAATCCGAAAAATCAAACAACAAGTATTTTGATGCATGATGAGAAAAATAAGAAGAACTGGAAATTAGAAATCAGATTAATTATATTTTTGTCATTATTTTGTAATACTTTTGACAAAACTTAGGTGTATTTTAAATATATCGAATTTAAAAAATTATAAAAGAAACTGACACCAAATAAAACTCTATCTTAATGATTAAAGTCGGAACAACTTCTCTTTTGTTCTGACTTTTTTGTTTGAAGACAAAGATGATAAGGGAGTATAAATAATGTTTCAAAAAATCGGAAAATGGTTTGGAAGAGTTTCCATAAGTTTTAGTATCTTTGTCAATACTCTCTTTGGTGGGAAGAATAATCAAACTGTGAGTGCAAGACAGTACTTTCGTTTAACACAGAATAAATGGAACTTTTGTTTTTTAATTAATGGATTATTCTGGTGGGAAGAGGATCATTGTAGAAATAGTTATGAAAAGTAGGAAGTAATTAATAATGCTATGAAATATTATGAGGAATACAAAGAAAAGTACTCAGATAGAATAGGTTCTATGATGATAGAAAGGTCAAATAAGAAAAGTGAAGAAACTGGAACAGATCCATTACATGATTATTATCATCTAATGAATCAATAAAGGAGAAATAAATGTCAAAATTACTGGTTCATATTCACAGCGATTTAGAATTCAAAAATAAAGTAACATTAGGTTTGATGATTGCCCTTGCTGCAGAAAAAAAAGGGCACGAAGTAACACTTTTTCTCGCGGCAGACGGAGTAAATATACTGAATTGCAAAAGTGCTGGTGAAATAGTTGGTCAAGGAACTGGAGATTTACACGAACATCTTGAAAATTTAAAGAATACAAATGTTGCCATATTTGTCTCAGGAATGTCTGCTAAAGCAAGGGGTTACGATGAAACACTTCTAGATGGATATAAAGCAGAGTTTGCAATGCCTGATAAACTAATTGAAGAGTCAATTAAATAGGATAGTGTTCTCTGCTATTAAGAATATTGACCAAAGTCTTATTCGCATCATTATGATGCTATATAGTTTTTTATTCTGTTAATTTTTCGGTCTCCAAAGCACAAGTTATATCCTTTAATTGAGAGAAAGAAGCAGAAAAAACACAATGAGGATGTCCTGCTGCAGACCAAATTTTGTCAAATCTCCTAAGTGAAGTATCAATTATCAATTTTATACTTTTGGATAATCCAATAGGAGAAACTCCCCCAATGGAATATCCAGTAATTTTTTTTACTTCTTCAGCATTAGGTCTTCTTACAGTTCCACTAACACCTAAAACTTTAGATATTAATTCTATTCTACATTTCTTATCACCTGCTATTAAGGTAACGACTGGGATTTCTTTGTTATCATTATTAATAATAAACAATAGAGACTTAACAATTGCACCCACAGGAACTTGTAGAGCATTTGCAGCATCTTGCGCTGTTCTTGCAGTTTCAGATAATTCAATCACCATTTCAGTATGACAGATATTCTTAAGAAAATCAGAAACTTTTCTTACTGTTTTCTTTTCTAAATTACTCATATTTCAAATATTAAAATGATTGATTATAGTTTTTTCATTAAATTATAATATCTTAATTTTTAGTTTACCAACTACAAATACTCAAACAATTTTCAATTATTCTAAAAGAAAGGCAAACTTACAAAAAAGTTTAACCTATCACTCTGCAAGGTATGAAACTCATGATAAAATTAATAAATTACCACAGTGAACGATTTTAAAAGTAGTGTGGGTTTTTCTTAGT